>NZ_JAEPVT010000012.1:0-253946 GCF_027109195.1 Rhizobium sp. AG207R
AGGTCGTCACCATGCCATTCTCGCCCAGATGCAAGGTGGCGGGCAAACGGGCCTGACGCAGAACCGCAGACGGTGGCAAGCCGATCCGCTCGACCGCACGCCAGAAGGCCTGCGGCACCTTGCATTTGTCTGCTGGCATCACACTCATCTCAGTCGATCCTCTAAGCTCGATCTCGCAGAATTACGCTCGTCTGTCATCCGCCGGCGGGAATGTTAGCGCATCTGGCTCATGATGATGCGATCAAACATCCGATCACCGAGCCATTTGCGGATCGCAATCATCGGCTTGGCATATTTGCCGGCGACGTAGCGCGTCCGCGGCCTTCTCGCATGCACGGCAGCCGAGACGACATCCGCGATCACTTTCGGATCCGTGCCGCGCCCATGACCATAGGTCGCCCTCGTGGTCTTGGCGACCGCCTGCGAAACCTTGGCATATGCGCCTGCTCCGGAACGTTTCACGAGACCGTCGGCGACCACATCGCCAAATCCCGTCTCGATGAGGCCCGGTTCGACGACAACGACGTCGATGCCGAACGGGGCCAGTTCCAACCGCAGGCTGTCCGACCAGCCCTCGAGCGCATGCTTGGTGGCATGGTACCACGCGCCGAGCAACGTATAGATCTTGCCGCCCATCGAGGTGATGTTGACGATGGTGCCGGAGCCCCTCTGGCGCATCGCAGGCAAGAGAAGCTGAGTCAGGCGAGCCGGACCGAAGACATTGACTTCGAACTGATATCTCGCCTCGTCCATGGCGATGTCTTCGACAGGTCCATACAGTCCGAAGCCTGCATTGTTGACAAGGACATCGACGCCGCCGCTTTCAGCGAGAATGATCCCCACGGCTGCCTTGATCTCGTCATCGTCGGATACATCCATCTGCAGGGCGCGTGCACCAAGGCGTTCGAGATCCAGCATCTTGTCGACGTTGCGCGCCGCCACATAGACCCTGAAGCCATCGCTGATGAGACGCTTGGCGATTTCCTTGCCCATGCCGGAGGATGCGCCGGTCACGAGCGCTGTTTTCTTGCGTGTATTGCTCATATCTGCCTCTCTGTTCGCAAGATCACAAATAGAAGCTCGCTGGCGGCAGATCATTGGCGAAACATGCCATCACTGTTGCATATTACGCCAATCGCGTTAATTAGCATCGCCAGCGCCTGCGGACGAAACGGGTCAGGCACTAGTCATGCGCCAGGATATCGCCAATGGGATGGGAAGCGCTCGGGCAATGGGGTGAGGACGCGGTTCGCCTCGAACCACTCACCGGTGGAGTTGCCAACGATGTATGGAGCGTTCGCATCCATGGACGGATTGCCGTCGCTCGTCTCGGCTTCAGAACCGACGCTGATCTCGCCTGGGAAACGGAGCTACTCCAATACCTCGACCGCGAAGGCATGACCGTTCCGACGCCGATCCCGACGACGGATGGCCGGCTCTTCGTGGATGGTCTGGTGGTAATGAAATACATGGAGGGCGGGCCGCCCGAAACGGGGGCCGATTGGCGTCGCGTTGCCGAGACGCTCCGCAAGCTGCACCGATTGACGCGAGGCTGGCCGCAGCGTCCCGGTTGGAGATCGTCAACCGACCTTCTGCATGTCGAAACCGGAACGAGGGTCAACCTTGCCGCAATGCCATCCGAGGGCGTCACCCGATGCCGAGCAGCTTGGGCGCGGCTTGTCGGGCGTCAAACATGCGTCGTCCATGGAAATCCTAACAACCCTGGCAATATCCGCATGACTGCAGATCGCGTCGCTTTGATCGACTGGGATGAGTCACATGTCGACGTTCCAGACCTCGACCTCGTGTTGCCCGACAACGCTGCCGATCTTGACGATGGTGCATATGATATCGCCGCACAGGCATCAGCCGCATGGGAAGCTGCTGTCTGTTGGCAGGACGAATACTCGGTCAAGCGGCTTGCCGAAGTTCGAGCGGTCTAAGCGGTTTCGGCGGATTGCGAAGCTCCTGCACAAGCGTTCGGCTTTATGAGCACTCGTCCCTACATCCAATTGCCCGATTTCGGCCACGAAACCGGCGGGAAATGATCCATTTTCATTGAAATTGTTGCTGCAGCAACATGCAGCAATATTCGGTCTGCCGAGCCTCAAACCCGTCATGCACGGTGCCCGGCCTTTCGACACATTTTATCGCTGAATCGGGCCTCGGGGCATCGGAGATAGCAGTTCAATCGTGTGAGGCACCGCTTGAAAATCGGCAGCGATATCGCGAGCATTCAATATCTGCGGGCCGTCGCCGCGATTTCCGTTCTTTGCTTCCATGTCTGCGAAACATATGGCCTGGAGTTCAAGAGCGGAGCAGCTGGGGTCGATATATTCTTCGTCATCAGCGGCTTCATCATGTGGGTCACGACCGACGGAAGATCGCTCGGTCCGCAGGAATTCATGTGGCGCCGGCTCATCAGGATCGTGCCGCTTTACTGGATCGCGACGGCGGCAACCTTCATCGTTGCCGTGCTGAAGCCGCAATTCTTCTTCGACACGAATTTGAGCATCGAGAACTTGATTGGCTCGCTGTTTTTCGTGCCCTTCATGAAGGACGAAGCCCTGCACCCTGTCGTCGAGCAGGGATGGACGCTGTCCTACGAGATGTTCTTCTATCTCATTTTTTCAATTTCGCTGCTTGTGCCGGAATTCAGGCGGCTATGGTTCTTGATGGTGGCCCTGGTGACCATTGTGATTGCGCATTACCTGCTGCCTCCCGGCTACCTCAGTGTTTTCACACAGCCGGTCATTCTGGAATTTGCCGCCGGCATCATCATCGGGCGCCTGTGGAAACAGGGTTTTCGACTGCCTTTTCCCGTTGCCATCGGCTTGATGATCGTCGGCGTTGTGCTGCTTGTGGCGAGCGATCCGCTGATCCATTTGGAGCGGGCGGTGCGCTGGGGCATACCGGCAGTGTTGCTGCTGTCAGGCGCTGTTTTTGCCGAGCGGGAACGAGGCGTGCCACAGCTGGCGTTCCTGCATTTCCTGGGGGATGCCTCCTATTCCATCTATGTTTGGCACGTCCTGACCGGCATCCTGGTCACTGCACTGCTTTTGCGCATCGGAGTGCCGCACGATATGCAGCCGATGCCTATCGCATTGGGTTCGCTGGCCTTTGCCGTCGTTTGCTACCTGGGCATCGAGCGCCCGATACAGCGAAAAATCCGATCATCGCGCCCGCAGCCGGCCTATCGCAGCTGACGCATGAAAGTAGACGGCGGGATCACGATGGGGATCGACCACTCGAGAAAACTTACGGCACCGCTCCGGATAGTTTTGCAGTCCCATCGATAACCGGGCAAGACGGCGGCACCGGTCGATCGAACAGAACGGCAATGCCGCAATCCGAGGCGAACATCCCTTCATCATCATGCCCCACGCCGGGTACCTCGACGACCTTCTGATCGAGATCGGAAGGATGCCGCTTCTTCATATAGTCGAAATAGGTGAGCCCGCGTGCAAGCCGATACGGCCCTTGCGCCATCGCCCCGCAGGAGCGGTCGATGAAATGGGTATAGGGATTCGTGTCCGCCTGCCCCAGCAGATAGACCACGTTGCGCGCGGCATATCTCGTTTCGAGAAGCTTCGGGTCCTGTGACGATACGTATGGTGGTGCGCCGGCGAGTCCGTATCGCCATTGCGTCGCCTTCGGGCAGGAAGCCAGCCCTGCCTGCTGATCCGGTAAGGCCGGCCGCTCGTTGTCGAAATAAAGATAGCTCGAGGGATTGGCCACGAGATAGCGGACGGCGATGCCGGCGCTCGTCAGATTTTCCGCCTCCCGTCCGGCGACGGCATAGCGCTGGACCAATTGTGCTCCGGCCGAATGCCCCATCACGACAATGGTCTTCAGCGAAGGGTACAGGCGACGGTCAGCGAAATGCTGCAGCAGGGCATCGAGCGCGGCGAAAGAACTGATCGGCGCCGGCTGGCGGGCGGGTTTTCCGGCTTTCCAGCCATTCTGCGTCCAGGCCAGCGTCTGCGCAGACAGCGAGAAAGCGTTCAAATCCGGTCTTATCAGGAATTGCGGCGCAACCACCATCGTACCGTCAGCGAGATCGCCTGCCTTTGCGAGCACCTCCTGCCCGGTCGCATAATAGGCATCGGCGTTTCGGAGCGTGCCGTGGACGATGATCAGCACCTTCGTCACGTCGGGCGACGCCGCTTCGATCGCATGATCCGCGTAGACGGGCAACTCACCCATCCCCTCGGGCGTATTAAGAAGCAGGCGCTGATCCGCAATCTCCTTGACTGGCTCATTGAGCCGCTGGTGTTGGGAAGCCGCATTGGCGGACCAAGCTCTGGATGATACCCCGACTGTGGCAAGCGCCGCGCTCAGTAACAGAACGCAAGCCAGATCCTCAACCTGCCGCAAAACGCGTCCCAATAAACTTGGATGACTGCTGGCTGAAACGGATAGCATCTTCGATCCTGTAGACCTTCGTTCGCTCTAAATATCAGCATTCCTTATGCGCACCGGCATTACTGATCCTTACAGCGACGCCTTTATAAACGTCAGGTCAAACCGAAATCCGTCGCATCCGCCAAAAATTTTTCCAAACAAATAATCGAATGTCGCGAGTGCCGATTTTTAACTACCCAAGACAGCTGGGAATGTGACTGATGAATGGTTGGTCGATGGCACGTCCCGCCCATATATGACAGTGCATATCAGGCAGGCCCTGCAGAGGCCTACGCAAATCAGCCAGACCTGACGCCATTTATATGGACAAGTTCCAGCGGCCAGAAAACAATGGGATCGTCAATGCGACATTGATCGAGACCTCAAAGATTTCACGACGTTTATCTAACGTATTTCAACATGATAGCGACCGCCTGAATGCGATCGCTTGGGATAGTTCTGATGGAAACATGGCTGCTAGTATCGAATTGCCAAACATTCGGTCTCGCGAATTCCTTGAAGCTTCTCGGCCCTCGCTTCCATATAGACGCGGTCGACATATGGGCGTTCAGAAAGAATATTGGAAAATATAAGGAGAAACTGTCCCAATATTTCAGGGTCATTATTCATCCGCAGTTTCGCGACATGGATTTCGACTTCGGTAGCGCTCAGAACCTCGACTTCATTCCCTCTATCAACTTCGATGCCTACCATCCTGATATCTGCTACGCCTTCTCGGACGGTCCGCTCGAGGGCCCCATGGGATCCTATCATTCCATGATCGTTCTGGCTTCATACGAAGCTGGCCTGAGCGTCGAAGCAACGCGCAAGCTCTTCAGACGTGATATCTTCGAGGCCTGCGGATTTTTCACGCGTTGGGAGCAAGAGCGGACGCAACTCTTTCGGCATTTTTCCGAACATGGCTTGGATATTTCATCGTCTTTCGTGCAATGGTCCCGCGGTGAGCCTTTCATGTATTCCGTCAATCATCCGAAGATCCGCTGTATCTACGATATTGCCCGAATATTCCTACGACGGTTAGGAGTCGATACCACCGACGGCGAAGTTCTGCCTGCCGATAATCTTCTGAACGGGCCGTGCTATCCCGTATATCCAGAGATTGCCGAGACGTTTGGTGCAGGGGGATCCTACCTTTTCAAATTGCCGAATGAATATCGCCTCATCTCGCTCGAGCAATTTATCGAATTCAGTTTCGCGATCTACTCGAGGCTCCCGCCCCGGTCGATCCTGGTCGAGCATGCGGTTCGCCCTCGATACGATAACGTCAAGGCAGTCATAGCGGAGGCAACTCGATGACAAATCCTTATGCGGCGATAGAAAGTTACCAGCTCTGGCGGCGCTCGATATCGCGCATCGAACCTCATCTTTTCGATCCAGTCGTCGATCCGAAATTCCGCATTAACAAGACGATGAAGATAGCTACGGCGGGCAGCTGCTTCGCTCAACATATTTCTCGTCAATTGCAGCGGATCGGATTCTATTATTTCGTAGCCGAAGATGGCAGAGGATTATCCGAAAACGAACGAATCCGGCGCAATTTCGGGGTCTTCTCGGCACGCTATGGCAATCTCTACACGGCCCGACAGCTGCTGCAATTATATGAAGAAGCTTTCGAGGGACGGGAGCTCTCTGAAGATTCATGGAAGCGGGCTGACGGGCGGTATGTGGATCCCTATCGGCCGCAGATAGAGCCTGACGGGTTCGAAACGGTCAAAGCGGTGAAAGATGCGCGGGTCGAACATCTTGCTGCCGTCCGCTCGGTTTTTACGAGGGCGGATGTGCTGGTCTTCACCCTTGGTCTTACCGAAGCATGGCGATCCAAGGTTGACGGCTCTGTATATCCTCTCGCGCCGGGCGTCGTAGCGGGCTCCTTTGATAGTAAGCGTCATGAGTTCGTCAATTTCGGTGTCACTGATGTTGAAGCCGATCTCCTCACTTTCCTGCGGAAGCTCAAGGCAAAGAGCCCGCACATCAAAGTGTTGCTGACAGTTTCCCCTGTACCGCTGATCGCTACGTATGAAAATAGAAACGTGCTCGTATCGACCACCTACAGCAAGTCTGTTCTAAGAGTCGTCGCTGATCAAATCGTTTCTCGCTTTGACTGGATTGATTACTTTCCCTCTTATGAAATCATTACTGGAAGCTACGCTGGCGGCCTTTACTACGAAGCCGACCATCGAGAGGTGAATTCACGTGGCGTCGCACATGCGATGCGTTGCTTCGTCAACAATTATACATCCGATCCGTCGCATCCAACGGACCAGCAGAACGCGGCGAGCCAGCCGATCACACCAGACCCCGTACGCCGGGACGTCATCTGCGACGAAGAGGCAATCGACGCAGTACGTGTATAACATAACTGAGCCTGCCTTGTTCTTTGGCAGCTATGCAAGGCTTGGCACATGGCGAAATCGGTTCGTCTTTGAATTGATGATTTCGATGCTGAACAGGGAGCCACTGATATGTCCGATGCCTTTGAATCCTTTATTGCCAGAGAGCGGTTCGTTGGGCCGCATAAGTTCGATGTCCATATTGAGGATGAGTTGGCGCGCCAGTGGTACAACTACCCCGATCAATGGCAGAGCGAACGGCAGTGGTGGGTTGACACCATCAAGCCGGGTTCAACGGTGCTCGAATGCGGCGCGCATCAGGGCCTTACAACAGTTATCCTTGCCCTCTGCACGGGACCAACGGGCGTGGTTCATGCTTGGGAGGCATCTCCCAGTAACGCAGCGATGATCGAGCGCAACGCAAAGCTGAACAATCTCCGCAATATTATAGTTCATCCGCGCGCAGCCGGAGACAGAGGTGGATTGCTCCCGGTCCAAGATAGCATGGGTTCATTCATGGTCCTGCCCTCGGACCAGGATCCACGTATGTCGACGAAAGTGGAAGTCGTTAGGCTTGACGATGATTATGATCATTCCAAAAAGGTCGACTTCCTGAAGATCGACGTGGATGGCGCCGAGCTGGAAGTTATGCTTGGGGCACAGCGAATCTTGTCTGATCGGCCCTTCATCAACCTTGAGCTGCACAACTTCCTTTTCGACGATCCGGCGAAAACAGTCTCCAAAATCGTCGAAATATTTCATGACCTGAAATACAGCTTCAAAGTAGACGCTTATGACGACAACTGCATCGTCGACGTCGGCACAACCCTCAATGTCTCTTGGCTGATGAGGTTTAAATTCGTGCAGCTGTTCTGCACACCCGTCTGAAATTTTCGCTTTGGCAGGTTCCACCGAAGGTATTTGGACGCACCGGAATATGTCTTGTTACCCGACTTATAGGAAGCGCCCAAGCTTGCCGCGGCGTGATCGTGCGATCTGCGACGTTCATGTCGCGTGCAACGACACCCGCGGCAATCGTTTACCAGGCAATTACATGACACCCTTTGGCCAATTCGCCGAAAACTTGCGACAGAGCGCCCCACCCATGGCATAAGGCCCCCGAAAAACTTTCTTTGGGCCTCGCGTAACCATGATTCGTATCGAAAATATCAGCAAGCAGAATAGCCATCGCATCCTCTTCATCGAGGCATCCGCGGCGCTCAACAGGGGCGAGAGCGTCGGTCTCGTCGGGCCGAACGGCGCAGGCAAGACGACGCTTTTCAGGATGATTACCGGCCAGGAGCAGCCCGACGAGGGGCAGGTTTCCGTCGATAAGGGCGTCACCATCGGTTATTTCAATCAGGATGTCGGTGAGATGGAGGGACGCAGTGCCGTCGCGGAAGTGATGGAGGGCGCCGGTCCCGTCAGCGCCGTTGCCGCCGAACTTCGCGAACTCGAAGCAGCAATGAGCGATCCGGACCAGGCCGACAGGATGGATGAGATCATCGAGCGCTATGGCGAAGTGCAGGCGCGCTATGAGGAACTCGATGGTTACGCGCTTGAGGGCCGCGCCCGTGAAGTGCTTGATGGCCTGAGCTTCAGCCAGGAGATGATGGACGGCAATGTCGGCGGGCTGTCTGGCGGCTGGAAGATGCGTGTGGCACTTGCCCGCATCCTCCTGATGCGCCCCGACGTCATGCTGCTTGACGAGCCGAGCAACCATCTCGATCTCGAAAGCCTGATCTGGCTCGAATCCTTCCTGAAGGGCTACGAAGGAGCGTTGCTGATGACCTCGCACGACCGCGAGTTCATGAACCGCATCGTCACCAAGATCATCGAAATCGATGGCGGCAATCTCACCAGCTATTCGGGCGACTATGAATTCTACGAGCAGCAGCGCGCGCAGAACGAGAAGCAGCAGCAGGCGCAGTTCGAGCGCCAGCAGGCGATGCTCGCCAAGGAAATCAAGTTCATCGAGCGCTTCAAGGCACGTGCCTCGCATGCCTCGCAGGTGCAGAGCCGCGTGAAGAAGCTGGAAAAGATCGATCGCGTCGAGCCGCCGAAGCGCCGACAGACCGTCGCCTTCGAATTCCAGCCGGCGCCGCGCTCGGGCGAAGACGTGGCCGTGCTGAAGAACGTCCACAAGAAGTATGGCAGCCGCACCATCTATGAAGGACTGGATTTCATGGTGCGACGCCGCGAGCGCTGGTGCATCATGGGCATCAACGGCGCCGGCAAATCCACACTCCTGAAGCTGGTTGCGGGCTCGACGCAGCCGGACGAGGGCAGCGTTGCGCTCGGCGCCAGCGTGAAAATGGGATATTTCGCCCAGCACGCCATGGATCTGCTGGATGGAGAGCGCACCGTGTTTCAGCAGCTCGAGCATGATTTTCCGCAGGCCGGTCAAGGCTCGCTGCGGGCGCTGGCCGGTTGCTTCGGCTTCTCTGGCGACGATATCGAAAAGAAATGCCGGGTGCTGTCGGGCGGCGAGAAGGCGCGGCTCGTGATGGCGATCATGCTTTTCGACCCGCCGAATCTCTTGGTGCTCGACGAGCCGACCAACCATCTCGATCTCGACACCAAGGAGATGCTCATTCAGGCGTTGTCGCAATATGAAGGCACGATGCTGTTCGTCTCGCACGACCGGCATTTCCTGGCCGCGCTCTCCAATCGCGTTCTGGAGCTGACGCCGGAAGGCATTCATCAATATCCCGGCGGCTATACGGAATATGTCGAGCGCACCGGTTACGAGGCACCCGGCCTCAGAAGCTGATGCCTTGCCGATTGGGCACTATTGCGTATTCACTGATGGGGCGGCACCGGCGTTGATGACGGCGACGGGCGTTGTCCTGCCGCGCACGCGGATTTCGATGCGGCGTCGTGCCTCGACGGCGCCGCTTTGGCCAGACGTGACAGTATCGCCGGGCAAGATCAGCTGTGCGGCGGACATCGGCAGGATGGTGGCGCTCTTCAGCTTCGGATTGGCCTTAAGCACATTGGCGACGGCAATGGCACGGGCAAGGCCAAGCCCGGCATTGTCGGCCGGCAGCAGGGCGGAGACCGGCAGCTTGCCATCCATTGCGCCGATGATCGTATCGTCGAGATTGGATTTTTCGCGCGCCACCGGCTGCTCGTCGGTGTGGCCGATCACCTCGACGATATTGGCGCCATAGAGGCTCAGATTGCTGGCGATTTCATCCGTGATGGTCGTGCTGAGCAGCTGGGCGAAGGTGCCCGTGAGTTCGGCGCTGCCCGATTGGAAATAGTTCTTCTTGGCATCGTCGAGATTGATGATGGGCGGCCAGTCGTGTGCGCCCTTGCCGCCCGCGTTGCCGGCCAAGAGCTTGTTGACCTCATCGGGTGCCGCCGCCAGCGAGACGCCATGTTCTTTTAGAACGGCGGCAACCTTGGAAAGCGATTTCAGATCGGCGGTTGTCGCGCCCTGATCCGCCATGCTGTCAAGTGTTTCTTTCGCTAGCACCAGTTCCCGCCATTGCTTGTCCACCACGGCCTTGTCGGCAGCGGAGAGATCGCCGGAGACGACCTTGGACTGCAGCAGGACGATTTCGGCTGCCTGCTCCGCTCGCTTCTTCTCCAGCACCGCGACTTGCTGCTCGACCTTCTCAAGCTTCCGCTCGACCTCGTAGCGCTTGTTTCTCTCCGCCGAAATCATGGCGGCAGCCACGAGCAGCAGGCAGAAAACCAGAAGGAGCATGGATTCGGCCATCGTCAGGCCAAGGATGAGGCCACGATTATAGCCCTTGTGCTCCAGTTTCGGCGTGCTGCCCGGGCCTCCAGCTACCATAGCGGCCACCAGCGTTTTCGCGGCACGACTTGGGGCTCAGCAGCGATATCGCCATCGGGCTTCGGCAGCGGCGTTTGCCCCATCGCTTCGGCCACACGACCGAGCGCCAGCTCGATATTGCGCAATGGCTGTAATTGCGCCTCCGACATCTCCTTGATGGCGGCAATCGCCGGTGCCAGCTCGGCGCGTACGACGTCCTCCGGCGCGCGGATCTCTTCCAGCTTCTTGCCGACATTCTCGACGGCGGCACCGAATGTGCCGATGATCTCGGACAGCTGCGATGTCGTCGTCGTCAACTGGGCGGCTGCGTCGTTGATCGGGGTTACCGCCTGCTTCGCCAGCAATTCCAGGATCTTGTTGATCTCCTGGCCATTGCGCTCGGCCTGCCGCGCGATCTCCTCGAACCCTTCCGACAGCATCTGGTTGCTGACGCGGCGGTAATGGGAGAATTCGCGCGAGGAGGAATCGAGTTCGGTGCGGACACGCCGCGTCATCTCGGCAAGCTCATGGCGTACGCTGCGTTCGATGTCGATCGGATCGCGCCGCATCTGGTTGAAGAGGATGCGCAGCGTCACGCCGGCAATGGTCGAGGTAACCGCGATGCCGAAATTGCGGACTATGGTCTCGATCGATGTTTCCCCGGCAAAGAGATAGAGGGATACGCCGAGACTCGATAGGGTGAAGAGAAAACCCATGTAATAGAGGTTGTCGCCCGCCTGCTCATTGCGCAGCCGGAACCCGGCAACGGCCAGCGATACGATGAAGTAGATCCCCATCAACACCAGCGGCACACCGGTTACGATTGGCAGTGACCAGCCCATGAGCTTCGACGACCAGATGAAAATCATGCCGCCAATGGTGATGGAGGCGAATAGCACCATCGGCCCATAATCCCGGACGAGATATCTGGCGTCGGTATTGGCCATCAGCGTATCCCCTCCAGCCGCACGAAGCCGCCAAAATCACCTTTGTTGTTCTTGATCCATTGCGCCCAGAAATTCGCAAGATCCTCCATGCTGAACTTCATGTTGGGCCTTTGAAAGGCAAGGATCTTGACCGTGACACCGTCCAGTGACGTGCGGAAACGGTCATTTGCCGGGCTTTGCTGGTATTTCTGATAGGAGACCCCATCTCGATAATTCGAGAAGGCGGCCGTGTGCTCGATCATGTCGGAGGCAATGTAGAGCCGCTTCGAGATGCCGATCGGTGCATTTGCGAAAACCTCCAGATTGATCTTCTGAATGGCGGCCATGATCGGCGACAGTCGGCCGGACTCGCCCGCCGTCAGCTTGCCGGCGATATCGGCGAGCGGCTTCTGGAAGCCCTTTTCCCAGCGCGCCTGCGCCAGCCGCGGATTGCTGGTCCATTCGTCGACGTTCGCGCCGCTTCCAGGATTGCAGCCATGGAAGGTCTGGATCAGCTCACCTTCCTTTTCGGTGAGCGCATAGATATCGATGGCGCCGCCGATCGGCACGTCCGCGACGATCTTCTGGAACTGGTTGCGCAGATCGAGCGCCGTCGTGTCTGATATCGGATCGGTGACATCGAGCAGGATGGCCGTTTCCGCCTTCGGGCCATCCACGGGGCAGAGCGAGGCCTGGTCGACGGCGACATTGCCGCTTGCCTTGTAGCGCAGCCAACCATAGGCGCCGACGATCCCGAGGGACAGGACGGCGAGACAAACCGTTGCGATGATGAGACCGGCGGATCCGCCGCGCCGGCTACGCCGCTTGCGTCGCGCCAAGGATGCTCTCCGGGAAAAGATTATCGAGCTGATGGTATTTTTCGATGGCGCGCTCGAATTCGTCGCCGATCCGCTTGATCTGCTCCGAAAGCTCCGCTTGGGCGCTCTGGATACGCGAGCCCAGCACTTTGTCGTCCCATTCCTCTTCCGTGCGAATAACGGGCGTCAGGCGCTCCATCTTGTAAGCGGCTTTGAAGTATGACGGCTCCGGCTCGGTGCGCACGGCCCGGTTCGCATCGCGATAAGAGGTGAGCAGCACATTGGCGGCACGCTCGAGATGGTTCTGGTGTTCGGCAAAGAGGCCTGCGGTCCTGGCGCGATGCGCGATGATGGCAGCCGTTTCCTGCCGGCGCAGCGAGAGGTCGCGGATGATCTCCTCGATCTTGCTGTTGTGATCGTCGCGGATTTCGCGGAGATCTTCGATCAGATCAAGCTTGCGGTCGATGTAGTTGTCTCTGGCCGCATCTAGACGCTTCTGGACGCCGGCAAAGCCGGGATAAGGATCGGTCAGATAGCAGCCGTCGATGAAGGCGACGAGCGAGAACATCAGACCAATGGCAAAGAGCATCCAGGAGTTCAGTTCCTGCAACCCGAGCGGTGCGGTCTTGAGCCGCTGGATCACCTCGGCACCGGCTCCGCTCAGGATCGTCGCGGAGACCTCGCGATAATGTGCCAGCGCGATATTGATGCCCAAAGCCACGGCGACATAGGCGACAAGCCCCAGCAGGCCGATCAGCTTCAGCGCAAAGGAGCGATGTACCAGAAAACGGACGCAGAAGAAAGAAAAAATCAGCGTCATGCCGATGTTCAGGAAGGCGAAGGCGGCCGCCTCGGTTACACCACCGACGAGACCCTGCTCGCTTCCTTTGGCGAGAAAACTGCCGTTCATCACCATTTCGATGAGCACGAGGAAGACGATCAGCGAGACCTTGAAGCCCCAGGCTGCCCTGCTTGAAACCTTGGCGGCCCGCTGCAGCTTATGTCTGGCCTTGAAGCCCACCATTTCATCCTCGGCCGTCTTCAGCTTGCGGCGCAGGCCATGAAGCTCGTCCACGCCGCTTGCCACTTCCGCCTTGAAATCCGAAACGCTTGATGCGTTCGCCTGGCGGATCAGTCCGAACTGGCCCTCGAAATCGAGGTTGCGCAAGCGGCTGTCAAAAGTCTGGAACTGATCTTCGAGGATTTGGTAGGAGCTTTTCTTTTCCGCCTCGACCCAGGCGATGATGCGCTGCTCCGTCTCGTCATGCGATTGCGCATCCGGCGGCGGCCGGTTCTGACGCCCGGCAGCGGCACCCCTTTCCTTCAGGTCGAGAGTCGTGCCCAGCTTTTCGATATCGACGACGGGAAACACATCCGTCGAGGCACGGAAATCATGGCTGGTCTCCCGAACGCTATCCCAGAGACGGTTGAGGGCTTCGAAACGCAACGATCTTCCCCGGCGAATTCATCAACTTAGAAAGGACAATTGAGAAATCGATACCGCACTGGTTGTCCACGGTCCAGAGCGATATGGCAGAGGTTAGGATGCGATTGTGGTAAAGACTAGCCCGACCCTGTGTCGATCGGAAAACACTGACGTGAGTAAGGACGACGCTTACACCCGATGGCGGACTGCTGCTATGCCATGGTCACGTTCGGGATTGCCTTCCAGAAACCTGCCCGGCGCAGCCCTTCCCGATAGATGTCACGCTGCCATTGCTCCTTGAACGGCACGACGGAAAGCCATCGATCAACATCGAAATCCGGGTTGGTTCTTTGGACGCGCCGAACGAAAAAGCCTGCCTTTTCCTCATGCCCGAGCATCGCCCAGCTGGCCGCGGAAATCCTGTCCGCCAGGCATGCATTCGCCATTCGGCCGATATAATCGAGGGCAGCTTCGAAGCGACCGAGCGTATAGCTCGCCACGGAAGCAGTCCAAAGATAGGTATCGGGGCTTACCGGATTGAGCGCCATGGCGCTTTCAATCTTCGTCAGCGCCAGATCCGGCCGGGACGCATGAAGCAAAGCCTCTGCATGGTCGGCAATGATGCCGGCATGGCCCGGATTAAGGGCTTCAGCCAGTTTCAAGGCCTCGATGCTCTCCTCACTCGCCTTCCGGAAGACCTTCGTCATGCCAAGCTCGCGATAGCCGTCGGCGATATCGCGCCGCGCTGCGATGGCCTGCATCGCATAGCTTTCCGCCTCGTCCAGCAAGGCCGCATCGCCACCGAAGGTCAGTACCCATTCTTTGGAGTAGGTGCGGGCCATTGAGCTCAAGGCAGGCGCGAAGTGGCCGCCGATGCGCAGCGCCATCTCAAGCTCCCCACGCGCCCTCTGCAGATCGGGTACGGAGAGGCGCTCGATGTAACGCTTGCCGGCGAGATAGCGCTGATAGGCCGCTGGATTTTCCTCGAAATGCGACCTCATCATCTCCCGCCTTTCGATCTGCCCTGCAAGCGACAGCACGATATGACGTGCGACCGCCTGTCTCCGCTCTTCGGGCGAGGATTGTCCGAGGCTGGTGCGCTCGGCCCAGATGATTTCATCGCTTGCGGCGTCGACCAGTTGCGAAAACAGCAGCGGTCCGTTGTCGCGAAGGCTAAGCCGCATCTCGAGAAGGTAGGAGCGATCCCATTGGTCGAAAGTTGCAACGGCACGTTCCCCAGCCCTGCCAACCCGGACCGCCGTGTAACGATCCGCAATCTGAAGACTGTCCAGCGCGCAGAAACCGATTGTGATATCGTTCACGAGGGATGAGGCATCATAATCTTTCCCTTGACCCTCCGTGGAAGGCAGGAGCAGGAGGGGTATCTTCACCCTCGCTCGCGCAGCTGAAATCCGTTCATGGTGGGCATCCCCGGCTCGAATTTCCGAAGCATATTCCCGCTGCGCCGACCATGAGGCCAGCAGCGCGGCACGCTGCGCGAAAATCTGCCTGAAGTGCTCCACCTCACCTTCCGCATCGAATATCCGCAACAGGATGCGATGAATATCGCGATCTTCGGGATCTATACCAAAGACCAGGAGTGCCGCCTCTCTCACCAGAGCGACGTCCGCCATACCATTGGCTTCGGCGGCAGCGGCATTCAGCGCCGCCTTCAGTGCCGACAGATGCCTGCCGCTTTGCGCCTCCCGCCAATGAAAGAAAACCGCGCTCTGGCAATCTGTACCCTGCAGGAACTCCGCCGCGAGCGTCCTCACCAGCGATTGCAATCTTACAAAGATCGGTCTGCCATCATCCGTGCGCGCGAACCAGAGATCGGAGGTGGTTGGAGGCGCGTCGAGTTCGACGGCTGTCTCGCTGAAACGCAGAAATGATCTCCCGAGTGCTTCCTGACGAACCCTGACACGCGAAACCAGCTTGCGCAGATTGACCTGCGCACTGCCATTGTCGTCTCCCCACAAAAACCGGGCGATCGCGCTGCGCGACGCGCGCGACGTTGGTTCCAGCATCAGATAGACCAGGATCAACAGACCCTTTTCGGGAAAGGCGACCTCGTGACCATCGCCGTCCAAAAGCTTCAAACCGCCAAATGTATGGAGTGAAAACATAATCTGTTCACAAAATCCGGGTGAAGCAGCGACGGCTGAGAAGGTATTTCCTTTACCTGTTAACCCCATTCGCGCTTGGACGAGTATGGTGAAATTTCGATAAGGCTGTAGTGTGTCGGAAGGTCTGGCGATTTTCAATTCCAATTGCCGACAATCTGATAAACCACTCGCTGAATCACGGGCTCGCCATATCTTGGCAGAGCATGCGACTTCTTTCGGAGCATCAAATCATGACGCCCTCTCCCTTCAAGAACATCTGTGTCTACGGCGCCGGCGCACTCGGCGGGGCGATCGCGGCCAAGCTCGCCTCCGCCAAAGAAGCGCAGACCAGGATTTCCGTCGTAGCGCGCGGAGCCCATCTGGAGGCCATTCGCGCAGGCGGCATAAGCCTGTGGGAGGCGGATGCGGATAGTCCCCTCGTCGCGCAGATGACCGCAACGGCCGATGCTGGCGAACTTCCGCCGCAGGATCTTGTCATCACCGGCCTCAAAGGCCATCAGCTTGCGGCAGCTGTCCCCGGCATTGCGAAACTGCTGCATTCGGGCACCCGCGTCGTCATGATCCTCAACGGCGTTCCATGGTGGTATTTCCACCGGGACCGTCAAAGCGGCCATGCCGAGTACCAGATGGAAGAGCTCGATCCGAACGGCGATCTCTGGCGCCTGATCGGGCCGGAGCGCGTCATCGGCTGCGTTGCCTATCAGGGAGCGGAAGTCGTCGCACCCGGCGAGGTCAAGCTCGCCAACAACGGACATTTTATTCTTGGCGAACCTTCCGGCGAGACGACGGGCGATATCGAAGCCATCGCAGCACTGCTGCAGCGGGCCGGCGTCAATGTCTCGATTTCCTCGCGCATACGCGACGATATCTGGAGCAAGCTCATGGGCAACGCCGCCTTCAATCCAATCAGTGCGCTGACCCGCGGTTTGATGTCCGATATCATGGACGATCCTGCGCTTGCGACCATGGTCGGCCAAGTGATGAGCGAGGTAAAAGCCGTTGCCGAGGCTTTGGGATCGAACATCGCCATGTCCGTGGCGGAACGTCTTGAGCGTTCCCGTCAGATCGGACCCGTACGCACCTCGATGCTGCAGGATCTGCTTGCCGGCAAGGCGCTGGAAATCACGCCTCTCGTTGGTGTGGTCGTTTCGCTCGGAAAGCTCGTAAATGTGCCGACACCGGTCTCGGCGACGATCCTAGCGCTGGTGACGCAGCTCGACCGCAAGAACCGGCAAGGCGCCGAGTAAGCGGCGGCAGACTACACCAGATAATTTTTCGATGCTCCGGCAGCGGTCCGCAGACCAGTCTCCGGAGGAACTCCGGGCATGTCGGTTCTTTATATTTCACTTACGCCTTCGTCCTTGGCCCCGAATGGATTTCCTATGGGAGCCAGCGTTACGCTTACGGTGGAATATGGAGACAATCCCATGCTCGACATGCACGCCCCCAATCTTACGGAATCCATCCGCGTCCTCGTTCACAACAGCGACGAGAAGCATCATCGTGTTGCGGCATCAGCAGCAACAACGAAAAGATCACGCAAGCGCCCGCTTCATTCGCGCCAGGTCCGGGAAAAGCGCACCTTTCAGGCGATGTTCGCCTTCGGGCTGCTGCTCGGCGCCCTCGAGCTGTACATCGTGCTGCATTACCTCTGAGATCTCACAGAAATGACTAGACCGACTTTTCAAAGGCGCATCGGCGGTGCGATCACCGCGCTTGTGACGCCTTTCCGCGACGGCGTTTTCGATGGCGTCGACATGATGGCCCATATCGAGTGGCAGCTGCTAAGCGGGATCGATGGGCTTCTCGTCTGTTCGCTGATTGGCGAAGGCCCGACGTTGACTGAGGCCGAGCGCATTCGTGCCATCGAAATCTGCATCGAACTTTCGGAAGACAAGGTGCCCGTCATCGTCGCGACCGGAACCAACGACACGAAGACGACCCTGGAGGAAACGATACAGGCACAGCGCCTTGGCGCCGATGCGGCCTTCGTGACGGTCCCCTATTATTCCAAGCCGACGCAGAAGGGAATCATCCACCATTTCGAGCAGCTGGCGGCGCAGACCGAACTGCCGATCATCGTGCATAACCAGCCATCGCATACCGCAGTCGATCTCGCTCCCGCAACCGTCGCGCGGCTCGCCGAAATTCGAGGGATTATCGGGATCGCCGATAGCAGTAGCGACATCTCGCGCGTCGACCTCTGGCGCCCCCTTCTGCCGGAGCGGTTCGGCCTGTTTACCTCGAATGACGCCAGCGCATTCGGCTTTACGGCCGCAGGCGGTCATGGCTGCTTCTCGGGTGCGGCCAATATCGTTCCGCGGCTCTTTCAATCGATGCAGCATTCGGCTGCCTGCGGCAATGTCGGCGCGGCACAATCCATCGACGAGCGGTTGCAGCCATTGTTCAGCGCGCTCGCCCGCGAAAGCGAGCCGGCGACGGTCAAGCACGCCCTGTCACTGGTGAGAGATATCGAGGCGGAAGTTCGCCTGCCATTGGTCCGCGTCGGCACAGAGACGGCTGCGGCCATCCAGGCGGCAATCACCCCGTTTCAACTCGACGGCAGCGGCCGGTTCGCCTCGCGTCATGGCTATCGCCTGGGATTGTGAAATCGCCGCATCCCTATGAGATTTTTATATTTTTGCCGCTTCAGGCAAATGGAAAACCTAGCAACTCCCCCATAGATTCAACAGCGTAGCACCGGAAATGGTCTTATCGGACCCATGGTGCTGGTGGCACTGAAAGGAACTATGATGTCACGCTACAGGCATGTCGGCCTATCCGCCGACCCTCTCCAACGCCCTCGTGCCGCCGTGTTTGCGCGCAACGAGCGGCTCTTCTCTTCGGACGCATTGCTGGACGGAATTCGCTCCGTCGCTCCGCGCCTCGGACTTGTCCTTCTGATCGCTGCCGCTCTGCAAATGGCGCTGTATCTGACCGGACACTGAGTAAAATCGAAGAGATCCAAGAGGAAATAACAATGGCAAACGCACAGCATATTCAGCGGCGCTCGGCTCACAGCACGATTTCCCCGGCTCCGGCCCGCTTCATCATCGGCCGCGACCGCCGCGGCAGCTGGATCGTTCAGGACCGGCAAGGCCTTGTCGGCGGCCTGTTCCGCAATGAAGCAGCCGCCCTGCACTTCGCAGCTGAAGAATGCAACCACAATCCGGCTGATATCTGCCTGGCGCCCGAAGGTGCTGTCCTCGATCTGGACAGCTTCGTCCAAGCCGCTTCCAATCTGCACTGAATTGACCCTTGGCAGGCTTCGACAGCATCTCGCCGAACGCTTCCTTAACCGCCCTTAGGTAAGCTTTCGGCCAGATATCCAAAGAACAGAAAGCCATGTCGAAGCCTGCCTTCCGCTACAGCCACTACGATCTCGGGGAACAGCGCGCCGGAACGGTGATCGAAATCACGCTCTCGGCCGTTGCCAATGTCAGGCTGATGAACGGCTCGAATTTCGAGCGCTTCACCGAAACGCTGAAGCATCAGTTTCTCGGCGGTGTCGCCAAGAAATCGCCGATACGGCTGGTCATTCCGGAGGCCGGCCATTGGCATCTGGTGGTCGATATGGAAGGTCATAAGAGCCTGGCGGAATCGAGCGTCAAAATGGTGGACAGGGTAACCGTTCCACGCATGCAAAAAGCATAGCGGCAATCCGTCACCGTCAGGTGATATATGGACTAGCGTTCACCGCGTTCCTTGCGCAGCTTCGACCACCAGTCCAGCCGCTTGCGGATCTCACGCTCGAAACCCCGCTCCGGCGGATCGTAGAAGGTCTGGCGACCCATCTTCTCCGGAAAGTAATTCTGGCCTGAAAAGGCATCTGGCTCGTCGTGATCGTAGCGATAACCATCGCCATAGCCTTCGGTACGCATCAGCTTGGTCGGTGCATTCAGAATGTGCTTGGGCGGTAGAAGCGAGCCGTTCTGCTTGGCGGCCTGGGTCGCGGCCTTGAAGGCCGTGTAGACGGCATTGGATTTCGGGGCGGTAGCGAGATAGACGCAGGCCTGGGCCAGCGCCAGCTCACCTTCCGGCGACCCCAGATAATCATAGGCGTCCTTAGCAGCATTACAGATGACAAGCGCCTGCGGATCGGCAAGACCGATATCCTCCACCGCCATGCGCACCAGTCGGCGTCCAAGATAGAGCGGATCCTCGCCGGCATCGAACATACGGGCGAGATAGTAGAGAGCGGCATCGGGGTCGGAACCGCGGACAGATTTATGCAACGCCGATATCAGATTGTAGTGACCGTCCTGCGCCTTGTCATAGACGGGCGCGCGGCGCTGGACAATTTTGACCAGCATGTCGGGATCGAAAAGCTCGTCCTTGCGGGCAGCACGCCAGACTTCTTCCGCCAGCGTCAGCACCGAGCGGCCATCGCCGTCGGCCATGCGGATCAGGCTGGCGCGAGCATCCTCCGTCAGCGGCAGCGGCTTGCCTTCCACCGTTTCGGCGCGGCGCAGCAGTTCTTCCAGGCTTTCCTCATCATGCGAACGGAATGTCAGAACGCGGGCCCGGGAAAGAAGAGCGGCGTTGAGTTCGAAGGATGGATTTTCCGTGGTTGCGCCAACGAGAATGACGGTGCCGTCTTCCATAACGGGCAAGAAGCTATCCTGTTGGGCGCGATTGAAGCGATGGATCTCGTCAACAAACAGCAGGGTCTGGCGGCCATCCATTCGCCGCAACCTTGCCGCCTCGAACACCTTCTTCAGATCGGCGACACCGGAGAAAATTGCCGAGATTTGCTCGAAGGCGAGACCCGCCTCGCCCGAAAGCAGTCTTGCAACGGTCGTCTTGCCGGTGCCTGGCGGCCCCCAGAAGATCATCGATCCCAGCGAGCCCGCCTCGATCATCCGGCGCAATACGCCGTCCTCGCCCGTCAGATGTGCCTGACCGGTGACTTCGGCCAATGTTTGCGGCCGCAGACGGTCGGCGAGAGGCCGCTTATTGGCGACCTCCTCCGGTATCCGCGGTGCAAACAGGTCATCGCTCATCGGAAGAACTGCCTGATACGCTGGCCGTCGCGCTCGATCTCGACGCGCCAGAAGCTGGGGTTTGACGTGACGGTCTTCTGAAGGATTTCCGTCGTGTTGATCGCCACCCCATTTATGGAAATGACGATATCGCGGGCGGCAAATCCAAGCCGGTCGGCCGGCGAATTCGGCTTCAGGCTTTCGATGACGACACCCGTGGAATCCGGCGGCATATGCAGGTCATCGGCAACGCGCGGTGAAAGATTGGCAACGGTCGCGCCGGAGAAAGGATTGTTACCCTCGATCACCCGCTCGTCGCGCGGCGTGGATTCGGGGGCGGCGGCGAGCGTCATCGTGGCCTGATGCTCCTTCCCATTGTCGAGCACCGTCAATGCCACTGTCGCACCAAGGCCAGCCGTCGTCAGGCGATAGCCTAGCGCATCGGGATGCTCGATTGAAATGTTATTCAGCGCCGTGATCACCTCACCGGGCTTCAGGCCCGCCTTGGCCGCCGGACCGCCATCGACGACCTTGGTCACCAGCGCACCGCGCACCTTGTCAAGGCCGAGTGCTTCGGCAACATCGGATGTCACCGGCTCGAAGGAGGCGCCGATATAGGGCCGCTCGAAAGACTTGTCGCCACGATCGGCGGCGGCGAGGAAGACCTTGACCAGATTGGCGGGGATGGCGAAGCCGATACCATTGGAGCCGCCGCCCTGGGAGAAGATCGCCGTATTCAGCCCGATCAGCTCGCCGGTCATGTTGACGAGCGCGCCGCCCGAATTGCCGGGGTTGATCGAAGCGTCGGTCTGAATGAAGAAGCCGACCTCGTTCTTGACCTGATTGCGGGCAAGGGCCGAAACGATGCCGCTCGTTACCGTCTGTCCCACGCCGAAGGGATTGCCGATGGCGAGCACGAGATCGCCGACCTCGATGCCATCGGAATTGCCGAGCGGCAGAACCGGGAAAGTCTCATTCTTCGACTGGATCTTCAGGACGGCGAGGTCCACACGATCGTCCTTCAGCACGACCTTGCAGGGAAATTCGCGGCCGTCCGAAAGCGCGATCTTGATGTCGTCAGCGCCGTCGACAACGTGGTTATTGGTGATGACGGTGCCATTTGCCTCCACGATGACGCCGGAGCCCAGCGACGACTGCTTCTCGGTGCGATTCGGCATGCGCTGTCCGAAGAATTGCTCGAAGAAGGGATCGCCGGCAAAGGGGGACTGACGCTGCACGACACGCTCGGCATAGACGTTCACGACAGCGCCCGCCGTCTGTTTGACCAGCGGGGCGAAGGAAAGCTGCATCTGAGTCTGGCTTTGCGGCAGCGTCTTCGCTGTCTGAGCCTCAGCGGAAAGCGGCATCGCCATGACGAGGGCAATCATCGAAACGGCAGTGCGCTTTAGGAGGAGGTGCATGAAATTTCCCTTTTTAATTCTCTTTAAACAACGTTGTAGCGCCCGAAGCTAGAAAGAAAAGGGGGCGGAACCATGAAGCATAAATGGAGTTTTGCAGCGATAAAAAACAGGCTCGCTGAACAAAAACATGCTGTCATGCATTTCGCGTTGGGAATCGTTAAAAGGGAACCAGACATGCGATTGATCCATCTTGCCGCCGCCACTTTTCTCGTCTCTCTGGGTATGGCCGGCACTTCCCGTGCCGCCAGCTTCGATTGCGAGGCGCAGAATCTGAAGCCGGACGAGAAGACGATATGCGACGTTCGCGCTCTCAACGATGCCGATGTGAAAATGGTGACGACCTTCGACCTGCTCTCGGGCCTCCTCGCCATGGGTGCACGGGGCACGATGCAGGACCAGCAGACGGAGTGGCTGAAGAAGCGGCAGGCTTGCGAGGCGGATGTCGCCTGCTTGAAGACGTCCTACGAGGAGCGCCTGAAGGTGCTGAACGACACCTACAAGCAGATCAATCGGCCGCTGTAAGAGTTTGGTTTGAATGGCTTAAAGGTTTTCGCTGGGATGTCCCCTCGCCCCGCCTGCGGGGAGAGGGCTAGGGTGAGGGCCAAGCACAGCGACAGCCAAATTCCGCCGCTGCGATAAAGCTCGAAGGCCCCTCATCCGTCCTCTCGCGGCCGAGCCATGCTCGACCGTTCGAGTCCACCTTCTCCCCGCTGTGCGGGGAGAAGGGGTCTAGTTACTTCCCACCCAGATCGCGAACTGCGCCGCGATCCGCGCTGGTCGCGAATGCAGCATAGGCCTTCAACGCCGTGGTGACGTTGCGCTTGCGCACTTCCGCCGGATGCCAACCCCTAGCATTCTGGGCTTCGCGGCGAGCGGCAAGCTCCTTGTCGTCGACGCGCAGGCTGATGATGCGGTTCGGGATGTCGATGTCGATCATGTCGCCTTCGCGCACCAGACCGATCGTGCCGCCATTGGCCGCTTCCGGAGAAACGTGACCGATCGACAGACCCGAGGTGCCGCCGGAGAAGCGGCCGTCGGTGATCAGCGCGCAGGCCTTGCCAAGGCCTTTCGACTTCAGATAGCTCGTCGGATAGAGCATTTCCTGCATGCCGGGACCGCCCTTCGGGCCTTCGTAGCGGATGACGACGACGTCGCCGGCCTTGATCTCATTGCTGAGAATGCCCTTGACGGCAGCATCCTGGCTTTCGAAGACCTTGGCCGGGCCGGAGAACTTCAGGATCGATTCATCGACACCGGCTGTCTTCACGATGCAGCCATCGAGCGCCAAGTTGCCCTTGAGGACAGCCAAACCGCCATCCTTGGAGAAGGGATGCTCGACGGAGCGGATGACGCCCTTCTCGCGATCGGTATCGAGCTCCTCCCAGCGGGCGTTCTGGCTGAAGGCAACCTGGGTCGGAATGCCGCCCGGAGCCGCGCGGAAGAATTCGCGCACCGTCTCGCTGTTGGTGCGGGTGATGTCCCAGCGATCGATGGCGTCGCCGATGGTCTCGGAATGCACGGTCGGGCAATCGCGGTTGATGAGACCGCCCTTATCGAGCTCGCCGAGGATCGACATGATACCGCCGGCGCGGTGCACGTCTTCCATGTGGACGTCGTTCTTTGCCGGTGCAACCTTGGAGAGGCATGGTACGCGGCGCGACAGCGCATCGATGTCGGCCATGGTGAAATCGACTTCGCCCTCATGCGCGGCCGCCAAGATGTGCAGAACCGTGTTGGTCGAGCCACCCATGGCAATATCGAGCGCCATGGCATTCTCGAAGGCCTGCTTGGAGGCAACGGAACGCGGCAGGATCGATGCATCGTCCTGCTCGTAATAACGGCGGGCGAGATCGACGACCAGATGGCCGGCTTCGACGAAGAGGCGCTTGCGGTCGGCGTGGGTGGCGAGCGTCGAGCCGTTGCCAGGCAGCGATAGGCCGAGCGCTTCGGTCAGGCAGTTCATCGAATTGGCCGTGAACATGCCCGAGCACGAGCCACAGGTCGGACAGGCGGAGCGCTCGATGACCTGAACATCTTCATCGCTGATCTTGTCGTCAGCGGCGGCAACCATGGCGTCGACGAGATCGAGCGCATGCTTCTTGCCGTGCAGGACGACCTTGCCGGCCTCCATCGGGCCGCCGGACACGAAGACCGTCGGAATATTCAGGCGCAGCGAGGCCATCAGCATGCCGGGGGTGATCTTGTCGCAGTTGGAGATGCAGACCATGGCGTCGGCGCAATGCGCATTGACCATATATTCGACGCTGTCGGCGATCAGCTCGCGCGACGGCAGCGAATAGAGCATGCCGTCATGGCCCATGGCGATACCGTCGTCGACGGCGATGGTGTTGAATTCCTTGGCAACACCGCCGGCGGCCTCGATTTCGCGCGCGACCAGCTGGCCGAGATCCTTAAGGTGAACGTGGCCGGGCACGAACTGAGTGAAGGAGTTGACCACCGCAATAATGGGCTTGCCGAAATCGCTGTCCTTCATACCCGTTGCGCGCCAAAGGCCGCGCGCACCGGCCATGTTGCGGCCGTGGGTGGTTGTTCTGGAACGATAAGCTGGCATGGTGTCTTCCTCGTCATCTTGGAAATTGTGCGGCGCCGGGCATCGGCCAAGGGTTTCAGGCCGAAGAGCGCCGGCAACTCCGCTTTTTGGAATTGTCGTAATCCAATCGTGCAGTACTGTCACTATCAACTCAAGCGAATCCGGTACGCCGCCGGGCAAGGGCCACGTCCGGGCAAACAAGTCGCTCGACCAAAGTTGGGAACGAAACAGCCCGATCACAAGCGCACACAAAAAGTTGCTTTCACTTCCAAAGAAATGCCGGCCTAAGAGTGTAACAAAACCTGTGTCCGTTGCGTATCGCTCATATCGAAGCTGCTATCGCATAAAGGAATTGTTCCATGGCCGCCTATCGCCCGCCGAAAATCGCATCCTCCGAGATCACACCCCGCTCGATCTATCTGAAGCGGCGCGAGTTCCTGACGGCGGCCGCGGCCGGTATCGGCGTGGCGGCTATCGGCGGCAAGACGGCGCTGGCCGAAGCCCTGACGGCGACCAAGAGCAATTACACGGTCGATGAGAAGCTGACGCCGCTCAAGGACGTCACCACCTACAACAATTTCTACGAATTCGGCCTCGACAAGTCCGATCCGGCCAGCCTCTCAGGCAAGTTCAAGCCGCGTCCCTGGACGGTCAAGGTCGACGGCATGGTCAACAAGCCCGGCACGTTCGATATCGATGCGCTGATCAAGGAGTTCCCGCCGGAAGAGCGGGTCTATCGCATGCGCTGCGTCGAAGCCTGGTCGATGGTGATCCCATGGGACGGCTTCCAGCTTTCCGCCCTGCTCGACAAGGTGGAGCCGCAGGGCAGCGCCAAATATGTGGCCTTCGAGACTGTCGTGCGGCCGGAAGAAATGCCGGGGCAATCGGGCCTCCTGCAATCTCTCAACTGGCCCTATGTCGAGGGGCTGCGCCTGGACGAGGCGCGCAATCCGCTGACGCTGCTTGCCGTCGGCCTCTATGGCGAGACCCTGCCGAACCAGAACGGCGCGCCGATCCGGCTCGTCGTGCCGTGGAAATATGGCTTCAAGGGCATCAAGTCGATCGTGCGCATCACGCTCACCGACAAGCAGCCGCTGAATACATGGCAGGCGACCAACAGCCAGGAATATGGCTTCTACGCCAACGTCAATCCGGCTGTCGATCATCCGCGCTGGAGCCAGGCGACGGAACGGCGCATCGGCGAAGGCGGCTTCTTCGGCTCCAATCGTCACCCCACCCTGCCCTTCAACGGCTATGCCGATCAGGTTGCCAGCCTCTATAGCGGCATGGATCTCAGGGTGAATTTCTGATGGCCCTCTCCTTCGCTCTCCCAAAACGCTGGCAACCCGCCTCCGTCTGGGCGCTCTACTTTGTCGGACTTTTACCGGCCGCCTGGGAGTTCTATCTCGGGGCGACGGATCAGCTCGGCGCCGACGCGGTGAAGACGTTCGAGCTCTTCCTGGGACTATGGGCGATCCGCTTTCTGCTGCTGACACTTGCTGTCACGCCGCTTCGCGATCTCTTCGGCTGGAACTATCTGCGCTATCGCCGCGCACTCGGTCTGCTCTGCTTCTACTACGCGCTGATGCACCTGACCGTCTATATGGTTCTCGATCAGGCGTTGGACGTGCAGGCCGTCATCGATGACGTATTGAAGCGGCCCTTCATCATGTTCGGCATGGCAGGGCTTGTCATGCTGCTGGCCTTGGCCGTGACGTCGAACAATTTCTCGATCAAGCGTCTCGGCAAGAAATGGATCTGGCTGCATCGCCTCGTCTATATCATCGCCGCCTGCGGTGCTCTGCACTTTGCGCTATCAACTAAGGTCCTCTCGGTGGAGCAGTTCATCTATATCGGCCTGCTGATCGCCATGATCCTATACAGATCCTACCGGCCGATCATGATGGAGAGGCGGCGGGCAGCACGTAGGCCAGCTGCGGCCTCTAGCTCCAGAGCGGCCTGAGGGAGGCCGCTCTCCCTTCAAGCGAAGTCATTCCGCAGCGCTGGCGATCTTTGCTTGGCCCTGTTCCTGCACTTCGACGGTCGCCGTGAGGCCGGCGATGAGCTTCGTGCCATCGGGTACCTTGTCGAGCGCGATGCGCACCGGCACACGCTGCGCCAGGCGTACCCAGCTGAAGGTTGGCGTGATATTGGCAAGCAGGCTGCCGGAGGTGCGCTCGCGGTCCTCGATGCCGTAAGCGATGCTCTCGACATGACCGGTCAGCTTCTCGGCCTGCCCCATCAAGTGGATATGAACTTCGTCGCCGATCTGGATGCGCGGCAGCTTGGTTTCTTCGAAATAGCCTTCGACGCGCAGGGAATCGCTGTCGATGAGCGCGACCTTTGCGGTCCCGGCGGAAACATAGTCGCCCGGACGCAGGCTGAGGTTCGAGATCGTGCCGTTGACGGTGGCGCGAACCTCGGAGCGGTCGAGATTGAGCTGGGCGAGTTCGCGATTGGCAGTCGCCTGACGAACGGCAGCCTCATCCTGCTGCACGGTGGTCAGCGCCTGCTCCTTCTGCTGCAGGGAAGCGGCATCACCAAGGCGAGCCTGCCGCGCGCTTTCGCGCTGAGCTTGCTCAAGAGCCGCCTTGCTGCTTGCAAGGGCTGCATCCGCCTGTTCAAGCGCGATGGCGAAACGATCGCGATCGACGCGGAAGAGGATATCGCCCTTCTTGACGGTCTGGTTGTCCTTGACGAGGACCTCGCTCACGAGACCGGAGACATCGGGGGCGATGCCGACGACATCGGCCCTGAGACGCGCATCGCGCGTCCATGGTTCATCCATGTAATGGCCCCAGAGCTGGCGGCCGACATAGACGGCGGCAATAACGAAGATGAGAGTGACGGCCACACGGCCGATGAGTTTGAACGCGTTCATGTGAAATACCAACGGGAGACTGAGGAGACGGCGCCGAGCAGCAGGACGTAAAGCGCGAGATCGAAAAGACCGCGATGCCAGACCAGAGTGTAGACTCCGATCCATGCCAGCAGGCGTCGAACGACAATGACGACAAACAGCGTCAGGAGCATGAGAACGAGAAGGCGCGGGATATAAACGCCATAAAGATCGAATTCTGCGGGCATGATATTACTCGGCGGCAATGGGAAGAGGTTGAGTTGTATCGGATAGCGGTGGCCGCCAGCTCGCCGGCGGCTCGGCATGGGGGAAGAGCGCCCGGCGAAGGCCGACGAGCGCATCAAGGCTCGCCCGACCGGATTGCCGCTTTTCCTGTGCGACGGCTTCGAGGCTATGGTCGATCGACACACGCAGTTCCTCGGCCGGATCCACAGCCCGTTTTGCCTTCAGCCGCGAACGATAGAAATCCGATACGCCGATCAGGACTTCGCTGACCGATGCAGCGGCAGCCGGCTTCAGCTGGCCACGCTCTTTCTGAAGCATCAGCACGTTGAAGCCGAGACGGACATCGGCGTAACCGTCGACCTTTTTCAGTTCGCGGTCCTCGATGCCTGCAAGACGGGGGACGAGCTGGCCCAGGCGGTCGAGGATGCGGCCTGAGAGGCGTTCATGATCGGCACGGCGGATGCCGGCGGCAGTTTCGGCCAGATCTCTCCAGCCGGCCCGCACCAGCCGCCAGGCGGCAAGCTCGGAACCGAATGGGCGGGTAAGCAAAGTCCAGACCAAGGCGAAGCCAACACCGGCCAGAGCGGCGATCGCACTGTTGGTGAAGCTGGCGAAATCGGCGGTGTAACGATCCTGCAGCGCGATGAAACTTGCGCCGTTCACCGCCAGCAGCATACCGAGCATGTTGGTCTGCGGGCGAGTAATCAGGATGCCCATCACCAGGAAGGGCGGCGCAAAGACCAGCACCAGCATCTCGAAGCCGGAAATCGACGGCAACACGCCGAAAATATAGACGCAGGCGATGACCAGGCTCGCCGCAGTCCAGATGAACATGGTGGTGATGAAGGGCGCGGGACGATCGAGCGCGGCGAAAAACGAGCAGGCAACGGCCACCATGGCGATGAAGCCGGCGCCATCCGCCCAGCCGGAATAGATCCAGAAGAAGCAGGCGACGGCAATTCCGGCGATGACGCTACCGGCCGAGAAGGCAAGCAGGGCGTAATCATAATGCCTGCTGCGACCGACGACATTGCGATAGCGGAAGGCGGGGCGCCAGGTGCCGACCTGCTGTCCCGAGACGATCTGGGCGCGCAGCGTCAGGCAATCCTGCCACAAGTCGACGATTTCCTTGAGGCGAGCGAGAGCGCTCGACCGGACGAGATCGTCCCAGCCGATATCGAGGTCGTTCTCCTGCAACTCCTCGATCTTCCGCGACAAGGTCTCAGCGGTCTCGTCGGCCTTGCCGCGACCACCCTGCCCCAGCCAATCGGCCACCTCATTCAATACAACGACCAATTCCTGCGGTAGCGGCTTGCCACCAGCCTTCAAGGCGTGCAGGCGATCGGCAAGGGAGGAGAAGAGCGGCAGCAGCATCAGCAGGCGGCCGCGCAGCTCGCGCGAATGCCTGACGATGTCGCGGCTGCCGGCATCATAGCGCAACTGGCTGATGACGAGATCCAGGCCGGAAACGTCGGCGGCAAGCTTCTGCCGCTTCAAGGGCGTTGCCGGCGAAGCGCCCTCGCCGCGCAGGATCTCGTCGGCCCAGGTGCCGGCGTCGTCCAGCCAGGAACCTATACGCTGGCCGAGGACGGTGCCGACGCTGCTCGGAAAGACGACGGCGCTAACCACGCTCGCACAGACGATGCCGATGAGAATTTCCTCAGAGCGGGCAAGCGCGACATCGAAAATGGTTTCGGGCGAGCCGACGGTCGGCAGCGCGATCAGCGGCAACGTATAGCCGGCCAGCATGAAGACATAGCTGCGCGACGTGCGGTCGAGCATCGAGATGAACAGCAAGGTGCCGGTCCATAGCGCGACAACGATCGAAAGCAGTTCCGGCGCGTTGACGAAGAGCGGGATGAAGATCACCGATGCGGTGGCACCGATAAGCGTGCCGAGCGCGCGGTAAAGCCCCTTGGAGCTGGTCGCGCCGGCAAGAGGATTGGCGACCACATAGACGGCGGCCATCGCCCAATAGGGACGCGGCAGATCGAGCGACAGGGCGATGAACAGCGCCATAATCGCAGCGATGAAGGCTTTGACGGAAAATAACCACTCGCGCCAGGATGGAATGCTCATGAGACCTTCTCCGGCTCCGGTTCGACGGCTTTGGATGCCTCAAACTCCTCGAAAGCCTTCAGGACGCGAACCGCAGCTTCGATATCCGCGGGGTCGACATTGGCGAGGATCTTGCCACGCAGCTCATCAAGTACGTCTTCCATACGGGAGGCCAGCTTTTCGCCTTCCGGCGTCAGCCACAGGCCTTTCGCGCGTCGATCCGTCGGATCATCCTTGCGGATGACAAGATCCATGCTTTCGAGCTGATCGATCAGCCGAACCAGAGACGGGCCTTCGATGCCGACATAAGTGGCGAGCACCACCTGCCGCACGCCTCCTCCCAGGCGACCGATCCAAAGCAGCGGCGCGGCCACCGCCTCAGATATGCCATGGGAGCTCAGCGCGAGATCGACCGCCCGTCGCCATTGGCGGCCGGTCGTCAGCAGGTTTGCGGTGAATACGCGTTGCAGGGCATTGGACGAGTTCATGAGAACCTATTAGCACTAAACTAATTAGGATTCAAATTATTATTATCGAAAGCGCTATATGGAATGCGAAATGCAGCTATGCAGATATCGAGAGAGCCGTGGTAACCGGCCCGGATCGCAAGCGACCAATAGTCTAATAAATCACTTAGTAATGATCGACGTCGCCGAGATAAAAGTGGGCAAGAACATCATGCTGAGCGCTTCGGCCCGAATAGGATGCGATGAAGCGCCAACGCCAGCGCGATGCCGGCGGCATAGGCGACGATATTCCAGAGCGAGAATACCCTGCCCAGCAACAGGGCTCCGGCGGCAGTCAATCGAAAGGCGTCAAGATCAGGCGTGTGCCAAAGCCTGAAAAACTCTACGGCGATCGCGACGAGCAACGCCGCCACGGCAATCCTGACACGTCCCGAAGACACGAATATTGTCGCCAGGAGCCAATAGACCATCGCTCCCCACAATAACGAGCCGCCATATTTGACGATCGCGAAAGGCAGATCGAGCGCATAACCATAGCGCCGCAATGCAAGACCGGCGGCGATGGTCACCAGGAGCGCGAGGAACAGAAGCGGTCTCTCACGCGTCAATTTTCGCTGCATGTCCCACGATGCTCCCTGCTCTAACGCCACCTGAGCCGAATGCGACTCAGCAAGGCTGATTGCGATACTCCAAAGCAATCAGGGAGATTGAAAGACCGCTCCAGTCGCGGAAACGACAAAAGGCCGGATGATCGCTCATCCGGCCTTCAATTTCTGATCCGAAGCTTAGCCTTAAGCGGCTGCGGCTTCTTCTTCAGCGGCAACGCGAGCCTTGTCGGCTGCGCCCTTGGCATTGACGTCGCGATCGACGAACTCGACGACTGCGAGAGCGGCATTGTCGCCCTGGCGGAAGCCGGCCTTCATGATACGCAGGTAGCCGCCATTGCGGGTGGCGTAGCGGGTTGCGATCGCGTCGAACAGCTTCGAAACGACGGCGACGTCGCGGATCTGCGAGATGGCCTGACGACGAGCGTGCAGGTCGCCGCGCTTGCCGAGGGTTACCAGCTTCTCGACGATCGGGCGAATTTCCTTCGCCTTCGGGAGCGTGGTGACAATCTGCTCATGGGTGATGAGCGAAGCCGCCATGTTGGCGAACATCGCCTTACGATGGCTAGCGGTTCTATTCAGCTTGCGGCCGGCTTTACCGTGGCGCATGGCTATTCTCCTTCACTTGCAGGCATCGTTCGCCCGCAGTTTGATTGGTTAGTATTGGTCTTCGTATCGCTTGGCGAGATCTTCGATGTTCTCAGGCGGCCATGCCGGCACTTCCATGCCGAGGTGCAGGCCCATGGAAGCGAGAACTTCCTTGATTTCGTTCAGCGACTTGCGACCAAAATTCGGCGTGCGGAGCATTTCTGCTTCGGTCTTCTGAATGAGGTCGCCGATGTAGACGATGTTGTCGTTCTTCAGGCAATTTGCCGAGCGAACGGACAGTTCCAGCTCGTCCACCTTCTTGAGGAGCGCCGGGTTGAAAGCGAGTTCGGTGACTGCTTCTTCTTCGGCTTCCTTCTGCGGCTCGTCGAAGTTGACGAACACGCCAAGCTGATCCTGGAGGATGCGAGCCGCAAAAGCGACGGCATCTTCACCGCTGATCGAACCGTCGGTTTCGATCGACATGCTCAGCTTGTCGTAGTCGAGAACCTGTCCTTCGCGGGTATTTTCGACCTTGTAGGACACCTTCTTGACCGGCGAATAGAGGCTGTCGACCGGGATGAGGCCGATCGGAGCGTCTTCCGCACGATTGCGCTCGGCGGGCACATAGCCCTTGCCGTTGTTGACGGTGAATTCCATGCGGATTTCGGCGCCCTCGTCGAGCGTGCAGATGACATGCTCGGGGTTGAGGATTTCGATATCGCCGACCGTCTGGATGTCGCCAGCCGTTACAACGCCTGGGCCCTGCTTGCGGACGACCATGCGCTTGCTGTCATCGCCGTCCATCTTGATGGCGATTTCCTTGATGTTCAGCACGATATCCGTCACGTCTTCCCGGACGCCCGGGATAGAGGAGAACTCATGCAATACGCCGTCGATCTGCACGGCCGTCACAGCGGCGCCACGCAGAGAGGACAGCAGAACGCGACGCAGCGCGTTGCCGAGGGTGAGACCAAAGCCACGCTCCAGCGGTTCCGCCACGAGCGTTGCCTTGGTGCGGCCGCTCGAGGTGAACTCGACCTTGTTGGGCTTGATCAGTTCCTGCCAGTTTTTCTGAATCATGTTTTTGCCTTCCGTTCGTTGCCACCATCCAATCGTGGCAACCGAGCTTGAGTAACACCAAGCCGGGCGCATCTACCCCGGCCGGTGTCGTGAGTGGCGATGATCAGACGCGACGCTTCTTGCGCGGGCGGCAACCATTGTGCGGGATCGGGGTCACGTCGCGGATGGACGTGATCATGAAACCAGCAGCCTGGAGCGCGCGCAGAGCGGATTCACGACCGGAGCCCGGACCGCAAACTTCAACTTCGAGCGACTTCATGCCGTGTTCCTGAGCCTTCTTGGCGCAATCTTCGGCAGCGATCTGGGCGGCGAACGGGGTCGACTTGCGCGAACCCTTGAAGCCCTTGGCACCAGCGGACGACCAGGCAATCGCGTTGCCCTGTGCGTCGGTGATGGTGATCATCGTGTTGTTGAAGGTCGAGTTGACGTGTGCGACGCCCGACGTGATATTCTTGCGCTCGCGACGACGAACGCGGACGGCTTCCTTGGCCATGTTAGTCCTTTCTTGGATCTCTGCACCGCCGTAATCCCAGCGGCTACACCGAAGCGGCACCCATGGAGCACCGCTTCAAACTCAAAAGAGGCCGGCGGACCGCCAGCCTCCCAAATCCGGTTGCCCGGAAATTACTTCTTCTTACCAGCGATCGCCTTTGCCGGACCCTTGCGGGTGCGGGCATTGGTGTGCGTGCGCTGGCCACGAACCGGCAGGCCGCGGCGATGACGCAGGCCACGGTAAGAACCCAGGTCCATGAGACGCTTGATGTTCATCGCGGTCTCGCGACGCAGATCACCTTCGACCTGATAGTCACGGTCGATGGTTTCGCGGATCTGCAGAACCTCAGCATCGGTCAACTGGTTGACGCGACGCTCGGCCGGAATACCGACCTTCTCGCAGATTTCCTGTGCAAACTTCGGTCCGATCCCGTGAATGTAACGAAGCGCAATAACTACGCGCTTTGCAGTCGGGATGTTGACGCCAGCGATACGAGCCACGCCTGTTCTCCTTGCATTCCTTTTGCCTTGGCAAAGGGTCTTGTTATGCAGCCCGGGAGCTGCTTGTTCAATGTGTGTCCGCCACATGTCAAAACGACCGTACCCGGACTTCCCGTTGGAAATCCGCGCCGATCGCATGGCATGTCGCGAGTTGGCGCGGTGTTTAGCGGAATCAGCGCAAAAAAGCAACCGCTCCGGCAAGTTTATTTTAGGCTATCTAAAGCTTAGCCAGGATAGCCTCTATGCTCTCAGTCACATGCTCGATATCGGCCATGCCGTCGATGCTCTGCAACTTGCCCTTGGCATAGTAGTAACCGATCAGCGGCGAGGTCTCCTTGTAGTAGACCTGAAGACGGGTCGCCATGGTTTCGGCATTGTCATCCGGGCGGCGCTTGAAATGCGTCGAGCCGCATTTGTCGCAGACACCGGCATTTGCCGGAACCTTGTCAGTGTCGTGATAGACGCTGCCGCAATTCGAGCAGGAATAGCGGCCAGAGACGCGGCGAATCAGTTCGGCGTCGTCCACTTTGAGCTCAATCACGACGGAGAGCTCGAGGCCCTTCGCGCTAAGCATCTTCTCCGTGGCATCAGCCTGTACAAGAGTGCGCGGGAAACCATCGAGAATGAAACCCTTGGCACAATCCGGCTGATCGATGCGTTCGGAAACGATCGCGTTGACGATCTCATCCGAAACAAGCTTGCCGGCGTCCATGACAGCCTTGGCGCGCTTGCCAACTTCCGTGCCGGCCTGAACGGCCGCACGCAGCATATCGCCAGTGGAAAGCTGCGGAATGCCATGCTTTTCCACGATGCGCTGGGCCTGGGTCCCCTTACCTGCTCCCGGCGGCCCTAAAAGTATGAGTCTCATCGCCCCCTCTTTCCTCCACGCAACTTCGATTTCTTGATCAGGCCTTCATATTGCTGTGCGATCAGGTGACCCTGAATCTGCGCCACCGTATCCAGCGTTACGCTAACCACGATCAGAAGCGAAGTGCCACCCAGAGACAAGGGAATACCTGTCTGGGATACGAGAATTTCGGGCAGGATGCAGACGAAGACAAGATAGATCGCGCCGATGACCGTGATGCGGGTCAGCACGTAATCGATATATTCGGCGGTGCGCTCACCCGGACGGATACCGGGAATGAAGCCGCCGTGCTTCTTCAGATTGTCGGCCGTGTCCTTCGGATTGAAGACGAGAGCCGTGTAGAAGAAGGCGAAGAAGGCGATCAGAGCGGCGTAGAGCACCATATAGACGGGCTGTCCGTGGCCGAGCGCTGCAACGATGGACGTTACCCAGGCCGGAAGCGCGGTGTTGTTGCCGAGACCGGCGACGGTTGCCGGCAGCAGAAGCAGCGACGACGCGAAGATCGCCGGGATGACGCCCGAAGTGTTCAGCTTCAGCGGCAGGTGCGACGTATCGCCCTGGAACATCCGCGTGCCAACCTGGCGCTTCGGATACTGGATCAGAAGGCGACGCTGCGCGCGCTCGACGAAGACGATGAGCGCGATGACCAGAATAGCGACGACCAGAACGGCGAGAATAAGAGGCGTGGAAAGCGCGCCCGTGCGGCCAAGCTCAAGAGTGCCGGCGAGCGCAGTCGGAAGACCGGCAGCGATACCGGCGAAGATGATCAGCGAAATGCCGTTGCCGATACCGCGCGACGTCACCTGTTCGCCAAGCCACATCAGGAACATGGTGCCGCCAAGCAGCGTTATGACGGTGGAAATGCGGAAGAACCAGCCGGGATCGACAACGACGCCGTTGCCATGCTCCAGGCCGATCGCAATGCCATAGGCCTGCAATGCACCGAGCAGCACCGTGCCGTAGCGGGTGTACTGGTTGATGATCTTGCGGCCCTGCTCGCCTTCCTTCTTCAGGTTCTCGAGCGAGGGAACGACCGACGTCATCAGCTGAACGATGATCGAGGCAGAAATATAAGGCATGATGCCGAGCGCGAAGATCGCCATGCGCTGCACGGCGCCGCCCGAGAACATGTTGAAGAGACCGAGAATGCCGCCCGACTGATTCTGGAAAGCCTGGGCATAGGCGGCAGGGTTGAGGCCAGGAAGCGGAATGTGGGTGCCGAGCCGGTAGACGAGGAGAGCGCCGAGGGTAAACCACAGGCGCTTCTTGAGATCCTCGGCTTTGGCAAAGGTCGAAAAATTGAGGTTGGACGCCAATTGTTCCGCTGCAGAAGCCATGCAAATCTCCGCATCACCAATTCCGGCATAGTCGGCCGAGTCCAGAATCGGTCTGTAAATTGTTCAAAAGCCGGGCTTCGGACGGATTGCGCTGCAATCGGGCGCCTCACCCTTGGTTCCCGTTATCGATCGGAAAGACACTTGCCGCATCGATCAGATTCGTGAGGCTCACATATGGGAGCAAAATCGCCCGAAGTGAAGTCACTTCGGGCGATTATTGATAATATTATTCTGCGGCAGCAGCGAGCAGCTTGACGGAACCGCCAGCCTTTTCGATCTTCTCGACTGCGGACTTGGAAGCGCCTGCAACTTCAAGAGCAAGCTTCGCCTTCAGTTCGCCGTCCGAGAGAACCCGAACGCCATCCTTGACGCGGCGAATAACGCCGGCAGCCTTGAGAGCTGCTGCATCAACAGTGCTCTTGGCATCGAGCTTGCCGGCATCGACGGCAGCCTGGATGCGTGCCAGCGATACGACAACGTAGTCGGATGCGAAGATGTTGTTGAAGCCGCGCTTCGGCAGACGACGGTAGATGGGCATCTGACCGCCTTCGAAGCCGTTGATCGCAACGCCCGAACGGGACTTCTGACCCTTCACACCACGGCCACCGGTCTTGCCGGAGCCGGAGCCGATGCCGCGGCCGAGGCGCTTGCGGCTGTGGGTCGAGCCTTCGTTATCCTTGATTTCATTCAGTTTCATAGCGAATTACCTCCGGCTCACTTCTCGTCGACAACGCGAACGAGATGCTGGACAGCACGGATCATGCCACGAACAGCCGGAGTATCTTCCAGCGTGCGGCGACGGTGCATTTTGTTCAGTCCGAGACCGATCAGCGTCTTCTGCTGAACATCCGGACGGCGGATCGGGCTGCCAATCTGCTCGACCGTAACGGTCGCCTTAGCTTCAGCCTTCTTGGTCGTCTTGGCCATAGGTCAAACTCCCTTATTCTTCGGAGGCGTTGCCCGAAGCGGCGCGGCGAGCCTGCAGGGTGGCATACTTGATGCCGCGCTGAGCTGCGATGTCCTTCGGGTGAACCTGGTGCTTCAGGGCGTCGAACGTGGCGCGAACCATGTTGTACGGGTTCGACGAACCGGTCGACTTGGCAACGACGTCATGAACGCCGAGCGTTTCGAAAACGGCGCGCATCGGGCCGCCGGCGATGATACCGGTACCGACCTTGGCCGAGCGCAGCAGAACCTTGCCGGCGCCATGACGGCCATGAACGTCGTGATGCAGCGTACGGCCGTCGCGCAGCGGTACGAAGATCATGTCGCGCTTGGCGCTTTCGGTTGCCTTGCGGATGGCTTCCGGCACTTCGCGTGCCTTGCCATGGCCGAAGCCTACGCGGCCCTTCTGGTCGCCAACGACGACGAGAGCGGCGAAGCCGAAGCGACGGCCACCCTTAACAACCTTGGCGACGCGGTTGATCGCGACCAGCTTGTCGACGAATTCGCTATCGCGCTCTTCACGGCTCTGACGGTCTTCCCGCGGAGCCCTCTTTTCCTGTGCCATTGTCCTCTTCCTTTTTCTTTTCCGGGTGCAACGGGCAAACAAAACGAAGACCGCATGAACCTCCCAACGGAGATTTGCGGTCCGGTGAATATCCGGCCGGCATCCTTGAGATCACCGGCCGGAAATCTGATTAGAAGGTCAGGCCGCCTTCGCGGGCTGCTTCAGCCAAGGCCTTGATGCGGCCGTGGTAGATGAAAGCGCCGCGATCGAACACGACTTCCTTCACGCCGGCCTTGGAGGCGCGCTCTGCAACGAGCTTGCCAACGAGGGCTGCGGCTGCGGTATCGGCACCGGTCTTCAGAGAACCGCGCAGATCCTTGTCGAGGGTAGAGGCAGCCGCGAGGGTCTTGCCAGCCACATCATCGATGATCTGAGCGTAGATGTTCTTCGACGAGCGATGAACCGACAGGCGCGGACGGCCATTGGCCACCGCCTTGATTTGACGGCGCACGCGGTTGGCGCGACGCGCAAGTGCTTCTTTCCTGCTAGCCATTTCGCGTGTTCCTTACTTCTTCTTGCCTTCTTTGCGGACGATCCGCTCTTCGGCATACTTAACGCCCTTGCCCTTGTAGGGCTCAGGACCGCGATATTCGCGGATTTCAGCGGCAACCTGACCAACTTGCTGCTTGTTGATGCCGGTGACGACGATTTCCGTCGGCTTCGGCACAGCAATGGTGATGCCCTGCGGCGGCTGATAAATCACGTCGTGGCTGAAGCCGAGCGCCAGCTGCAGGTTCTTGCCCTGCATGGAGGCACGGTAGCCGACACCGTTGATTTCGAGCTTGCGCTCGTAGCCGTCCTTAACACCCTTGAAGATGTTCTCGATCATGGTGCGGGACATGCCCCACTTTGCGCGAGCATCCTTGGAGTCGTTGAGCGGCGTCACGACGATTGCATTGTTTTCCAGCTTGAGACCGATTTCGTCGTTAGCGACGAAAAACAGCTCGCCCTTGGGGCCCTTGGCAGTCACTTTCTGGCCATCAACCGTGGCCGTGATCCCTGCAGGTACCTGAACGGGCTTCTTACCGATACGAGACATTTTTCAAACCTGTCTGTTTCGAAGGAGATATCTCTGTTCGATCTTAGAAGACCGAGCAGAGAACCTCGCCACCAACATTCTGTTCGCGAGCCTGGTGATCGGCCATCACACCCTTCGGAGTCGAAAGGATGGTAATGCCGAGACCGTTCGCGACCTGCGGAATGGACTTGACCGAGACGTAAACCCGGCGGCCCGGCTTGGACACACGGCCGATCTCGCGGATCACCGATGCGCCTTCGTAGTACTTGAGTTCGATGTTGAGCTCAGACTTGCCGTTGCCGAAATCGACGACGGAATAGCCACGGATGTAGCCTTCAGCTTGGAGCACATCGAGAACGCGTGCACGGAGCTTGGACGCAGGCGTCGAAACCGACGACTTGCGGCGCGAAGCGCCATTGCGGATGCGGGTGAGCATATCGCCCAAAGGATCAGTCATAGACATCTAATCTGCTCCTTACCAGCTGGACTTGACGATGCCCGGCACCTTGCCGAGATTGCCGAGTTCACGCAGCGCGATACGCGACATGCGCAGTTTGCGGTAGTAGGCGCGCGGACGGCCAGACACTTCGCAACGGTTGCGAATACGGGTCTTCGATCCATCGCGCGGGAGCGATGCCAGCTTCAGAGTGGCCTTGAACCGGTCTTCGATCGAGAGAGACTGGTTCATGATGATTGCCTTGAGAGCAGCCCGCTTCGCGGCCTGGTTGGCAACCGTATTGCGGCGGCGCTTGTTCTTTTCAACTGCGCTTGTCTTCGCCATATCAGGGTTCCTTTTCTACGCTCGTCGTTACGGTTATTGACGGAACGGGAAGTTGAACTCTTTCAGAAGAGCCCGTGCTTCGTCGTCGGTCGTCGCCGTCGTGCAAACGATGATGTCCATGCCCCACATCTGATCAACCTTGTCGTAGTTGATCTCAGGGAACACAATGTGCTCCTTGATGCCCATGGCAAAATTGCCACGACCGTCAAAGCTCTTCGGGTTCAGGCCGCGGAAGTCGCGAACGCGCGGAAGCGCGATGTTGACCAGACGATCCAGGAACTCATACATGCGGGCGCCGCGCAGGGTAACCTTCGCGCCGATCGGCATATTTTCGCGGACCTTGAAGCCAGCGATGGAGTTGCGTGCGCGGGTGATGACCGGCTTCTGGCCAGCGATGGCCGCCAGGTCGGCAGCAGCAACGGTCGGCTTCTTCGAATCAGCCGTCGCTTCGCCAACACCCATGTTGATCACGATCTTGTCCAGCTTCGGGATCTGCATCTCGTTAGCGTAGGAGAACTGCTCCTGCATGGCTGCACGGATGCGAGCAACATATTCCTTCTTGAGCCGCGGCTCGTACTTTGCCTCAGCCATCGATCACTTCTCCCGAGGTCTTGGCCACACGGACCTTCTTGCCATCCACAACCTTGAAACCGACGCGGGTCGGCTTGCCGTCCTTGTCGACGATCGCAATGTTGGACAGGTGAAGCGGGGCTTCCTTGCTGATGATGCCGGCTTCCTGGTTCTGCGTCTGGCGCTGATGGCGCTTGATGACGTTGACGCCACGAACGACCGCACGGTCTTCCTTCGGCAGCACTTGAATGACTTCGCCGGTACGGCCCTTGTCCTTACCGGTCAATACGACAACCTTGTCGCCTTTACGGATCTTCTGCATCGCTCCGCTCCTTACAGTACTTCTGGAGCCAGCGAGATGATCTTCATGTGGTTCTTGGCGCGAAGTTCGCGCGGAACCGGTCCGAAGATACGGGTGCCGATCGGCTCTTTCTTGTTGTCGATGAGGACTGCTGCGTTGGTATCGAAGCGGATGACGCTGCCATCCGGACGACGGATGTCCTTGGCGGTACGAACAACAACCGCCTTCATCACGTCACCCTTCTTCACACGGCCGCGCGGGATAGCTTCCTTGATCGAAACGACGATAACGTCGCCGATCGAGGCATACTTGCGCTTCGAGCCGCCCAGCACCTTGATGCACATGACACGACGTGCGCCGGAATTATCCGCCACGTCGAGGTTTGTTTGCATCTGAATCATGTCAGGTCGCCTTCTTGTTGTTACCGGAATGGTTGGGCCAATCGACCCCCTACCCCGGCTTATGGACTAGTGTCTTGTCTGATTATGCCTGGGCTTCGGAACCGCAACGGGTCGCCTCTGCCGGCCATCAATAAAGCAAAAGAACGCCCGTTCGCGAGCGTCCTGCTTCCAAGCTCGTGCTTCATACAGATATTTCGCCCAAGCGCAAGGGCCTGAGCGAAATTCTGTTACTTGGACTGGGCGGAAACGACCGTCCAGGTCTTATCCTTGGAGATCGGCGCGCATTCCTCGATGGAAACGACGTCGCCGGTCTTGTACTGATTGTTTTCGTCGTGAGCCTTGTACTTCTTGGAACGACGAACGGTCTTCTGGAGCAGCGGGTGAGCGAAACGACGCTCAACGCGGACAACTACCGTCTTCTCGTTCTTGTCGCTGACCACGACGCCCTGCAGAATGCGCTTCGGCATGTTATTCTTCCTTTAGGCCTTTGCTTCTGCCGCCTTCTGGCGGGCAATGGTTTTTACGCGAGCGATGTCCTTGCGGACTTCGTTGATGCGCGAGGACTTCTCGAGCTGGCCGGTCGCCTTCTGAAAGCGCAGGTTGAACTGCTCCTTCTTCAGCTTGGCAAGCTCGTCCTTGAGTTGGTCGGCGCTCAGGGCGCGAACATCTGCGGCTTTCATGAGCTTCTTCCTTACTCTGCAATGCGCTGAACGAAGCGCGTCTTGACCGAGAGCTTGGCAGCGCCGAGGCGCAGGGCCTCACGAGCGATTTCTTCGCTCACACCGTCGATCTCGAACATCATACGGCCGGGCTTGACCTTGCATGCCCAGTATTCGACAGAGCCCTTACCTTTACCCATACGGACTTCGGTCGGCTTTGCGGTTACCGGAACATCCGGGAACACGCGGATCCATACACGGCCGGCGCGCTTCATATAGCGCGTGATCGCCCGGCGGGCCGCTTCGATCTCGCGAGCGTTGACGCGGTTAGGCTCCTGCGACTTCAGGCCGAATTCGCCGAACGCCAGATCAGAACCACCCTTGGCAACGCCCTTGATGCGGCCCTTGAATTGCTTGCGGTACTTCGTACGCTTTGGCTGCAACATTTTCTTATTCTCCGAACTTATCTGCCACGTACGCTATCAAGCGTTGTCGCGGCGACGGTCTCTATCGCGATCGCGGCTAGCCGGACCCTGGGCGTCGCCTTCGAGCGCGCGGCGTTCGGAGGCCATCGGATCGTGCTCAAGGATTTCGCCCTTGAAGATCCAGACCTTGATGCCGCAGATACCGAAAGCGGTTTCTGCTTCAGCCGTACCGTAGTCGATGTCGGCGCGCAGCGTATGCAGCGGCACGCGACCTTCGCGGTACCATTCCGTACGAGCGATTTCAGCACCGCCGAGACGGCCGGCGCAGGTGATCTTGATGCCTTCGGCGCCAAGACGCATCGCGGACTGAACGGCGCGCTTCATGGCGCGACGGAAAGCAACACGGCGTTCCAGCTGCTGAGCGATCGACTGGGCAACCAGCGTCGCGTCGATTTCCGGCTTGCGAACTTCAACGATGTTGAGGTGCGTTTCGGAATTCGTCATGTCCGACAGCTTCTTGCGGAGCTTGTCGATGTCAGCGCCCTTCTTGCCGATGATCAGGCCCGGACGAGCCGAGTGGATCGTGACGCGGCACTTCTTGTGCGGACGCTCGATGACCACCTTGGAGATACCAGCCTGCTTCAGTTCGTTCATGACGAACTTGCGCATCTTCAGGTCTTCGTGGAGGAGTTGGCCGTACTCGGCATTATCCGCGAACCAGCGGCTATCCCAGGTACGGTTGATGCCAAGACGAAAGCCGATCGGATTGATTTTCTGACCCATTATGCGGCCTCCCCTTGAGCTTCCACTTCACGAACGACGATCGTCAGGTGCGCAAACGGACGCTCGATGCGAGATGCGCGGCCGCGGCCACGAGCGTGGAAACGCTTCATGACGATCGACTTGCCGACGTAAGCTTCTGCAACGACCAGCGAGTCAACGTCGAGATCGTGATTGTTTTCTGCATTGGCGATCGCAGATTCGAGCGTCTTCTTCACGGCGCCAGCGATACGCTTGCGCGAGAATTCCAGCTCTGCGAGCGCGCGGTCAACCTTCTTGCCGCGGATCGAAGCCGCGACCAGGTTGAGCTTCTGCGGGCTGACGCGGAGCGTGCGCGCAACTGCCTGCGCCTCGTTGTCCTTCAGCCGGCGTTCGGTTTTTGCCTTGCCCATTGTTACTTCCTCTTCGCCTTCTTGTCCGCACCGTGACCATAATAGGTACGGGTCGGGGCGAACTCGCCGAACTTGTGTCCGACCATGTCTTCATTGACGCTGACCGGAATGTGCTTGCTGCCGTTGTAGACGCCGAAGGTGAGACCAACGAACTGCGGCATGATGGTGGAGCGACGGCTCCACATTTTGATTACTTCGTTACGTCCGCCTTCACGCACCTTCTCAGCCTTCTTGAGAAGATAGCCGTCAACAAACGGACCTTTCCATACTGAACGAGCCACTTGAGACTTCCTCTCTTACTTCTTGCGCTGATGGCGCGAGCGCATAATCATCTTGTCGGTCGACTTGTTCGACCGCGTACGCTTGCCCTTGGTCGGCTTGCCCCACGGGGTCACCGGATGGCGACCACCGGAGGTGCGGCCTTCACCACCGCCGTGCGGATGGTCGACCGGGTTCATGACAACGCCGCGGTTATGCGGCTTCTTGCCACGCCAACGCGAACGACCGGCCTTACCGTCGTTGATGTTGCCGTGATCCGGGTTCGAAACCGCACCGATCGTGGCAAGGCAGGTGCCGTGCACAAGGCGCTGTTCACCCGAGTTCAGGCGAAGGATCGCCATGCCCTGGTCACGGCCGACGAGCTGAGCGTAGGAGCCGGCGGAGCGAGCGATCTGACCGCCCTTGCCAGGCTTCATTTCCACATTGTGGATGATGGAGCCGACCGGGATGAACTGAAGCGGCATGGTGTTGCCAGGCTTCACGTCCACTGCCTTTTCCGAAGCGATGACCTTGTCGCCCGAAGCGAGACGCTGCGGAGCGAGGATGTAGGCCAGTTCGCCGTCCGTGTACTTCACCAGAGCGATGTAAGCGGTACGGTTCGGATCGTATTCGATACGCTCGACGGTTGCTTCGACGTCGAACTTGCGACGCTTGAAGTCGACCAGACGATAGCTGCGCTTGTGACCACCGCCCTGGAAACGGACGGTGATGCGGCCGGTGTTGTTACGGCCACCCTTGGAGGTGAGGCCTTCGGTCAACGACTTGACCGGCTTGCCCTTGTAGAGCGAGGAGCGATCGACAATGACCAGCTGACGCTGGCTCGGGGTCGTCGGATTGAATGTTTTCAATGCCATTTTCTTATTCCTCAGAGACCGGTGGAGACGTCGATCGACTGGCCTTCGGCGAGCGTCACAACAGCCTTCTTCACGTCCTTCTGCTTGCCGACGAGACCCTTGAACCGCTTGGTCTTGCCGAGGCGCAGCAGAGTGTTAACGGCCGTCACCTTGACGCCGAAGAGCGCTTCGACGGCAGCCTTGATTTCCGGCTTCGTCGCGGTCTTCGCAACGTTGAAAACAACCTGGTTATTGTCCGACAGCAGCGTGGACTTTTCGGTGATCGCCGGAGAAACGATCACATCATAATGGCGAAGATCCGTCACTTGAATCGCTCCTCTAGAGCTTCAACTGCAGCCTTGGACAGCACGAGCTTGCCGCGGCGCAGGATGTCGTAAACGTTGATGCCCTGAACCGGCAGAACATCGATGTTCGGGATGTTCTGGGCTGCGAGCTTGAAGTTGCTGTCGAGCTCAGCACCGCCGATGAACAGAGCGTTCGTCAGGCCGAGCGTCTCGAAAGCGCCAGCGAGTGCCTTGGTCTTGGCTTCGGTAGCGACGAGATTGTCGATGACAATCACGTCTTCAGCCTTGAACTTGGCAGAGAGAGCGTGACGCAGGCCGAGGGCGCGAACCTTCTTCGGCAGATCATGCTCGTGGCTGCGAGCGACCGGGCCGTGAGCCTTACCACCGCCGCGGAACTGCGGAGCGCGAGCCGAATGGTGACGAGCGCGGCCCGTACCCTTCTGCTTGTACATCTTGGCACCGGTGCGCGCTACGTCTGCGCGGCCCTTGGCCTGATGCGTGCCCTGCTGCTTCTTGGCAAGCTGCCAGCGAACGACGCGAGCGAGAATGTCTTCACGCGGCTCGAGGCCGAAAATCGCATCAGAAAGGGAAACCTTCCCGGCGTCTTTGCCCTCAAGGGTCTTGACGTTGAATTCCATTGGTTTGGCTCCCTTACTTCGCTGCCGACTTGACGGCGTCGCGCACGATGATCCAGGCGCCCTTGGAGCCGGGAACCGCACCCTTGACGAGGATTAGACCGCGATCTTCATCGGTCGATACCACTTCAAGGTTCTGCGTCGTGACGCGGGTCTGGCCCATGTGACCAGCCATCTTCTTGTTCTTGAACACCTTGCCCGGGTCCTGGCGCGAGCCGGTCGAACCGTGCGAGCGGTGCGAAACCGACACACCGTGCGTGGCGCGCAAACCGCCGAAGCCGTGGCGCTTGATGGCGCCGGCAAAGCCCTTACCGATCGTCGTGCCGGTCACGTCGACGAGCTGACCCGCCGTGAAGTGACCTGCGTTGAGCTCGGTGCCAACTGCGAGCAGATTGTCTTCCGTGACACGGAATTCTGCGAGCTTGGCCTTCGGCTCTACGCTTGCGACGGCGAAATGGCCGCGAAGAGCCTTCGTCGTGTTCTTAACTTTAGCCTGGCCGGCACCGAGCTGAACTGCGGTGTAGCCATTCTTTTCAACTGTGCGCTGGGCTACGACCTGGCAGCCTTCCATACGCAATACGGTAACCGGGACATGCTCGCCGGCGTCGTTGTAGACGCGGGTCATTCCCACCTTCTGTGCAATCACACCTGAACGCATCGGTTCAATCCTTCTCACTCAGCTCGAGGACCGGAGGCCTTAGAGCTTGATCTCAACATCGACACCGGCGGCGAGATCGAGCTTCATCAGCGCGTCTACCGTCTGCGGGGTCGGGTCAACGATGTCGAGGAGGCGCTTATGCGTGCGCATCTCGAACTGCTCGCGGCTCTTCTTGTCGATGTGCGGGGACCGGTTTACCGTAAACTTCTCGATACGAGTCGGAAGCGGAACGGGGCCCCGGACGCTTGCACCGGTGCGCTTCGCCGTCGACACGATCTCGCGCGTGGAAGCATCGAGAATCCGGTGATCGAACGCCTTCAGGCGAATGCGGATATTTTGGCCGTTCATTCGACGTTATCCTTGTGTTTGTTATCTCGCGTGCCTTTCGAAAAGGCACGGTTTGTTCTGTTTCCTAAGGCGGACCACCGGTTTCAAAGATCGAGAGGGACGCCGGCTACGGCATCCCCATCCACTCTTTAGGCCTTTCGGCCCACCTTATTGTTAATTTCATTGGCCGCTTCGTCATCCGAAGCAGCGCGCAAATCGCGCTCGCGCGCCATTTGCAACATTTCTATGTCATAAGCAAGCGGCTAGAGCCGCTTACATCATAATATTGTCATCGAATCGGCCACTCGAATGGAGTGGCCGTCTTCGAATTACTCGACGATGGAGGCGACGATGCCAGCGCCGACGGTACGGCCGCCTTCGCGGATCGCGAAGCGAAGCTTTTCTTCCATCGCGATCGGAACGATCAGCTCGACGTCAACCGTGACGTTGTCGCCTGGCATAACCATTTCCGTGCCTTCCGGAAGCGTCACGATGCCCGTCACGTCCGTCGTACGGAAGTAGAACTGCGGACGGTAGTTCGTGAAGAACGGCGTATGACGGCCGCCTTCTTCCTTCGTCAGGATGTAGGCTTCGGCCTTGAACTTCTTGTGCGGCTTGACAGAACCCGGCTTGCACAGGATCTGACCACGCTCGACGCCGTCACGGTTCACACCGCGGATCAGCGCGCCGATGTTGTCGCCGGCCTGGCCCTGGTCGAGCAGCTTGCGGAACATTTCAACGCCGGTAACCGTCGTCTTCGACGTCGGACGGATGCCGACGATCTCGACTTCTTCACCAACCTTGATCACGCCACGCTCGACGCGGCCCGTCACAACCGTACCACGGCCAGAGATCGAGAACACGTCTTCGATCGGCATCAGGAACGGCTGGTCGATCGGACGCTCAGGCGTCGGGATGTAGGCGTCAACCTGAGCCATCAGCTCGCGGATCGCGTCTTCGCCGATCTTCTTGTCCGAATCTTCAAGAGCAGCAAGCGCCGAACCCTTGACGACCGGGATGTCGTCGCCCGGGAAGTCGTAGGACGACAGAAGTTCGCGAACTTCAAGCTCGACGAGCTCGAGAAGCTCAGCGTCGTCAACCTGGTCGACCTTGTTCAGGAATACGACGATTGCCGGAACGCCAACCTGGCGGGCGAGCAGGATGTGCTCGCGCGTCTGCGGCATCGGGCCGTCAGCAGCAGAGCAAACCAGGATCGCGCCGTCCATCTGGGCGGCACCCGTGATCATGTTCTTCACGTAGTCGGCGTGGCCGGGGCAGTCAACGTGCGCATAGTGACGGTTCGGCGTCTCGTATTCAACGTGGGCCGTCGAGATCGTGATGCCACGAGCCTTCTCTTCCGGAGCCGCGTCGATTTGGTCATACGCCTTGAACTCGCCGAAGTACTTCGTGATCGCTGCCGTCAACGACGTCTTGCCGTGGTCAACGTGACCGATCGTCCCGATGTTAACGTGCGGCTTATTGCGCTCAAACTTACTCTTTGCCATTTTCGGCTCTCCGTTTTCCTGTCCCCTGAGGGATCAATTCTTGTTATCGGTCAATTGGTATTCCGGTCACTTCTGACCGGAATACTTTGCCTGGATTTCCTGTGCGACGTTCGACGGAACCGGCGCATAATGATCGAAGGTCATCGTGTACTGTGCACGGCCCTGAGACATCGAGCGCAGGTTATCGACGTACTTGAACATGTTCGCCAGCGGGACGTTCGCGCTGATGACGACGGCGATACCGCGGCTCTCCTGGCCCTGGATCTGACCACGGCGAGAGTTCAGGTCGCCGATAACGTCACCGACGTAGTCTTCCGGCGTTACGACTTCGACCTTCATCATCGGCTCGAGGAGCTGAGCACCGGCTTCGCGAGCTGCTTCACGGAAGCAAGCGCGAGCGGCAATTTCGAAGGCCAGAACCGACGAGTCGACGTCGTGGAAGGCACCGTCGATGAGCGTCGCCTTGACGCCGAGCATCGGGAAGCCAGCCAGCGGGCCCGAAGACAGAACGCTTTCGATACCCTTCTGAACGCCCGGAATGTATTCCTTCGGAACAGCACCACCGACGATCTTGGATTCGAACTTGAAGTCTTCGCCTTCCGGGTTCGGCTCGAATACGAGCTTGACGCGTGCGAACTGACCGGTACCACCGGTCTGCTTCTTGTGCGTGTAGTCCTTTTCCGTCAGGCGCGTGATGGTTTCGCGGTAAGCAACCTGCGGCGCGCCTACGTTTGCTTCAACCTTGAACTCACGACGCATGCGGTCGACGATGATGTCGAGGTGCAGTTCGCCCATGCCGGCGATGATCGTCTGACCGGATTCCTGGTCGGTCTTAACGCGGAAGGACGGGTCTTCTGCAGCCAGGCGGTTGAGCGCGAGGCCCATCTTTTCCTGGTCGCCCTTGGACTTCGGCTCGATCGCGATCTGGATGACCGGCTCCGGGAATTCCATGCGCTCGAGGATAACCGGCTTCAGCGGGTCGCAGAGCGTGTCACCCGTCGTGGTTTCCTTGAGGCCGGCGAGAGCAACGATGTCGCCAGCATAGGCTTCTTCGATGTCTTCACGCGAGTTGGAGTGCATCTGCAGCATGCGGCCGACGCGCTCGCGCTTGTCCTTGACCGTGTTCATGACCGAAACGCCCTTCTCCAGCTTGCCGGAGTAGATACGGGCAAAGGTGAGCGAGCCGACGAACGGGTCGTTCATGATCTTGAACGCGAGCATGGAAAGCGGCTCGTTGTCGTCAGCGTGACGCTCGATCTCGGCTTCCGTCTTGGCATCGATGCCCTTGATCGCCGGAATGTCGAGCGGCGACGGCAGGTAATCGACAACGGCGTCGAGGAGCGGCTGAACACCCTTGTTCTTGAATGCGGTGCCGCAGAACATCGGATGGAACTTGACGTCGATCGTGCCGCGACGAACGAGTTCGCGGATCTTGTCGTTGTCAGGCAGATTGCCTTCGAGGTAGGCTTCCATCGCGGCTTCATCGATCTCGACAACGGTCTCGATCAGCTTTTCGCGATATTCTTCAGCCTTGGCCTTCATGTCTTCCGGGATTTCGACGACGTCCCACTGGGCGCCGAGCGACTCGTCGCGCCAGATCAGAGCGTTCATCTCGACCAGGTCGATAACGCCCTTGAAGTCGCTTTCAGCGCCGATCGGCAGCTGCATGACAACTGCGGTCGCACCGAGGCGCGTCTTGATCATCTCAACCGAGCGGTAGAAGTCGGCCCCGGTCTTGTCCATCTTGTTGCAGAAGATCATGCGCGGAACATGATACTTCTCAGCCTGACGCCAAACGGTTTCCGTCTGCGGCTCAACGCCGGCGTTGGCGTCGAGCAGCGCGATGGCACCATCGAGAACACGCAGCGAGCGCTCGACTTCGATGGTGAAGTCAACGTGGCCGGGGGTGTCGATGATGTTGAAGCGGCGGGTCTTGCCGTCACGGCCCTTCCAGAAGGTCGTGGTAGCAGCAGAGGTGATCGTGATGCCACGCTCCTGCTCCTGCTCCATCCAGTCCATCGTGGCAGCGCCATCATGAACTTCGCCGATCTTGTGCGACTTACCGGTGTAGTAAAGAATACGCTCGGTCGTCGTGGTCTTGCCGGCGTCGATATGCGCCATGATACCGAAATTGCGGTAGTCTTCGATTTTATATGCGCGAGCCATTGTGGACTGCCTTTCCGAAACCGTTCGGGATTACCAGCGATAATGCGAGAACGCACGGTTGGCATCAGCCATCTTGTGCGTGTCTTCGCGCTTCTTGACGGCAGCGCCGCGGTTGTTGGAGGCATCGAGAAGTTCGCCGCACAGACGGTCGATCATCGTCGTCTCGTTACGCTTGCGAGCAGCGGTGATCAGCCAGCGGATGGCCAGAGCCTGGCGACGCTCAGGACGCACATCGACCGGAACCTGGTACGTAGCACCACCAACGCGGCGCGAGCGGACTTCAACGTGCGGAGCGATGTTATCCAAAGCCTGATGGAACACGCCGAGCGGTTCCTGCTTTGCCTTGCCCTGCACGGCGTCAAACGCGCCATATACGATGTTTTCCGCTACGGACTTCTTGCCGTCCAGCATGATGGCATTCATGAACTTGGTAACAACCAGATCGCCGAACTTCGGGTCCGGATTGATCTCGCGCTTTTCTGCTCTATGACGTCGGGACATGTAACTTCTCGTCTCTCAACTGTTGCGACGCTTAACCACGCGGAGAACCTCGCGCAGCGCCGGATTATCTAAAAATCCGAATTACTTCGGACGCTTTGCACCGTACTTCGAACGGCGCTGCTTGCGGTTCTTGACACCCTGGGTATCGAGAACGCCACGGATGATGTGGTAGCGAACACCCGGAAGGTCCTTAACGCGGCCGCCACGGATCATGACAACAGAGTGTTCCTGAAGGTTGTGACCTTCACCGGGGATGTAACCAATGACTTCGAAGCCGTTGGTCAGGCGGATCTTTGCGACCTTACGCAGAGCCGAGTTCGGCTTCTTCGGCGTCGTGGTGTAGACGCGGGTGCAAACGCCGCGCTTCTGCGGGTTCTCCTGAAGAGCGGGAACCTTGTTACGCTTTACCTGCGCCTGGCGAGGCTTGCGGATCAGCTGGTTTACGGTAGGCATTCAACCATCCCTTGTAAATCTATCTCGACACCCTTGCGGGCATGACTTTCGCCGTCACCGGCACGACACACGTTCGTCTCAATGCGCAAAACGTGGCCCGATCCGCTCTCGCAGATGGACCACAGAAAAGCAGAGGACACCGAAGGTGGCGTCGTGCGAGCAGCATTCGTGTCTTCAACGTGCGTTTAGAACCTTGTTTGAGGTGAACTCCAGGGCGCGTCGCCCCGAATAGCCATGCCTCACATGGGTTCCGATGGCGGCGGTACTACTGGTTTCCCACCGGTTCGTCAAGGCCGGTTAAGAAATTATCTTTGTCATAAAGCCCGGAAACCCCGGCCAAACCAGCCATTTGGCGCATTGGATAGGGAAATGCCGCCCCTTCGGCAAGATGGACTTTGGTATTTCGGCAAAATCCCTATAAGGAATCACGGAAGAACATTTCCATCTGACGGACCCACGCGGCGAAAAGGAATCGCCGGGTCGATTCGATACTCCCGAAGGAAGATCCATGATTACTGCGCCAGACAATGACAACAAATCCGACGGCCCCATGGTCTTCATCATCATCGGCAAGGGTTATGAGACCGATGGCGGCGAAGGCATCGACCTGCACGTCATGCTGAAAGCGCCCGACGATGATACCGCCGTGCGCGAGGCACTGAACGCTCTTGCCGAAGAGGGCTTCATCGAGGCCGACCTCGACCAGATCGGACTCCTGACGGATATTCCGGACGAGGAGCCGCATGCCTCCGCCTATCAAGGCGCACTCGAAGGCGAAGTCGCAATCATCCGCTTCCGCTGATCGGACAACCGTCTGAGGAAGGCGGCCCCCCTCACCTTGCCGATTTCATTATGCACAAAAAGAAACCGCCCGGATCGCTCCGGGCGGTTTTGATTTTTGTCAATTCAGACCAGCTTATTCAGCCGGGCTGTTCTCGCTGGCGAGATCCTGCAGCATCGGCGTTGCAACGCCGGCGCCCGTGCCCTTGCGACGCTCTTCGAGGATGAGCTCGTCGCGGGCCGTAGCGATACGGCGGATCTGCGTCATGGTACCGCCGGTACCGGCCGGGATCAGGCGGCCGACGATGACGTTTTCCTTCAGGCCCTGCAGACCGTCGGTCTTGCCGGCGATTGCAGCTTCGGTCAGCACCTTCGTCGTTTCCTGGAAGGATGCAGCCGAGATGAAGGACGGCGTCTGCAGCGATGCCTTGGTGATGCCGAGCAGAACCGGATCGCCATAAGCAGGCTTCTTGCCTTCTTCGATCAGGCGGTCGTTGGCGTCTTCCAGCTCGATACGGTCGACGTTGTCGCCGACGATGTACTGGCTGTCGCCCGCATCGGTGATTTCCACCTTCTGCAGCATCTGACGGACAATCACTTCGATGTGCTTGTCGTTGATGACAACGCCCTGCAAGCGGTAGACTTCCTGGATTTCGTTGACCAGGTAAGAAGCCAGAGCCTCCACGCCCTTGATCGCCAGAATGTCGTGCGGAGCCGGGTTACCGTCGAGGATGTAATCACCCTTTTCGATATAGTCGCCTTCCTGAAGGTGGAAGGGCTTGCCCTTCGGGATCAGGTATTCGACCGGCTCGACACCGTCTTCCGCCGGCTCGATGATGACGCGGCGCTTGTTCTTGTAATCGCGGCCGAGGCGGATCGTACCATCGATCTCTGCGATGATGGCGTGGTCCTTCGGACGACGAGCTTCGAACAGTTCGGCAACACGCGGCAGACCACCGGTGATGTCCTTGGTCTTGGCGCTTTCCAGCGGCGAACGGGCGAGAACGTCACCCTGAGACACCTTCTGCCCCGGCTCGACCGACAGGATCGCGTCGACCGAAAGCAGGAAGCGTGCTTCACCACCGCGCGAGAGCTTGGCGACATTGCCGCTGGCGTCCTTGATGACGATCGCCGGCTTCAGATCCGAGCCGCGCGGCGTCGAGCGCCAGTCGATAACCTGACGCTTGGTGATGCCGGTGGATTCGTCCGTCGCTTCGAGGACCGAGAGACCGTCGACGACATCTTCGAAGTGAACCGTACCGGCCACTTCCGTCATCATCGGACGGGTATAGGGGTCCCACTCTGCGAGACGCTGACCGCGCTTTACCTTGTCGCCATCGTCGACATAAAGCTTCGAGCCGTAGGCAACGCGCTGCGAGGAGCGTTCAACGCCACGTTCGTCCAGGATCTGCACCGTCATGTTGCGGCCCATGGCAACGAGGTTGCCTTCGGAGTTGCGCAGCATATTCCGGTTCTTGATCTGAACCGTGCCCTCGTAAGAGGCTTCCAGGAACGACTGGTCGACCACGGTCGCCGTGCCGCCCAGGTGGAAGGTACGCATGGTCAGCTGCGTGCCCGGCTCACCGATCGACTGTGCGGCGATGACGCCGACAGCTTCACCGATGTTGACAGGCGTACCGCGAGCAAGGTCGCGACCGTAGCAGACCGAGCATACGCCCGTCTGGATTTCGCAGGTCAGAGCCGAACGGATGCGGATGGACTGGATACCAGCCTTCTCGATCTCGATGACATCGGGCTCGAGGATCATCTTGCCGGCATCGACGATGCGCTCACCCGTGACCGGATGATCGATGTCGTCCAGGGCCGTACGGCCGAGGATGCGGGCGCCGAGCGAGGCAACGACCTGACCGGCATCGACGATGGCGGTCATGGTGAGGCCGTTTTCGGTACCGCAATCGATCTGCGTGACGATGCAATCCTGCGCGACGTCGACCAGACGGCGGGTCAGGTAGCCCGAGTTCGCGGTCTTCAAGGCGGTGTCGGCCAGACCCTTACGGGCACCGTGCGTCGAGTTGAAGTACTCGTTAACGGTGAGGCCTTCCTTGAAGTTCGAAATGATCGGCGTCTCGATGATTTCGCCCGACGGCTTGGCCATGAGGCCGCGCATGCCGCCCAGCTGGCGCATCTGGTTCGGAGAACCACGAGCACCCGAGTGGCTCATCATGTAGATCGAGTTCATCGGCTTCTGACGACCGGTCTTTTCGTCGAATTCGACGGCCTTAATGCGGGCCATCATTTCTTCGGCGACCTTTTCGGTGGCCTTACCCCAAGCGTCGACAACCTTGTTGTACTTTTCGCCCTGGGTGATCAGACCGTCGTTATACTGCTGCTCGTATTCCTTCACGAGCGCTTCGGTATCGCCGACGATCTTGGCCTTGGTGTTCGGGATGACCATGTCGTCCTTGCCGAACGAAATGCCGGCGCGGCAGGCATGGGCAAAGCCGAGCTGCATGATGCGGTCGCAGAAAATGACCGTGTCCTTCTGGCCGCAATGACGGTAGACCGTGTCGATCATCTTGGAGATGTTCTTCTTGGTCATTTCCTGGTTGCAGATGTCGAAGGTGACCTTTGCATGCTTCGGCAGAAGTTCGCCGATCAGCAGACGGCCGGGGGTCGTTTCATAGATCTTCGAATATGGCTTGCCATCTTCGCCGACCGACTTGAAGCGGCCGCGGATCTTCGAATGCAGCGTCACGACCTTGTTCTCAAGTGCGTGATGCAGCTCGCCGAGATCAGAGAAGGCCATGCCTTCGCCCGGCTCGTTCTGGTTCAGGATCGACAGATAGTACAGGCCGAGAACCATGTCCTGCGAGGGAACGATGATCGGCGCGCCGTTTGCCGGGTGCAGAATGTTGTTGGTCGACATCATCAGCACGCGGGCTTCAAGCTGGGCTTCCAGCGAGAGCGGAACGTGAACGGCCATCTGGTCACCATCGAAGTCGGCGTTGAAGGCCGTGCAGACGAGCGGGTGCAGCTGGATGGCCTTGCCTTCGACCAGCGTGGGTTCGAAGGCCTGGATGCCCAGGCGGTGCAGCGTCGGTGCGCGGTTCAAGAGAACCGGATGCTCGCGGATGACCTCGTCGAGGATATCCCAGACTTCCGGCTTTTCCTTTTCGACCAGCTTCTTGGCCTGCTTGACGGTCGAGGAGTAACCCTTCGCATCGAGACGGGCATAGATGAACGGCTTGAACAGCTCGAGCGCCATCTTCTTCGGCAGACCGCACTGATGCAGCTTGAGCTCCGGACCGGTCACGATGACCGAACGGCCGGAATAGTCGACGCGCTTGCCGAGCAGGTTCTGACGGAAGCGGCCCTGCTTGCCCTTGAGCATGTCGGACAGCGACTTCAGCGGACGCTTATTGGCGCCGGTGATGACGCGGCCGCGACGGCCGTTATCGAACAGCGCATCGACAGATTCCTGCAGCATGCGCTTTTCGTTGCGGATGATGATGCCCGGAGCGCGCAGTTCGATGAGACGCTTCAGACGGTTGTTACGGTTGATGACGCGACGGTACAGATCGTTCAGATCCGAGGTCGCGAAACGGCCGCCATCGAGCGGAACCAGCGGACGCAGGTCCGGCGGGATGACCGGGACGACCTTCATGATCATCCATTCCGGGCGATTGCCGGATTCCATGAAGTTCTCAACGATCTTCAGGCGCTTCATCAGCTTCTTCTGCTTGAGATCCGACGTCGTGTCGGCAAGCTCGGAGCGCAGGTCGCCGGCGATCTTTTCGAGATTCATGCTGGCCAGCATCTCGTAGATCGCTTCAGCGCCGATCATGGCGGTGAACTGGTCCTCGCCATATTCGTCGACGGCGAGCATGTACTCTTCTTCCGTCAGGAGCTGATGCTCCTTGAGCGCGGTGAGACCCGGCTCGGTGACGATGTAGTTTTCGAAGTAGAGAACGCGCTCTACATCCTTCAGCGTCATGTCGAGCAGCGTCGAAATGCGCGAAGGCAGCGACTTCAGGAACCAGATGTGGGCAACGGGAGCGGCGAGCTCGATATGGCCCATGCGCTCACGGCGAACGCGCGACAGCGTGACTTCGACGCCGCACTTTTCGCAGATGATGCCCTTGTACTTCATGCGCTTGTACTTGCCGCACAAGCATTCGTAGTCCTTGATCGGTCCGAAGATTCGCGCGCAGAAAAGACCATCACGTTCCGGCTTGAACGTACGATAGTTGATCGTTTCCGGCTTCTTGATCTCGCCATAAGACCAGGAAAGAATCTTCTCCGGCGACGCAATCGAAATCCGGATGGAATCGAAATTCTGCGCAGGCACCTGCGGATTGAAAAGATTCATGACCTCTTGGTTCATGCCTATCTCCTTTAGGGGCGAAACGCCCTCGAATTGCGTGCAGTGCCGGCAAATCCCGGGAACCGGACTGACGCTTTAAAACCGCCTTGCGGCGCCATGCATCCAAAGGGACGCCAACGGCGCTGCAATATTCCAAGCGGTGCGCGCTGACCGACAGCGCGCACCCTGACAGGCTATTACTCGGCTGCGTCCGGAAGCTGGCTTGCCGTCTGCAGATCGTCGACCTTGGAATTTTCCAATTCGACGCTGAGACCCAGCGAGCGCATTTCCTTGACGAGAACGTTGAAGCTTTCCGGAATGCCCGCCTCGAAGGTGTCGTCGCCACGAACGATGGCTTCGTAGACCTTGGTACGGCCGGCCACGTCGTCCGACTTGACCGTGAGCATTTCCTGCAGCGTATAAGCTGCACCGTAAGCTTCGAGCGCCCAGACTTCCATTTCGCCGAAGCGCTGGCCGCCGAACTGCGCCTTACCGCCCAGCGGCTGCTGGGTGACGAGCGAGTACGGACCGATCGAACGGGCGTGGATCTTGTCGTCGACAAGGTGGTTCAGCTTCAGCATGTAGATGTAGCCAACCGTAACCTGGCGGTCGAACTGCTCGCCGGTACGTCCGTCGTACAGCGTCGACTGGCCGGTTTCCTTGAGACCTGCCATTGCCAGCATCTTGTTGACGTCAGCTTCGCCAGCACCGTCGAAGACCGGGGTCGCGATGGACACGCCACGCTTCCACTGGTCGGCCAGACGCAGAACCGATGCATCGTCGTACTCGTGAACGTCGTCGCTCTTCGGGCCATCGCCAACGACCAGGTCGATCGTCTTGCGCAGAGGCTCGATGTTGCCGCTTGCCTTGTAGGCTTCGATCAGTTCGCCGATCTGACGCCCCATGCCGGCGCAAGCCCAGCCCAGGTGCGTTTCGAGAATCTGACCGACGTTCATGCGCGAGGGCACGCCGAGCGGGTTCAGCACGATATCGACATGCGTACCGTCTTCCAGGAACGGCATGTCCTCGACCGGAACAATGCGTGAGACCACGCCCTTGTTCCCGTGACGGCCTGCCATCTTGTCACCCGGCTGGATCTTGCGCTTCACGGCAACGAAGACCTTGACCATCTTCATGACGCCCGGAGGCATTTCGTCGCCACGCTGGACCTTCTCGACCTTGTCCATGAAGCGCTGTTCGAGGCGCGACTTGGATTCGTCGTACTGGCCACGCAGGGCTTCGAGCTCGCTCTGGACCTTTTCGTCCTCGACGGCGAACATCCACCACTGCGAACGCGGATACTCGGAAACGACGGCGTTCGATAGTTCCGTGCCCTTCTTGAAGCCCTTCGGACCAGCAAGAGCAACCTGACCACGCAGCATCTCGACCAGACGGCCGTAAACGTTACGATCGAGGATCGCCTGTTCGTCGTCACGGTCCTTGGCAAGGCGTTCGATCTCTTCGCGCTCGATCGCCATGGCACGTTCGTCCTTTTCGACGCCGTGACGGTTGAAAACGCGAACTTCGACGACCGTACCGTAGGTGCCGGGCGGCATGCGCATGGACGTATCGCGAACGTCCGATGCCTTTTCGCCGAAGATGGCGCGCAGGAGCTTTTCTTCTGGCGTCATCGGGCTTTCGCCCTTCGGCGTGATCTTGCCGACGAGGATATCGCCCGGCTGAACTTCGGCGCCGATGTAAACGATGCCGGCTTCGTCCAGGTTCTTCAGCGCTTCTTCCGAAACGTTCGGAATATCACGGGTGATTTCTTCCGGACCGAGCTTGGTGTCGCGCGCCATCACTTCGAACTCTTCGATGTGAATGGAGGTGAACACGTCGTCGGCAACGATACGCTCGGAGAGCAGGATCGAGTCTTCGTAGTTGTAGCCGTTCCACGGCATGAACGCGACGAGCACGTTGCGGCCGAGGGCCAGATCGCCGAGATCGGTCGACGGACCGTCCGCCAGGATGTCGCCCTTGTTGACCACGTCACCGACTGTCACCAGCGGACGCTGGTTGACACAGGTGTTCTGGTTCGAACGTTGAAACTTCATCAGGCGGTAGATATCGACGCCGGACTTCGACGGATCGAGGTCTTCGGTGGCGCGGATAACGATACGTGTTGCGTCGACCTGGTCGACCACGCCGCCGCGGCGGGCGCCGATAGCAGCACCGGAGTCACGCGCCACGACCGGCTCCATGCCGGTACCGACGAACGGGGCTTCGGCACGCAGAAGCGGCACGGCCTGACGCTGCATGTTCGAGCCCATGAGAGCGCGGTTGGCGTCGTCGTTTTCCAGGAACGGGATCAGAGCGGCAGCGACCGAAACCAGCTGCTTCGGCGACACGTCCATCAGGTTGATGTTGTCGCGCGGAGCGAGCATGACTTCGCCGGCATGGCGGCAAACGACGAATTCCTCGATGAAGGAGCCGTCGGCGTCGAGCTCGGCGTTGGCCTGAGCAACGTAGTACTTCGCCTCTTCCATAGCGGAGAGGTAGAGCACGTCGTTGGTCACCTTACCGTCGATGATGCGGCGATAAGGGCTTTCGATGAAGCCGTACTTGTTGACGCGGGCAAAGGTCGCCAGCGAGTTGATGAGGCCGATGTTCGGACCTTCCGGCGTTTCGATCGGGCAAATACGACCGTAGTGCGTCGGATGAACGTCGCGGACTTCGAAGCCGGCACGCTCGCGGGTCAGACCGCCTGGGCCGAGAGCCGAAAGACGGCGCTTGTGGGTGATTTCCGAAAGCGGGTTCACCTGGTCCATGAACTGCGACAGCTGCGAAGAGCCGAAGAATTCGCGGACAGCGGCGGCAGCCGGCTTTGCGTTGATCAGATCCTGCGGCATGACCGTGTCGATTTCGATCGAGGACATGCGTTCCTTGATCGCACGTTCCATGCGCAGAAGACCCAGACGATACTGATTTTCCATCAGCTCGCCGACCGAACGGACGCGGCGGTTGCCGAGGTTGTCGATATCGTCGATCTCGCCCTTGCCGTCGCGCAGCTCGACGAGCATCTTGACCACGGCCAGGATGTCGTCCTTGCGCAGGATGCGGACGGTGTCTTCGACGTCGAGGTCGAGGCGCATGTTCATCTTCACGCGGCCGACGGCGGAGAGATCGTAGCGCTCCGCATCGAAGAACAGCGAGTTGAACATGGCTTCGGCCGATTCCATGGTCGGCGGCTCACCCGGACGCATGACGCGATAGATGTCGAACAGAGCGTCCTGGCGGTTCTCGTTCTTGTCTGCTGCGAGCGTGTTGCGGATGTAGGCGCCGACATTGATGTGGTCGATGCCGAGAACCGGGATCTCGTCGAAGCCCGCGTTCAGGATAACCGGCAGTGTCTTCTCGTCGATTTCGTCGCCGGCTTCGAGATAAATCTCACCGGTCTGGAAGTTGACGATGTCTTCTGCCAGGAAGAGGCCATACAGCTCTTCGTCGGTCGCCTTCAGAGCCTTCAGGCCCTTGTCCTGCAGCTGACGCAGCAGGCGCGGCGTGAGCTTCTTGCCGCCTTCGACAACGACTTCGCCGGTGTCGGCGTCGATCATGTCGGCAACGGTCTTGGCGCCCTTCAGAGTTTCCGGCTTGAAGGGAATGCGCCAGCCATCGCCGTCGCGCTGATAGAGCGACTTCGTGTAGAAGGTCGACAGGATGTCTTCGCCATCCATGCCGAGCGCCATCAGCAGCGACGTCACCGGAATCTTGCGGCGGCGGTCGATACGGGCGTAGACGATGTCCTTGGCGTCGAATTCGATATCGAGCCAGGAGCCGCGATACGGGATGACGCGAGCGGCGAAGAGCAGCTTGCCGGAAGAATGGCTCTTGCCCTTGTCGTGATCGAAGAAGACGCCCGGCGAACGGTGCATCTGCGACACGATCACGCGCTCGGTGCCGTTCACGATGAACGTACCGTTGTTCGTCATGAGCGGCATGTCGCCCATGTAGACGCTCTGTTCCTTGATGTCCTTGATGGACTTCGCGCCCGTATCCTCGTCGATATCGAACACGATCAGACGGAGGGTCACCTTCAGCGGCGCGGCGTAGGTCAGGTCGCGCTGGCGGCACTCATCGACGTCGAACTTCGGCGGTTCGAACTCATAGGAAACGAACTCCAGCATGGAAGCGCCGGAGAAATCGGTGATCGGGAAAACCGACTTGAAGACAGCCTGAAGACCTTCGTCCGGGCGGCCGCCCTTCGGTTCTTCGACCATGAGAAACTGATCGTAGGATGCCTTTTGAACCTCGATGAGGTTCGGCATCTCTGCGACTTCGGGAATCTTACCAAAAAACTTGCGTACGCGCCTGCGACCGTTGAACGAAAGGGTCTGAGCCATCGTCGCTCCTTTAAAATCCTGCACCCGGGCCTGCAACGGATGGGAACCGCTGGCCAGGCGACCCCATCAATCAATGAGTAGTTCAATCTCGTCTATCTAACCGAAAACCGCTCAGCCGGATTGCGTCGCGGTTCGGTTTGAGACCATCCTCTTGAAGAACCCATTACCCAAAAGCCGTTTTGCCCGCGGCTTTTGGGTAATTCGTTCAGAAAAACGGCAAATGGGAGGTAGCAAAAAGCCACCTCCCAAAGCAGTTTCAAGCTTACTTAACGTCGACCTTAGCGCCGGCGTCTTCGAGCTTCTTCTTGATGTCAGCGGCTTCAGCCTTGGAAACGCCTTCCTTGACAGCCTTCGGAGCGGCTTCAACGAGGTCCTTGGCTTCCTTGAGGCCGAGGCCGGTGATGCCGCGGACTTCCTTGATGACGTTGATCTTGTTCGCGCCGGCATCAGCGAGGATGACGTCGAACTCGGTCTTTTCTTCTTCAGCAGCTGCAGCAGCGCCGCCAGCACCACCAGCAACGGCAGCAACAGCTACCGGAGCAGCGGCGGAAACGCCCCACTTTTCTTCGAGAAGCTTCGACAGTTCTGCGGCTTCGAGAACGGTCAGCGAGGAGAGGTCTTCAACGATCTTTGCGAGATCAGCCATTTTAGTAGTTCCTTTTGTTCGGTTCGAACTGGTTGGTTATGAACAGCGAAAAACCGCCTTACGCGGCTTCGTCCTTCTTGGCGTAGGCCGAGAACACGCGAGCAAGCTGGCTTGCCGGCGCTGCAACAACACCTGCGATGCGGGTAGCCGGAGTCTGGATCATGCCCAGCAGCTTCGCGCGCAGCTCGTCCAGCGAAGGCAGGGTCGCGAGCGACTTGACACCTTCGGCGTTGAGCGTTGTTGTTCCCATGGCGCCGCCCAGAACAACGATCTTATCGTTGGTCTTGGCGAAATCCACGACGACCTTCGGAGCGGTAATCGGGTCATTGCTGTATGCGATCAGCGTCTGACCGGTGAAGAGATTGGAAATCCCTTCCGCATCCGTGCCCTGAAGAGCAATTTTGGCCAGGCGGTTCTTCGCGACTTTGACGGTGCCGCCAGCAGCGCGCATCTTGGAACGAAAATCGTTCATCTGAGCGACTGTAGCACCAGCATAGTGGGCCACGACAACCGAGCCCGAAGCCTTGAAGACTTCGTTCAGTTCCGTGACGAATTCGCGTTTTTCCGCTCTTTCCACTGCTTTTCTCCAGTTGACAGGACCGGGTTAGCGGGCCTGCCGGGTTGCCTTTTGCCTCCTGGGATCAATGAGATCCCAAGCGACGCTTGAGGATCCTGTCCCCTCGCGCTCGAGCCTGACGGCTCCAAGGCACAAGGCATCCAAGGCTCGAACCGAGTTCATCGAAGCGAAGCTTCTTCAAAATTCGGGTCTTACCCGTCTCATGCAGGCTTGAGTGATTAAGGGATAACCACCTGCAATCTCGGACAGGAATTCCGGATTTCTCCGGAAATCCCGGCCCCGAAAGGCCGGGAATTCTTAAATGCCGGGCACAAAGCCCGGCATAATCATTAGGCGCTCGGCGCCGTAACCGTCGACGGCTCGATCTTGACGCCCGGCCCCATGGTCGAGGAGATCGCTACGCGCTTGACGTAGTTGCCCTTGGCGCCAGCCGGCTTAGCCTTGATGACGGCGTCGGCGAAAGCGCGGATGTTTTCTTCCAGAGCCTTGGCGTCGAAGGAAGCCTTGCCGATACCGGCATGGACGATACCAGCCTTCTCGACGCGGAACTCGACAGCGCCGCCCTTGGAAGCTTCAACAGCACCCTTGACGTCCATCGTAACCGTACCGACCTTCGGGTTCGGCATCATGCCGCGCGGGCCGAGAACCTTACCGAGACGGCCGACGAGCGGCATCATGTCCGGGGTGGCGATGCAGCGATCGAAATCGATCTTGCCGCCCTGAACGATTTCGACCAGGTCTTCCGCACCGACGACGTCAGCGCCGGCAGCCTTGGCTTCGTCAGCCTTGGCGCCACGAGCGAAGACGGCAACGCGAACCGTACGGCCGGTGCCGTTCGGCAGGTTGACGACGCCGCGAACCATCTGGTCGGCGTGACGCGGATCAACACCAAGGTTCATCGAGATTTCGACGGTTTCGTCGAACTTGGCGACGGCACGTTCCTTGACCATGTTGATGGCCAGATCCAGAGCATAGAGCTTGGTCGGATCAACGCCTTCACGAATCTTCTGAATACGCTTTGCTACCATGGTCTTAACCTACCACTTCCAGGCCCATGGCGCGGGCAGAGCCCTCGATCATGGCCATTGCGCCTTCGATATCGGCGGCGTTCAGATCCTTCATCTTGGCTTCGGCGATCGCCTTGACCTGAGCCTTGGTCAGGGTGCCAGCCTTGGCACCCTTGCCAGGGGTCTTCGAGCCGGACTGGATCTTCGCTTCCTTCTTCAGGAAGTAGCTGACCGGCGGCTGCTTCATGACGAAGGTGAAGGACTTGTCCTGGTAGTAGGTGATGACGACCGGGATCGGCATACCCTTTTCCATTTCCTGCGTGGCGGCATTGAACGCCTTGCAGAATTCCATGATGTTAATGCCACGCTGACCAAGCGCAGGACCGATCGGCGGCGACGGATTCGCCGAGCCGGCCTTGACCTGCAGCTTGAGCTGGCCTGCAACTTTCTTAGCCATTTCTCTCTGCCTTTCTACATGACCGGTTGCCCGGCCTACTATGCCGGATCGCTCCGGCGGCTGCGGTTGCGTGGTGCGGATCGCCAGGCCCGGCTAAGACCCTACCCTTCCACGCGGATTGCGGCTTGGCCGCGAGACATAAGCAAGCATTTGCTTATATCCAAACTCGAACAAAAGGCCAGCCGCCAGGCCAACCTTTCGTAGAAATCACAATCAGACCTTCTCGACCTGGCTGTATTCCAGCTCGACCGGCGTAGCGCGGCCGAAAATCGACACTTCCACCTTCAGGCGCGAACGCTCTTCGTCCACATCCTGAACCGTGCCGTTGAACGATGCGAACGGACCGTCGGATACGCGGACCTGCTCGCCAATCTCGAAGGATACAGAAGCCTTCGGCCGCTCGACGCCTTCCTGGACCTGACCGAGAATGCGCTCGGCTTCATAATCCGGAATCGGAACGGGCTTATTGTCGGAGCCGAGGAAGCCAGTGACCTTCGGCGTATTCTTGATCAGGTGGTAAGCCTCATCCGTCAGGTTGGCGCGCACGAGCACGTAACCCGGGAAGAACTTGCGCTCGCTGTCGACCTTGCGGCCGCGACGAACCTCAACAACCTTTTCGGTCGGCACAAGGATCTTCTCGAACAGATGCTCGAGACCCTTCTGCCTGGCCTTCTCCTCGATGGATTCAGCCACTTTCTTTTCGAAATTAGAATAAGCGTGGACGATGTACCAACGTGCCGCCATGTTCATCTCCACCCGATATCAGTTGCCGGTATTCAGCACGTAGCTGAGAATCCAGCCAATGAGCTGGTCGGCAGCAAAGAAAAACAGCGAGGCGAAAACGACCATGACGAGCACCATCACCGTCGAGATCATCGTCTCGCGACGCGAGGGCCAAGTGATTTTCGACGTCTCGGAGCGCACCTGCCGCAGAAACGCTAGTGGATTCGTTTTGGATGCCATTGACTGCCCACGCAATTACGGCGCGTAAAGCTGAACATATCAGCCCCACGCACCGCGTGTCTGTTAAACCCTACATAAACACCGATTCCCGATTTAACAAGAGGCAATACGGTGTTTTCTAAAATTTGCCGACAAACCGGCATGACCCTCAACCCAAGAAGCTGCGAAACGACGCGCCAGTCAAATCAAGGAAAATGGCAGGGGCAGCAGGGCTCGAACCTACGACCTGCGGTTTTGGAGACCGCCGCTCTACCAACTGAGCTATACCCCTTCTTCCTTCGAATATTCGCTCCAGGCGGTGGACCGCCCGAGCAGTTCGAAGACATGGCGCTCCCTTTAAGGCGGGACGAAACGATTGGCAAGAGCGTTTTTTGCTTTTTCCCAATCGAACCCGCGACTTCACATAGGACATGCCCAATCGGACAGATCTGCCGGACGTGCAAAGCCGCGGCAAATGCTGCAGAAAGGATGCCCCCTCGCCCTCATTGCTCTCCGGGAGAACCTTTCGGCTTGCGCTTGAGAAATTTCGGCCTGAGGCGACGCATAAAATTATCCGCAGAGCGAATCACATTGGTCAGGGAGATCAGCTTGTCTATTTCGGCGTCGGTATTTCCGAGCCGCTCAGACAAAACCTCGGCGGCGGCCAAGGCAATCTCGTCCGGAGGCACCTCCGTGAAGCGCTGAGCAAGGCTGATATAGGGGTTCAGTGCAACCCCACCATGGATGGTGATCTTTCCCAGCCGGGCAAACAAGCGCAGGAAGGTCTGCTCGAAACTCCAATCGTGGGCGGAAACCACCCTCCACTTCTGACTGCGCCGGGCCGAGAAGCCGGCAAGTACGATCTTGCCGGGCAATTTCAGATCGCTGAGCCACAGAGCCATGGCAAAGCCGCTCGTCGGCGTCTTGCCCTCCGTATAGAAATCGGAGCAGAAGCCGACGAGATCGAGATGGCCAGTCGGCGCCCCCTGAAAATCGGCGGCGGGATTGAGCTTCTCTTCCGCACCGAGGCGGATATTCATGATGCCGAGGAAATATTCCTTCGGAAAGAACTTGACCACCTCGCCCACTTCGCCGCGATAGACGATGTTGGCGCCACGCGGCTGGCCACGAGAGATCAGCAGTGAATGCCCATGGAACGGGCGATCCAGAACCTTGTAGACCTTGTTGAAGAAGACGAAGAGCGCAGTCTCAGGAAACTGCGCCTGCAGGCTTGAGATATCGACCGCATCGCTATTGGCGACCAGGACGATATGGGAAAACCCCATCAATATGGTCCGCCATTCGTCGGTGCTGCTCAAACCAGCCGCGGAACCCGCGGCCGGTATGCCGACCTCAATATTTCCGGTCGTCTTATGATCCAAATCGCTCACTTCTGCTGGACGTGCAGCATGCGGTCGCGCATGGCGAACCATTCTTCGGCGTAGTCGTCGTTGCGGTATTCGTCGAAATACGGGCCGCCATCGGTGAAGTGCACGAGCTTGGCATCTTCGCGATAGTCGTATTCATTGACGAGATAGTTCCAGACGACCGGCACCTCACCGATCTGATCGTCGTTCTCCAGCCACTTGAACTGATGAAGCTGAAGGCCCGTCGCCGTATTGACGAAATCCTTCGTCAACGCCGTGCACTTGGCGTTGTTGAACAGGATCATGCTGGACCAGTTCTTCTTTTCATACTTCGTCTGCGTCTGGCCGAGGAACTTGGTTTCGATCTTTGGCTGGTAGTCGTGCTTGACGCACATGGCGGCATAACGATCGTCACGCAGCGCCCAAAGCTCGGCGATATCGGCGCGGGCGAGCATGTCGCAGTCCATGAAGATGCTCCAGCCCTGGTAATCGCTGAGGTAAGGCACGAGAAAGCGCGAGAAGGAAAATTCTGTCGACTGCAGCGGATTGCGCTCGCGGGTGAAGATGCCCTCGAGATTGTTGAGCACGATCGGCGAGAAGACCACCGGAATAGACGAGCGCTCGATGATGCTCTGGGTCAGGACGTGATAGGCCACGACCTCCTTGGAATCGAACCCGACGAAAATACGTGCAACATTATCCTTCATGATACCTCCGAAACGGCTAAGCGCCTGCAGGCCAGCCGGCTATTATCTTTCGTCGCGACGCAAATCGCACGCTGCTCACCCTCAAGGCCCATCAGCCGGAGGGCGCTGGTTCGAAACAGGCGCGCGGATATACCGAACCATGCGCTGCAATCTCTAGGAGATGCTTCGCGAACGCAACCCTACTTAAATAAACGGCTGTATTTGTCGAGTGTTTGGGGAAGCATTTTTGGTTTTGTTGCGTAACAAATGGAGAGGCACCCTCCCCTAGATCGATGCCTTTGCCGGGCGCCAACACAAAACGCCCGGCCGATCGCATGGGCTGCGCGCCCTCAGACCTTCACATATTTGCGCCAGTCGTGCTCTTCCTTGAAGCCCAGAACCTCGCGGATCTTGCGGTTGGACAGGAGGCCCTCATATTCGCCGATCTCGCGCGTGAAGGGAACGTTGGGATAGTGCTTTGCGGCGAGCTCGCGCGATGGCGTATTGGCCGAAACCGTGTCGTTGGCGGCGTTGAACACCTGGAAACCGAGGCCGTTCTTCTCGATGCAGAGATGGACGATCTGGCCGAGGTCACGGGCGTCGATATAGCTCCAGGCAATGCGCTTGCGGATTTCGCTATTGGCGAAAAACTCGGGGAAGCGCTCATATTCGTGCGGCTCGATGACGTTGCCGATGCGCAGCGCGTAGATGTCGATGCCGAAACGCTCGGCGAAAGCCCGAGCCGTCTTCTCGTTTACGACCTTGGACAGACCATAGGAATCCATCGGATTGACATCATAATCCTCCTCCAGCGGGAACTGATGGAAGTCGCGATGGCCTTCGGCGAAACAGACGCCATAGGTCGTCTCGCTGGAGGCGATAATGATCTTCTTCACGCCGAGCTTCGCGGCCGCCTCGATGACATTGTAGGTGCTCATCGTATTGATGCGGAAGGTCTCGTTGTCCGGCTTGATCAGGATGCGCGGAATGGCGGCGAAATGCACGACGGCATCGAAAGGCTGCACACCCTTGCCCTGATCGAGATCGGGAAAATCACGATGCATCGTCAGGACATTATAGACCTGTCCCGCATCGGTGACATCGGCCTGCAAGTTGGTGACGCCGGGGCTGTTCAGCGGCACGAGATCGACATTGTGGACCTCATAGCCGGCATTGACCAGCCAAGGAACCGCGTGACGTCCAGCCTTGCCGCTGCCGCCCGTGAACAAAATACGTTTCTTCATGAAATCTCCTCCAGATAAAATCGAGCGATAAATAGGCCCTTGCCTCCGTTTCGCAAGACACGGCTTGGTGAGCTGACGCTTTCCTCGCAAAATAAACGGGACGACTCGGTAAAGCATATGCCGCGTGGCGAAAACGACGAAAGGAGATGAGTGGGATGCGGCCGATCACGCTTGTCGAATATGATCCGCAATGGCCCTTTCTCTTCGAAGACAAAAGCAGGGCAATTGGCCTGCTGCTTGGCCATCCCGCCACGTTCCATCATATCGGCAGTACTGCCATCGCCGGACTATGCGCCAAACCGAAACTCGATATCGATGCGGTCCTTTTCTCGGAAGAGGACAGACTCGACGCGACGGAGCGTTTGAAAGAAGACGGATATCGCTTTCATGGCGATCTTCTCAGAGCCGGCCGATGGGCTTTCACTAGGGATGAGATGCCTTACGGCACGCGACTTTATCTTTGTCTGCCTGATAACGAGGCCCATCGGGAGCGCCTTCTGTTTCGCGATTATTTGCGCACCCATCCCGAACGTGCGGCCGATTATGCGACTTTGAAACGGCGTCTGGCTGACGAGGCCAATGACGACTGGGACCACTACACCGGCGGCAAAAGCGATTTCGTTGCCGATATCGTGCGCCGCGCGAAGGCCGAATTTCGGATCAACGAAAAATATCGCCGGCGGGTGACAATATCCTCCGACTAATCGAGCAGGTGCCTCAGCACATTATCCACACTCTGCCTGAGCGAAAGATGGCTCGTATCGAGAATCTCAAGACCGGATGCTTGGGCCTCGCGGCGCAGATAAGCGGCCCAATTCATCATGTTCGCATCGGCAAGTTCCGGCTGGCCTCTCTCAGCGGACAAGCGATGTGTCCTCGTTGCATCATCGCAATCGATCAATATGAGGCGATAGTCATCGGCCCTGGCAGCCGCTGCAGCTTCGATAACGAAGGATGGGCGCATCTGCCCCTCGAAAAGAACGCCCCTGCCCTTCTGCGCTTGCGGCACAAGCCGTTCCAGCCATTCGATGGTCTTGTCGCGCTGCCAGGCCTCGGGCGAACCATGATCCCTGACCATAGCATCAAGCGACGGTACGCCGATGCTGTCGAAATGATAGACGGCTAACCTTCGCGCGTGGTCCCTGGCTATTGCCTGCGCGATAGCAGTCTTTCCCGAACCGGAGGCGCCGGTCAGAATGATCAGGCTCATGCACCATCTCCCAATGCAAAAAGGCCCCGCTGTTTCCAGCGGGGCCTTCTTAATAAAGGAATAATCCTGGGATTACTCGACGATGGAGGCGACGATGCCTGCGCCGACGGTACGGCCGCCTTCGCGGATCGCGAAGCGAAGCTTTTCTTCCATCGCGATCGGAACGATCAGCTCGACGTCAACCGTGACGTTGTCGCCCGGCATAACCATTTCCGTGCCTTCCGGAAGCGTCACGATGCCGGTCACGTCAGTCGTACGGAAGTAGAACTGCGGACGGTAGTTCGTGAAGAACGGCGTATGACGGCCGCCTTCTTCCTTCGTCAGGATGTAGGCTTCGGCCTTGAACTTCTTGTGCGGCTTGACAGAACCCGGCTTGCACAGGATCTGACCACGCTCGACGCCGTCACGGTTCACACCACGGATCAGCGCACCGATGTTGTCGCCGGCCTGACCCTGGTCGAGCAGCTTGCGGAACATTTCAACGCCGGTAACCGTCGTCTTCGACGTCGGACGAATGCCAACGATCTCGACTTCTTCGCCAACCTTGATCACGCCACGCTCGACGCGGCCCGTCACAACCGTACCACGGCCCGAGATCGAGAACACGTCTTCGATCGGCATCAGGAATGGCTGGTCGATCGGACGCTCAGGCGTCGGGATGTAGGCGTCAACCTGAGCCATCAGCTCGCGGATCGCGTCTTCGCCGATCTTCTTGTCCGAATCTTCAAGAGCAGCAAGCGCCGAACCCTTGACAACCGGGATGTCGTCGCCCGGGAAGTCGTAGGACGACAGAAGTTCGCGAACTTCGAGCTCGACGAGCTCAAGAAGTTCGGCGTCGTCAACCTGGTCGACCTTGTTCAGGAACACGACGATCGCCGGAACGCCAACCTGGCGGGCGAGCAGGATGTGCTCGCGCGTCTGCGGCATCGGGCCGTCAGCAGCAGAGCAAACCAGGATCGCGCCGTCCATCTGGGCGGCACCCGTGATCATGTTCTTCACGTAGTCGGCGTGGCCGGGGCAGTCAACGTGCGCATAGTGACGGTTCGGCGTCTCGTATTCAACGTGGGCCGTCGAGATCGTGATGCCACGAGCCTTCTCTTCCGGAGCCGCGTCGATTTGGTCATACGCCTTGAACTCGCCGAAGTACTTCGTGATCGCTGCCGTCAACGACGTCTTGCCGTGGTCAACGTGACCGATCGTCCCGATGTTAACGTGCGGCTTATTGCGCTCAAACTTACTCTTTGCCATTTGAATGCTTCCTGTGAACGTAATGAGTGACCCCGGCGAACCGGTTTAGTGCCGCCGTTTAAGGCTTTCGTTGCGTTTGCGCAAGACTTAATTGCAGGCCCTATTCCCGGCAAAGTCCGGCCGATGGCGGATGATCCGCAGCGCTCGGCATTCCTTCGCCGCGCAAGGTTCGCCGGCCGATCCGGAAAGATGTAAAAGCATTTGCCGGTTCAAGCGCTTAGATAGGAACGCTGGGGAGGAATTCCAGATGTTCCGCCTTAGAGCCTCGGAGATCTGGCCACTGCACAGCAAAACGCGCCCTCGCCCATCGGCGGGAGCGCGCAACTATCGGACGCAATCATGGTTGATTTGGCATGCTATCCGGCGGCGAGCGCATTGCCAACCGCCGGACTAAAGACAATCAATCGAGAAGATCGGCCGGTACCTTGCCGCCATTGTCCGCGAGCTTCTTCAGAAGAGCCTTGTGGAGGAACATGTTCATCTTGGCGGAATCACCCGTATCGCCGGTATAGCCAAGCTCCTGCGCCAATTCCTTGCGCTCGGAAAGGCTCGCATCCATGCCGAGTGCCTTCATCAGGTCGACGATGGAATGTTTCCAGTCCAGCTTCTGTCCGCTCTTCTTGACGGCGGCATCGAGGATCGAGGCGATATCCACTGGAGCGGCCGGAGCACTGGTCGCCGGCGACGTTGCTGCCGTCGTCGCTGAAGGAGCCGGCGTCGGCGCAGGCGCCGGATTGTCAGTTGCAGTTGTCGTCGTCGGTGCAGGAGCAGCCTCTGCAGCCTCCGCCTCACCCCAGATTGCACCCTTGATCTTGTCGAAGATACCCATTTTCGCTCTCCCGTTTCGGTTGCCCGAGCAATATGTATCGCTCGCGCGAATATAAGCAACCCTTCATGTCAAATATGCAAAGACTGCACCAGAGCGAGTATGGAAATGAAAGGCGCGTTTGCACGAGGGGTAACCGGGAGGCAAACAACAGGCTCGCTCAACCTCGAGGGGAGACAATCAGCAAGCAACGATTTGAAAATCTTGGAGCGGGTAGCGGGAATCGAACCCGCGTATTCAGCTTGGAAGGCTGCTGCTCTACCATTGAGCTATACCCGCGGGATGGCCAAGATCCGGCTCGGAATGGTGGAGGGAGTTGGATTTGAACCAACGTAGGCTGAGCCAACGGATTTACAGTCCGTCCCCTTTAACCACTCGGGCATCCCTCCAGTTTTCCGACTGGATCTTGCGACCAAGCTTGCTAGACGTTGGCGTCGCCGCCGTCATCTGCGCCGCGTATATGACCGGACGATTTCCGTCTGTCAACACAAGGAATTGCCAAAAATGACGAAAAAATTTCAGCCTGTGGGAAAAGCCCGGCACTGAAAGAGGCTAGGCGCTCAGGAAGGCGCTGGTTATAAAGCCGCATGAGCAAAGACAAATCATCCGGCCGTCAGGGCCAAGACAGCACCGCCGGCGATCGCTCGGCCAAGGACACTCATTATGCAACGCTGCGCCGCGCGCATCGCGATGCTAAGCGCGAGCGTGGCGAGATACCGACGCCGACGCCGCAGAAGCGCAAGAAGGCCGGCGCTGACGATTGGAAGCCGCCGGCGCTCGCGCCCGACCAGGTCTTTCTCTATGGCCTGCATACGGTTCGCGCGGCGCTGACCAACCCACAGCGCAAGAACGTCAAGCTGTCGGCCACCCAGAATGCGCTGGTACGGCTGGAAGTCGGCCCGGCCGATCAACTCGGCATCCCAGTCGAGATCGTCTCGCCGCAGGATATCGACAAGGTGCTTGGCCCCGAGGCGATCCATCAGGGCGTCATGCTGGAAACGCGCCCCCTGCCCGTGCGCCGGCTCGAGGCGTTGAAGGATAGCCCGTTGCTCCTCGTCCTCGATCAGGTGACGGACCCGCACAATGTCGGCGCGATCATGCGTTCAGCCGTCGCTTTCGATGCGGGTGCGGTGATCACCACGCAGCGCCACAGCCCGACCGAATCAGGTGTAATGGCAAAATCGGCCTCGGGCGCGCTGGAACTCATACCTTATATACAGATCACCAATCTCGCCGATGCGCTCGAAGAACTGCATCGTCTCGGCTTCACGACCATCGGGCTCGATTCGGAAGGTCCGGCTCCGTTGGAAGGCACCTTTAGCGGCGACAAGATCGCCCTCGTGCTCGGCTCCGAGGGCAAGGGCCTGCGCCAGAAAACGCGGGAAACGGTGAATGCGCTCGCTCGGCTCGATATGCCAGGCGCCATCAAGTCGCTGAATGTCTCGAATGCAGCCGCGATCGCGCTATATGCGACGCGGTCCTATCTCAAATCATAGTGGCGCCTTTGGCGGCCGCAGCACGTTGGGAGAATTGCTTTGATCCGTCTTTTTGGTCCTGCGGCGATTGCCGCCGCCCTTGCCTTGACAATGATCCAGCCGGCACGCGCCGCCGATGACGAAATGATCCAGGCGCAAGCCGGCGTCTGGCTGGTTGCGCCGGAAAACGGCGCCAAGGGCTGCCGCCTTACCTTCGGCACGAATACCGTGTCTGGCGGCTACGAGGTTACGGGGGCGGACGCCTGCGCGACGCCACTTCCCACGCTCGCCGCAGCCAAGATCTGGAATTTCACCGATGACGGGTCGCTGGCGATCGCGGATGGTGGAGGCAGGTCCCTCATGCGCTTCCAGCAGGAGGAAGGCTCGCCATGGGAAAGCGAAGGCGGCGATCGGATGTGGCTGCTGCCGGCGCTCGGCGATGTCGATCACGTGCCGACCACCGAAAGCCTTGCCGGCGCCTGGCGCATCCAGACGCCGGACGGCAAGCCCGTCTGCGATATCACGCTCACCACCGAAAAGGATCAGGACGGCACGGCCAAGATGTCATCGAACGGCAACTGCGCCGGCGAAGTCGGCGACCTCAAGCTTTCCCTTTGGGCGACAGAAGGGTTCGGACTTGTCATGCTGGGCAGCGATGGCTCCTCGCTCTCTTTTGATATGAAGCCCGACGGCAGTTTTCAGAAGTCCGAGGAAGAGGAAGGCGAGCCGCTGCTGCTGGTCCGCAAATAAGCCGGCTGAAGCATATCTAAGCACGCTCACCGCGAGCGCCAAATCAAGCGCGTAATGCTCATCGTACGATCATCGGCGCCGGGTGCCAGACCGATTGGCGCCAAAGCACCCTCTCGGTAACGGGGCAGCCATCCTGCAGCTTCGCCCAGGAGGTGACATTGAGGTTCATCTCGCATTGCGCGAGGTAGCTCCGCCCTCCGACGGTCATACAGGCGACCTCGCCGACTGCATGCTGCTTTCCATCCGCATTTTTACAGTAGCAGTTTTCACCAGCCAACGCTGATGCGCCTGTGAACGCCGTGATCATGACAAGCGGCAATCCCAAGACGACATGCCGCGATATCTCGCGCATAAACGTATCCTCCCCACCACAGATGGATGAAGTGTATGCCGATTTCCGACGTTGTAAATGCGTCTACAATCCCGAGCAGGCAGGCGAATGGATGCATGAAGAATCGGGGGACGATTTGATGCGCTCGCCAGGACCTATCGGTAGGTTCAGTGAACCATAGGGTCCGCTTCGTCGAAGAACGACCGGATACCGTCGCGCGCAATCGTCGCCAGGAACTCGTCGAATGCCTCGCGGTCGGTCGCGAAGGGCTCTTCCCATTCGATCAGGTCTTCCTCCGGCGTGATGACCTCCATCCGCCAGTCGGCATTGGTGCCGGCCGGGCGAAAGATATCGACCAGGACAGTCACGCCATCGTCGGTGAATTCACCCGAAAGCTCGGAGTGTTCGAGTTTAGGCTTCTTGGGCTTGCTCGGCATATGGTTCCAGGCACACGAATATGGGATGGATGACTGTGACGAGCGTTCGGAGCCCGTTAGCAAAGAGATATTATGTCGTTGCCGCCGGTTTTCCATACCGGAGATGAAACGATCGACGATATTCAGGAAAAAATGGTGCCCCCGGCAGGGTTCGAACCCGCGACCCCCTGATTACAAATCAGGTGCTCTACCAACTGAGCTACAAGGGCGTATGGGCATGCCAAATAACAGACTTTGAAATCCTGTAAAGGGAAAATCGGCCGATCCACGTTAAAGCTGGGGATCGACCGATTCACCAGTTCGAGCGAAACGTCTTGTCGCGGCAGGGGAATAACATTACGAAGAATCGCTATTCAGAGGACATTGCATGCCGCGCAATCTTCAATCCGTTTGTTTTCTCGCCTCCACCGCGCCAGAGGCCCAAGCGGCGCAGGAGGAGCTTATTCGCCTCTACGGCCAGGCACCGCAGGAAAATGCGGATATTGTCGTGGCTCTCGGCGGCGATGGCTTCATGCTGCAGACGCTGCATAAGACGATGAACACCGGCAAACGCGTCTATGGCATGAATCGCGGCTCCATCGGCTTCCTGATGAACGACTACCGCACGGATGGCTTGGCCGAGCGCATCGAAGCAGCTGTCGAAAACGCATTTCACCCCCTGCAGATGACGACGCGCAATGCAGATGGCAGCTCCTGTGTCGCGCTCGCCATCAATGAAGTCTCACTGTTTCGTCAGTCCTATCAGACGGCAAAGCTAAAGGTGGAGATCGATGGGCGGGTCCGCCTGCCGGAACTGATCTGCGACGGGCTGATGGTGACGACGCCGGCTGGCTCCACCGCTTACAATCTTTCCGCGCACGGCCCCATCTTGCCGCTGGAAGCGCCGCTGCTTGCCATGACGCCCGTCAGCGCTTTCCGTCCCCGCCGCTGGCGCGGCGCGCTGCTTCCGAACAAGGTGACGGTCGACATCACCGTGCTCGAAGCGGAGAAGCGTCCGGTCAACGCCGCCGCTGACAATACCGAAGTCAAGTCGGTCCTCGGCATTCAGATCCGCCAGAGCGAAGATACGACGGCCCGCATTCTGTCCGATCCGGACAGGTCTTGGTCCGATAGGATCCTGGCGGAACAATTCTCGGACTGAGCGAGACATCTGCGCCAAGCCCAGGAGGGCAGAGGCAGCCAGGCAGGATGTACCATGAAAAAAGCCCCGGAGACGGGGCTTTTTTCATGCGTGAACGAATGCGACCTTATTCGACGTCGTCGATGACGGCATCGGCAGCACCGCTGATGCGATGCGCAAGGGCTGCTTCCATGAACTCGTTGAGATCACCGTCCAGAACGTCGCTCGGCGCCGTGCTGGAAACGCCGGTGCGCAGATCCTTCACCAACTGGTAAGGCTGCAGGACATAGGAGCGGATCTGGTGACCCCAGCCAATGTCCGTCTTGGAGGCGGCTTCGGCATTGGCGGCCTCTTCCCGCTTCATTAATTCGGCCTCGTACATACGGGCGCGCAGCATGTCCCACGCCTTGGCGCGGTTCTTGTGCTGCGAACGCTCCTGCTGGCACTGCACGACGATCCCCGTCGGGATATGCGTGATGCGGACGGCCGAATCGGTCGTGTTGACGTGCTGGCCGCCGGCGCCTGACGAGCGATAGGTATCGATACGGCAATCGCTTTCGTTGATCTCGATCTGGATCGAATCGTCGACGACCGGGTAGACCCAGATCGACGAGAATGAGGTGTGACGACGCGCATTGCTGTCGTAGGGCGAAATGCGCACGAGACGATGCACGCCCGATTCGGTCTTCAGCCAGCCATAGGCATTGTGGCCCTTGACGAGCAGAGTTGCGGACTTGATGCCGGCTTCTTCGCCGTCATGGACTTCCAGCAGCTCCACCTTAAAGCGCTGGCGCTCGGCCCAGCGGGTGTACATGCGCAGAAGCATGTTCGCCCAGTCCTGGCTCTCGGTGCCGCCGGCGCCGGAGTGGACTTCGAGGTAGGTATCGTTGCCGTCGGCCTCGCCCGAAAGCATGGCTTCCACCTGCCGGCGTGCGGCCTCCGCCTTCAAGCCCTTGAGCGCTTCTTCAGCCTCGCGAACGACATCAGCGTCACCTTCTTGTTCGCCAAGCTCGATCAGCTCGACATTGTCGGCAAGCTGCTGTTCCAGCGCGCGCACGCCGCTGATGCCATCGTCAAGCTGCTGGCGCTCGCGCATCAGCTTCTGCGCCTCGGCAGCATCGTTCCAGAGGGTCGGATCCTCTGACTTATTATTCAACCAGTCCAGTCGTCTTATCGCCTGGTCCCAGTCAAAGATGCCTCCTCAGCAGGGTGATAGCCTGCTTGGTTTCATCAACTACTTTCTCGATTTCGGCTCGCATAATCCCACTTCTTCAGTTCACCGCTCAAGACAAGCGGTCATCCAATTCAAAGAGTGCTGGTGACATAGATATACATGCCGCTGGTGTAAAGCCCCGCGGCATGTCGATCAGACAAATAGGATCGGATCAGAAGAGACCGCCGGATCCGGAGGTGACCGCCTGGTTCGCCTGCGGCGAGGTCCTGAGGATTTCCTCGGGCGCCACCTGAGCCGCCGCATCGCCGCCGCCAATGACCTGCAGGCTGGTGGCTGGGCCGGTGCCGGGCTTGAAGGCTTCCATGATGGCATTCGGCTCGCCGGGCTGCGCGGCCATGCCGGTCGCGCGGTTGACCGCAACCATCGTCATGCCGGCCGGAACCTGGAACTTCTCCGGCGCCTCATCCTTCGTGGCGGCCTGCATGAATTCGTTGAAGATCGGAGCGGCAAGCGCCCCACCCGTGCCGCCGCGGCCGAGCGTGGCCGGCGTGTCGTAGCCGATATAAAGGCCGGCGACGAGGCTCGGCGTGTAGCCGACGAACCAGGCATCCTTCTCATCGTTGGTGGTGCCGGTCTTGCCGGCGACGTCAGTGTTGAGCTTGATCTTGCCGGCCGCCGTACCACGGATGATGACGCCTTGCATCATCGACGTGACCTGATAGGCCGTCATCGGATCGAGCACCTGTTCGCGATTGTCGGCGATGACCGGCTCGTCCTGATTCTGCCAGGCGCTGACGTTGCAATTGTCGCAGACGCGTTCCTCATGCCTGAAGATGGTCTTGCCGTAGCGGTCCTGAATACGGTCGATGAGCGTCGGCTTGATCTGCTTTCCGCCGTTGGCGATGACCGAATAGGCCGAAACCATGCGCAGCACCGTCGTTTCGCCGGCGCCGAGCGACATGGCCAGTACCGGGTTCATATGATCGTAGATGCCGAAGCGCTCGGCATATTCGGCAACCAGCGGCATGCCCATGTCGGAAGCGAGACGCACCGTCATCAGGTTGCGCGAATGTTCGATCGCGAAACGAAGCGTATGGACGCCACCGCCCTCGCCTTCGTAATTCGTCGGCTTCCAGACATCGCCATTGCTGAGCGTGATCTGCAGCGGATCGTCCAGAATGACGGAGGCCGGCGTATAGCCGTTGTCCATGGCGGCCGCGTAGACGAAGGGCTTGAAGGACGAACCCGGCTGGCGCTTAGCCTGCGTGGCGCGATTGAATTCCGATTGCGCATAGGAGAAGCCGCCGACCATGGCGAGCACGCGGCCGGTATGCGGGTCCATGGCAACAAGACCGCCCTGCACCTTCGGCGGCTGACGCAGGCGATAGCTGCTCGAATCGGCATTGCCGCTCTTCTGCACGTAAATTACGTCGCCGGGGCTCAAAACGCCGCTTGGCGATTTGACCGATTTGCCGCCGGCCGAGCGATAGGCCCAGCGCATGTCGGCGGGAGCGATCGTACCGCGCGTCCGCTCCGTCGATACCTTGCCTGCGGCATCGACGCGCGGCTGCAGCCCGATATCGACACCCTGATCCGATACGGAAAGAACGACGGCGACCTGCCATTCCGGCACATCGCTCAGGCTTGGAACCTTGGCGAGCTCCGCACCCCAATCCTGCGAAGTGGCAATCTGCTTGATTGGGCCGCGATAGCCGCGGCGCTCGTCATAATCGACCAGACCATCCTGCAGCGCCTTGCGGGCTTCGAGCTGCATCTGCGGGTCGAGGGACGTGCGAACGGAAAGGCCACCTTCGTATAGGGTCTTTTCGCCATATTGGTCGATCAGCTGGCGGCGAACTTCCTCGGCAAAATAGTCGGATGCAAACAGCGAAGGGCCGCTCTTTGGTGGCACGACGCCGAGCGGCTGCTTCTTCGCTTCTTCGCCGTCGCTCTGGCTGACATAGCCATTCTCGACCATGCGGTCGATCACCCAGTTGCGGCGGGTGAGCGCTGCTTCGGCACGGCGGAACGGATTGTAGTTTGACGGGCCTTTCGGAAGCGAGGCCAGATAGGCCGATTCAGCGATGGTCAGCTCGTTGACCGATTTGTCGAAATAGGTGAGCGCGGCACCAGCGATACCGTAGGAATTGAGGCCGAAATAGATCTCGTTCAGGTAGAGCTCGAGGATCTTGTCCTTGCTGTAGGCCTGCTCGATGCGGAAGGAGAGAATCGCTTCCTTGATCTTACGGTCAAACGTCTGGTCGGCGGACAGCAGGAAGTTCTTGGCAACCTGCTGCGTGATGGTGGACGCACCGACGAAGCGGCGGCCGGACCCAATATTCTGCAGATTCACGGCCACGGCGCGGATAAGGCCGCCGACATCGACGCCGGGATGGTTGTAGAAATTCTTGTCTTCGGCCGAAAGGAAGGCCGCCTTGACGCGATCGGGAATGGCCTGGATCGGCACGAAAAGCCGGTTCTCGCGCGAATATTCCTTCATCAGCGCGCCGTTGCCGGCGTGAATGCGGGTCGTTACCGGCGGCGCGTATTTGGCAAGCACCTCATAATCGGGCAGTTCCTTCGAGACCACGCTCAGATAGATGGCCGCCGCAGCCGCAGCACCCAGAAACAGGAGGCAGCCCAGGCCAAAGAAATATCCAATCAGTCTGATCATCTGATACTACCGGTGCTTGTTCTTCATGCTGCACGTGCGCGAGATCATCGCATAATCACGGGCGTTTTGCACGCTCGCGGCGTGAATGCAAGACGGCAATGGGACAAAGCCGTGCTTCATACGCGAGCAAATGATACTTCGCTGTAACGGCGGGAATGTGAGCAAAATAGGGCCCGACGCCAGCATTCCAATTTCATCCAGTTCTAAAGTACATCGCTGTTACATGGAAGCCACGGCAGATCGCCCCTTCGGAGCCGTCAGCCGCCATTTGCGATAATCGATACGCGATACTGCTTCACCGCTTCCGTCAGCCGGTCGGCGACCTTCTGCCGCCAGTCGGCATCGAGCAACAGCTTTTCGTCCTCCTTGTTGGAGAGAAAGCCGAGTTCAAGCAGGATCGAGGGCACGTCCGGCGCCGTCAGAACCTGGAAGCCGGCATGGCGATGCGGATTGTTGATCATGGCGATCTGACCGTTGAACGAGGACAATACGTCCTGCGCCAGTGAAATGGAGAAGGCCTGTGTCTCGCGGCGCGTCAGATCCATCAGAATGTCGTTGACGGCGGCCGGCTGCGTCTGAGCCTCGGCGCCGGCGATCTGATCGGAATTGTTTTCACGATCGGCTACTTCGCTGGCGAGCCGATCGGACGCCTTGTCCGAGATGGTATAGACGGTCGCGCCGCGAATATCCTTCTGCTTCAGCGTATCGGCATGCAGCGAGATGAAGAGCGAGGCGCGATTCTGGCGGGCGATCGTCACGCGTTCGGACAGGGATAGATACTGATCCTTGTCGCGCGTCAGGAAGGCCTTGATCCCAGGCTGCGCGTTCAGCTTGTCGGCAAACATCTTCGCAAATGCGAGCGTGATATCCTTTTCCTGCGTGACGCCATCCGTACCGGTTGCGCCTGCGTCGATACCACCATGACCGGCATCGACGGCAACGAGGAACACATTCGGATCGGCCCTCTGCGCCGGCTCGACCGGACCGACATCCTTGGCGGTATCGTCGCTCGTCCAGTTCTGCTTCTTCACCAGTTCTGCGAATTGTTCCGCCGGCAGCATCTCGGCATCCAGCACGAGGCGCTGCCCCTTGCCGCTTTCATCAGCCTGAACCTTGGCCGTGACCAGCTTTACTGGTTTCTTTGCCGTCAGCACGATGCGGGCGCTGTCCGCATCCATCGTGCCGTAGCGAATATCCTTGAAGAGGCCGGTCGGCTTGAGATTGGCGGTCGGAAAGCCGAATGCGGTCGCCGGAAGATCGACGACGATGCGGACGGGATTGTCAAGATAATGAACCGTGAAGGTGGGAGCGCGGTCCATGTCGATGACGATACGTGTGCGGGCATCATCACCGGCAATGCGGGCACCATAGGCGAGCACGGAATCATCCGCCGCCGCGGCGGGCGCAAATGTCGAAACCGAACCCAGAATCACCAGAGCGAAGGCCGCTGTCGCAAATCGCAAAGCCCTCACGCCACTCTCCGCCACATGCCGCAATCCCTTTACCAAGTGACCAACGCGCCCCATATTGGTTTCGACGTTGTTTTTGAAGTCCCAATAACGGGAACCAGGTTTGACCTGATGGCCGCATCGATGATGCGCCGGGAGACGAATCGACCAGACACCCTCCCGCGTCCTCATCATCCGACGAATCCATCAATATTATGGCATACTTGGCTTTTCCCTTGCTATTGTGACAGATAAAACATACAACGCATATTAGGGTAGAAGTGTTGACGGGATAGAGTCGTCGCAAAGGCAGCCGCCTCGAGTACCAGGCGCCAATAAGCGGCATTCATCCGCCGTCTGCAGTACTTTTGCTCGAAACAGTGGATATCTGAATTTCCGGCTTCAAACGGGAAATTCATCGGTGGAGAGCCACCAAACGCTCTTTAGAGAGCACATTCATCGGACCCTTTTGGGTCTAAGGCATAGTCGATCTCGCTTGGTTACGGATGTTACCGCAGCAGCTTTTTCAGAAAGTGAACAGACCCCAGGGAAATGATGCCCCGGCTGCCGTCTGGATGCTGTCATCGCCGAACCAATCGCGACTTTCATTATCCGGTGCAACAATTGCGGATCATATCCGGCCTGTCCCAGCGACAGGCAGGCCCCCATCCGGTTGTCTGCGCCGAGGAGCACAGCTTTCATGGCAGACAAAATGCTTATCGATGCGTCTCACGAGGAAGAGACGCGCGTCGTTGTCGTTCGCGGGAACCGCATAGAAGAGTTTGACTTCGAGTCACAGCACAAGAAGCAAATTCGCGGCAACATCTATCTTGCAAAAGTAACGCGGGTAGAACCTTCGCTTCAGGCCGCCTTCGTTGACTACGGCGGCAACCGGCACGGCTTTCTGGCCTTTGCCGAAATCCATCCCGATTACTACCAGATCCCGCTCGCCGATCGTCAGGCGCTGCTGAAGGCCGAGGCCGAGGAGCATCGCCGCGACGATGATGTCGAGCATGTCGAGACAGCGCTCGATCTTTCGCAGCAGGAACAGCCCGATATCGGCATCGTGGCGAAGGAAGGCGAAGAAGCCGAGGTGCCGGCTGCGATCGGCGAAGAGGCCCCTGCCGCAGAGGCAGCCGCGGCCGCCGAAGAAGCAGCTCCGGCCAAGAAGGCAAAGCCGCGCCGCAGCCGCAAGAAGGCAGTAGCGGACGCGCCCGCCGAAGAGACGCCAGCTCCCGAAGCAACGGCTGCCGTCGATGCGCCGAGCGAGGAAGAGGAAGGACCGTCCGGCGAAATGGCTGCAATGGTCGAAACCGATTCTATCTCAGAAGACGTCACGACCTCCAAGCGCCGCCACGATGACGACGATGATGATGACGATCATGACCACGAAGAGGAAGTGATCGAATCCGTCGGCGCCGAAGACGCGATGGAAGAAGTTCCCGATCGCGCCCAGCGCAAGCCGCGCAAGCAATACCGCATCCAGGAAGTCATCAAGCGCCGCCAGATCCTGCTGGTGCAGGTGGCCAAGGAAGAGCGCGGCAACAAGGGTGCGGCGCTGACCACCTATCTCTCGCTCGCAGGCCGTTATTCGGTTCTTATGCCGAACACGGCACGCGGCGGCGGTATCTCCCGCAAGATCACCAATCCGCAGGACCGCAAGCGCCTGAAGGAAATCGCCAAGATGCTCGAAGTGCCGCAGGGCATGGGCGTCATCCTGCGTACTGCCGGTGCCAACCGCACCAAGGTCGAGGTCAAGCGCGATTTCGAATATCTGATGCGCCTTTGGGAAAACGTCCGCACGCTGACGCTGGCTTCGACTGCGCCGTGCCTCGTCTACGAAGAAGGCAGCCTGATCAAGCGCTCGATCCGCGACCTCTACAACAAGGATATCGGCGAGATCATCGTTGCCGGCGAAGAAGGCTATCGTGAAGCGAAAGACTTCATGAAGATGCTGATGCCGAGCCACGCCAAGGTGGTTCAGCCCTATCGCGACATCCATCCGATCTTCTCGCGCTCCGGCATCGAGGCACAACTGGACCGCATGCTGCAGCCGCAGGTGACATTGCGTTCTGGCGGCTATCTGATCATGAACCAGACGGAGGCGCTGGTCTCGATCGACGTCAACTCCGGCCGTTCGACCAGGGAACATTCGATCGAGGACACCGCGCTCCAGACGAACCTTGAAGCCGCCGAGGAAATCGCGCGCCAGCTGCGCCTGCGCGACCTTGCCGGCCTGATCGTCATCGACTTCATCGACATGGAAGAGAAGCGCAACAACCGCGCGGTCGAGAAGAAGCTGAAGGAATGCCTGAAGAACGATCGCGCCCGCATTCAGGTCGGCCGCATCTCGCATTTCGGTCTTCTGGAAATGTCGCGCCAGCGCATCCGGGCCTCGGTTCTGGAAAGCACGACGCAGATCTGCTCGCATTGCGGCGGCACCGGTCACGTGCGCTCGCAGTCTTCCGTTGCCCTGCATGTCCTGCGCGGCATCGAGGAATATCTGCTCAAGAACACGACGCACGACATCACCGTGCGCACGACGCCGGACATTGCGCTCTATCTGCTCAACCACAAGCGGCAGACGATCATCGACTATGAAAGCCGCTTCGGCGTCGCGATCGTCATCGATGCCGACAATGCCGTCGGCACACAGCATTTCGCGATCGACCGCGGTGAGCCGGTCGCCAATCCGGTGAAGATCGAAAGCCTGTTCAACTTCGCAGCCATCCCGGACGACGATGACGACGATATCGTCATCGAAACGGACGAGGAGGAAGACGAAGAGCTGGAAGAAAAAGCTGCGAGCACCGAGCAGCAGCCATCGGCTCGCTCCGAAGGCAATGACGGCAACCGCAAGCGCAAGCGTCGCCGCCGGCGCCGCGGCCGTGGCAACGATACCCAAGCCGCTCAGGCTTCCGAGGCAGGCTCAGCGGCCAGTGTCGCTGAGGATGCGGACGGCGAAGAAGGTGACGACGACGAAGCTGATGTTGGTGCGGAAAACACCGCATCCACCGGCAGTGACGATGACACACAGCAGAAGCGCAAGCGCCGTCGTCGCGGCAAGCGTGGTGGCCGACGCAATCGTGAAAACGAAGGCAACGAACAGGCTGCAGCAGGCGAGGAAGTCGGTTCCGGCGAAGTTGATGAGAACGATGCAGAAGAGGGTGGCGACGCAACCGTAACGGTGGCCGAGATCGCGGTTGCCGAAGGCGAAGCCGCCGTCGAGGCGCAGCCCGCCATGGCAGCGGTCGAAACGGCAGCCGTCGTTACCGAAGACGTCAAGCCTGCCAAGGGCCGCGGTCGCCGCAAGGCGAAGGCTGTCGAGGCATCGCCGGTCGAAACGCCCGCTGTCGAGGAAGCGCCCACAGCGGATGTCGAAATCGAGGCTGTTGCCGAGATCGCCGAAGTTATGGACAATTCGGCAGACACGGCGGCGCCCGAAGCGTCTGAGGATGCAGCCAAACCGGCCCGCGCCAACCGCGAATCCAACGTTTCCTCCTCTGCTCCGGTGGTGAAATCCACCCGCGCTAACGAAGGTAGCGAGAGCGACGGAGAGCCGACCAAGCCGAAGAAAGCCGGCTGGTGGCAACGCCGCGGCTTCTTCTAAGAAGATCGACCGCAATGATGAGATAGAAACCCGGCCGCGGCAGCGTGGCCGGTTTTTTCATTTCTGGCAGCCGATATATTCGCTTGTCATGCCTGGGAACACGGCGTGAAGCGCCACGGTTTTGCAATAGCGACATGAAACAAATTGAAGGTCCAAGGCGAGGGAAACGGGTCCCGGAGACCATCATGCACTTTACGCAAACAGCCCTTCGACTTGCGAAAGCACTTTCGCAAGCTCGCATAAGCTATTGATTGCGGATTCTATTTCAGCCAAGCGGCCATACGTTCGATGGCTTCCTCGATCTCGGCATTCGAGCCGGCATAGGAGAAACGCATCGCGCGATGTCCTTCCACAGGATCGAAATCGAGGCCGGGCGTGGCGGCGACGTTGATTTCGGCCAGCATCCTTTGCGCAAAGACCATGCTGTCGTTCGTGAAGCCGCTGACATCGACATAGGCGTAGAAAGCGCCATCCATCGGCGAGGCAATACGGAAGCCGATTTCCGGCAGCCGACGCGTGAGGAAATCGCGGTTGCGGCCGTAGCTCTCGCGATAGACATCCAGTTCCGCGCCTGCGTCGAGTGCCGCTTCGGCGGCAATCTGCGACAGTTCCGGCGCGGAAATGTAAAGGCTCTGGGCCACGCGCTCGACGGGACGAACGAGCCGTTCCGGTAAGACCATCCAGCCAATACGCCAGCCGGTCATGCAGTAATATTTCGAGAAGGAATTGATGACAATCGCCTCGTCCGTCAGCTCCAGCGCACTCGTCTCCTCACCGACGAAAGTCAGCCCGTGGTAGATCTCGTCGGAGATGAAGGCGATGGAACGATCCGCGCAATAATCAGCCAGCGCCTTCAAGGCCGCCCTGCCCGTCACCGTGCCTGTGGGATTGGCGGGGCTTGCTAGCAGCACGCCCTTCAGGCGCTTGCCGCTTGCCGCCTGCACTGCCTCGAGGCTCTCGGGCGTTAACGTAAACTCCGTCTCCTCTGTGACCGGCACCTCGACGACATCGAGACCGAGTGCGGCGAGGATATTGCGATAGGCCGGATAGCCCGGCCGTGCGATGGCAACGCTATCGCCGGCATCGAACAGAGTCAGAAAGGCAAGATTAAAGCCCGCCGACGATCCGGTCGTGATCGCAATGCGCTTCGGATCGATGCTGAGGTCGTGGCGTACCTGGTAATGGGCGGAAAGCGCCTGCCGCAGGGCTAGAGTGCCGAGCGCATCCGTATAACCGATCCGGCCATGGCCAAGAGCTACGCGCGCCGCCTCCAACGCCGCTTGGGGCGCGGGATGCGAGGGCTGTCCAACCGCCATGGAAATGACGGAATGTCCTGCCTGGCGACGCCGTGTCGCTTCCGCCAGCACATCCATGGCATGAAAGGGTTCAACATCGCTGCGCTTGGATAGGGAAAACAAGGTCAATTCTCTCTCGGATCGGATTGGCAAGCGACATTTGCCGCAATATCGGCGCGTTCACAATCCTGCGATTGCGGCTTTGTCGTGAAAATTCCTGTTTCTGGAAGTAAGGACGCACCGTAAATTGTCGATGCTTATTTGCGGATGTTAACCCGACGATGTTATTGCGCATCCGAGAATGACGTCTCCGCCCAGATCCAAACGAGGACCCCATGACCTTTTCTCTCAAAAGCCTGCTGACGGTTTCGGCGATTGCCCTGACAGCGTCCTTCGCCACGATCCAGCCGGCCGCCGCGCTGGACGACCAGCAGAAGAAGGAAATCGGGGATTTCATCAAGGAATATCTCGTCGAGCACCCGGAGGTATTGCTGGATGCACAGGCCGCACTCGAAAAGAAACAGGATGAAGCCCGCATTGCGCAGTCGGCCCAGGTGATCACCCAGAACAAGGATGCGATCTTCAACTCCAAGGATGACGTGGCCATCGGCAATCCGAAGGGCGATATCACCGTCGTCGAGTTCTTCGACTATAACTGCACCTATTGCCGCCATGCGCTCGGCGATATGGACAAACTTCTGCAGCAGGACAAGAATGTTCGTTTCGTGCTGAAGGAATTCCCGATCCTCGGTCAGGATTCAGTTGCCGCTTCCCGGGTCTCCAGCGCGTTCCGCCTGCTCGCGCCGGAAAAATATGCCGAGTTCCATCACAAGCTGCTGGGCAGCGACGGCCGCGCCTCCGAAGACACCGCCATCGATGTCGCCACCTCGCTCGGTGTCAGCGAAGCGGCCATCCGCGCCGAAATGGCAAAAGCGCCGAACACTGACATGATCAAGGCGACCTATCAGATTGCCTCCGATCTCAACGTGACGGGCACGCCGGCCTATGTCATCGGCAACGAGATGGTTTCGGGCGCGATCGGCCTCGATGCTATCAAGGAAAAGATTGCCAACGTTCGCAGCTGCGGCAAGACGAGCTGCTGAACGGCGCAAAAGCCTACTCTCAAAAGCGGATAAGTAAGTGGCCTATTCGCTTTTTTAAGAGCTTCGGAACGGCGCCGCGACGCAGCATGGCGCAAAAATGCCAAAATCGCGGCGTTTCCACACCTAGAGGCACGCAACCTTCGTGCCAGGGCTTTCCTACAGAGCCTTGGGAGTCTATAGGTTGCGCTGCACTTTGACGGAACCTCTAATGGCGCAAACTATTTTCGTCCTGAACGGACCCAATTTGAACGCTCTCGGCAAGCGCGAGCCGGGCATCTATGGCGGCAAGACGCTCAAGGATATCGAAGCCGACTGCAAGGCCGCAGGTGAAAGCCTGGGCTTCATCGTCGATTTCCGCCAGAGCAATCACGAAGGTGTGCTGGTCGACTGGATGCACGAAGCCGGTGACAAGGCCGCCGGTGTCGCGATCAATCCCGGTGCCTACGGTCATACGTCCATCGCGCTGCATGACGCGATCCGCGCCATTTCCATTCCCGTCGTGGAGGTACATATCTCCAATATCCACGCACGCGAAGAATTCCGGCACAAATCGATGATCGCGCCCGCAGCAAAGGGCATGATCTGCGGTTTCGGACCTCATAGCTACATCCTGGCGCTTCAAGCGCTGAAATCCATCACCCAATAACAAAAATACAGGGCAAGAAATCCAATGGCTGAAAAGAAATCGGGTATCGACCAGGCGCTGATTCGCGATCTCGCCAATATTCTCAACGACACGGATCTCACCGAGATCGAAGTCGAGCAGGAAGATTTGCGCATCCGCGTGTCGCGCGCCGGCACGACGCAGTATGTTCAGGCGCCGATTGCCGCCCCGGCCGCTTACGCCGCTCCTGCTGCCGCGGCAGCAGCGCCGGCCGCCGCCGCTCCCGCCGGCAAGACCCGCAACCCCGACAATGTCGTCAGCGCGCCGATGGTCGGCACAGCCTATCTGGCGCCGGCTCCGGGCTCGGCTGCCTTCATCCAGGTCGGCGCATCCGTCAAGGAAGGTCAGACGCTGCTGATCATCGAAGCAATGAAGACGATGAACCAGATCCCCGCTCCGAAATCCGGCACGGTGACTGAAATTCTCGTTCAGGACGGCCGTCCGGTCGAGTACGGCGAAGCCCTGGTCGTCATCGAGTAAGGTCGGCCCGATGCCCATGATTTCGAAGATTCTCATAGCCAATCGCGGAGAGATCGCTCTGCGCGTGCTGCGCGCCTGCAAGGAGCTCGGCATTGCGAGCGTTGCGGTGCACTCCACGGCCGATGCCGATGCCATGCATGTACGGCTTGCGGATGAGAGCGTTTGCATCGGCCCGCCGCCGTCGCGCGAAAGCTATCTCAATATCCATCAGATCGTCGCCGCCTGCGAGATCACCGGCGCGGACGCCGTGCATCCCGGCTATGGGTTCCTGTCGGAAAATGCCAAGTTCGCCGATATTCTCGAGGCGCACGGCATTACCTTCATCGGTCCGACGGCGGAACATATCCGCATCATGGGCGACAAGATCACCGCCAAGACCACGGCGCAGCAACTCGGCATTCCGGTCGTTCCCGGTTCCGATGGCGAAGTGAAGACCGAGGCGGATGCGCTGAAGACAGCGCGCGAGATCGGCTATCCGGTGCTAATCAAGGCAACTGCCGGCGGCGGCGGCCGCGGCATGAAGGTCGCCCGCACGGAAGAAGACCTGATCGAGGCCTGGTCGACGGCACGCACGGAAGCGGCAGCCGCCTTCGGCAACGAATCCGTCTATATGGAAAAGTATCTCGGCAAGCCGCGCCATATCGAAATCCAGGTTTTCGGTGACGGCGAAGGCAATGCGATCCATCTCGGCGAACGTGACTGCTCACTGCAGCGCCGCCACCAGAAGGTCTGGGAAGAGGCCAACTCCCCAGCCCTCAACGTCGAGCAGCGCATGAAGATCGGCCAGATCTGCGCCGACGCGATGAAGAAGCTGAAGTATCGCGGCGCCGGCACCATCGAATTCCTCTATGAGAACGGCGAGTTCTACTTCATCGAAATGAACACCCGTCTGCAAGTGGAGCATCCGGTCACGGAAGCCATCACCGGCATCGACCTCGTGCACGAGCAGATTCGCGTCGCTTCCGGCGGCGGTCTTTCGGTCACGCAGGACGAGGTGCATTTCCAAGGCCATGCCATCGAATGCCGTATCAATGCCGAAGATGCCCGCACCTTCGTCCCCTCGCCCGGCACGATCACGCATTTCCATGCGCCCGGCGGCCTTGGCGTTCGTATCGATTCCGGTGCCTATCAGGGCTACAGGATCCCTCCCTACTACGACAGTCTGATCGGCAAGCTCATCGTACACGGGCGCACCCGCGTCGAATGCATGATGCGCCTGCGCCGTGCGCTTGACGAATTCGTTGTGGACGGCATCAAGACCACCCTGCCGCTCTTCCAGGATCTGGTTTCCAATCAGGATATCGCCAACGGCGATTACGATATCCATTGGCTGGAAAACTACCTGGCAAAAACATCGGCCTAGCCTGTGCCCGGAGCGCGCGGCAAACGTCCCGGCATTACCCCGGAGATTTTGCTGCGCGCCTATTCCATCGGGCTTTTTCCGATGGCTGAATCGGCAGACGATCCGGAGATCTTCTGGGTCGAGCCGGAATTGCGAGGCATCATCCCTCTGGATACGTTTCACGTCTCCAAGAGCCTCGCCAAGAAGATCCGTCAACACCCTTTCGATATTCGCTTCGACACGGATTTCGAAGCGGTCATCGCCGCCTGCGCTGAAGAGACGAGCGATCGCCCCAGCACCTGGATCAACGACACGATCCGCACGCTTTATGCCACCCTGCATCATATCGGCCACGCCCATTCCGTGGAGGCCTGGGACGGCGACCGGCTGGTTGGCGGGCTCTATGGCGTTTCGCTGGGATCCGCCTTCTTTGGCGAAAGCATGTTTTCCCGTCGCACGGACGCCTCCAAGATCTGCCTCGTCTATCTGGTGGAGCGCCTGCGCGAACGCGGCTTCACCCTACTCGACACGCAATTCACCACCGAGCACCTGAAGACATTCGGCGCCATCGACGTGCCTAAGGATGCCTATGCCAAGATGCTGGAGAAAGCGATGGAATCGCCCAATCTCAGCTTCTCCGATGGTGGAAATCGGCCGGAAATGAATTGATTACGAAACGGATTGCCCTAAGTTCGGCACAACAGCCGAGGGTAGAATCGTGAAGAATCATATTGCAATTGCATTTCTCGCCGCGCTGACCATCGCGACGCAGACCAACGCCAAATCATTCCACGACATGTTCGGGGTCGAGCCGCCGGTAGGCGACGAAGGCGCCGTGCTTAAAACGCTGGATTTCCAGCAGGGCGCGATCAAGATCCCCACCGCCAATGCCACACTGACTGTCTCTGACCAGTTCTACTATCTCAATCCGCAGGATTCGAAGAAGGTGCTGGTTGAGCTCTGGGGCAATCCGGAAAGTTCGGTGGGTAATCCGCTCGGCATGATCTTCCCGGCCAAATATCCGCCGACCGACCCACATTCCTGGGGTTCCGTCATCGACTATGACGGCAGCGGCTATGTCTCCGATGAGGATGCAGCATCGACAGATTACGACGATCTTCTGAAGAAGATCCAGGACGCGATCAAGGAAGCGAATCCCGAACGTGAACAGCAGGGCTTCGACCCGATCACACTGGTCGGCTGGGCAGAACCGCCACATTACGATAAGGCGACCCATGCCCTCCACTGGGCGCGCGATCTGATTTTCGGCAAGGATCCCAATGCCGGTCACACGCTGAACTATTCCGTGCGCGTGTTGGGACGCGAGGGCGTCACCGAGCTCGATTTCGTCGCCGGACTGGATCAGCTGCAGGAAATCAACGCCGCTATCCCCAACGTCATCAACACCGTGCAATATGATAGCGGCAAGCGCTATGCCGATTTCACCAATGGCGACAAGATCGCCGCCTATAGTATGGCGGGCATGATCGCTGCCGGTGCGGGCGTAAAGGTTGCGGCAAAGCTTGGCCTGCTTGCAGTCGTTCTCGGCTTCTTCAAAAGTTTTGGCGTCGCCCTTCTGGCATTGAAGAAAGGCCTCATCGTTGTGCTGGCGGGTGCCGTAGCGGCCGGCCGCAAGATCCTGAGTCTGTTCCGCCGCAAAGGAAATAGTGACGCCTGAAGCAATCCACGCCTGAAGTTTTTTACCACTTCAAATCCTGATTGTGGTCTGCTATCTCTGCAAGCGAAGAGCGTTGGTGCATAGAGGTTCCACTTTGCCGTCGTAAATACCGGTCTCATCCAAATCACCCAGTGCATCGGGACGGTTCAATGCCGTCCGACGCATATTCATGTCCATCGGGTGATGGCCTGAGACCGGTTTGGCATTGTCAAAACGCGCCTAATGCAGCCACCGCTGTCTCAGCTCTTCAGCCGTCCCGCAATATCGCCATACCGCGCCCTGACGGGCTTGTCTCACCGCCAGCTTGGTGGACTTCCAGACGGAAGACCAAGACGGTATGTGCAATATTCTTCAGGTCCGTTGGACCCTTACGCCTAAAACATCGCCTCAACCATGGATCGCCTGCAGCGGCTGCGGATCTCCAAAACCCTTCAGATCGAGCGGCAAGATCAGGCTCAACGCCAATGGCAAGCGGCTCGATGCCTGGCTTGTCTATAAGTGCATCGATTGCGACAAGACATGGAACCGAACGCTCTTCGAGCGCCGGACCGTTCACGACCTCGCCCCTTCCACGCTCGAGGCACTGCAGCGCAGCGATCCGGACTGGGTACGCGCGCAGGAATTCGATCTCGACGGGCTGAGGCGGAAAGCCAAACGTATTGAGGAGCCGCCCGATGTCTCCATCCTGAAAGAGGCTATAGGTGTGGCAAGCGGCTGGACTTTGCTTGATATCGGGATATCAGCTCAATTCCCGACAAACCTGCGCCTTGATCGGCTGCTTGCATCGGAGTTGGCAATCTCGCGCTCGCGGCTTCAGGGCTTTCGGGATGGAGGCAAATTGAAAGCCTATCCGGACCGCAACGACTTGTTGCGGCACAAGATCAAAGACGGCGTGCGGATCGTACTCGACTTGTCGGAGGTGGCCGATCGTCTGGCGATAGGTGAAGCGGCGGCAAATACCGAGCGAGAATGAAACTATGCCCGCAGGAGAAAGGCTTCTGCGGGCTACATAATCCTGCTGTGAATGTCTCGAAACCGACTACTTCGCGCCGGCAGTATCCGGCGCCGGAACGTCGGACTTCTGCTTGCACTCTTTCAGCCAGACGTCATAGATCGGATGCTCGACGGCGTTGAGGCCGGGGCTGTCGGCGAACATCCAGCCGGTGAAGATGCGGCGGATACGGCGATCGAGAGTGATCTCGTCCACCTCGACGAAACCGTCCACCTTCTGTTGCTCGGTATCGTCTCGTGAATAGCAGGCGCGCGGCGTCACTTGCAATGCACCGAACTGCACGGTTTCGTTGACATAAACGTCGAAGGTGGTGATGCGGCCGGTGATCTTGTCGAGGCCGGAGAAGACCGCAACTGGATTTGATATGCGGGCAGCCTCGGCAGTAGGGGCTGCCATGATGCCGGCGAAGAGGGTGATTCCCGCTGCAGCCACCGCACGCAAAGAAGCGCTCCGCGTGAAAAACATCATATCCGCCAGTCTCCGCTTGGTCTCGGTCAAGGCGCCGAGCTCGCGCCGGCATATGTCGCGCCTAAAGCCCAATTGTGGCCAAAGGACGAGCCGGCTGTCGCGCTCAGCTGCCCGGGGTCCAGGCGTCGTAGTCGCCGGTCACGCGCGGACGCTCGCCGGCAACGGCGAGAGAGCCAGGCGGGCGGTAAGCCTGCGGCGAGCCTGTGGGATTGGCGCGATGCTCCTTCTGCCAGTCCTTGGCGACATAGTTTTCCTTGGTCGGCGGAACGTCGGTGCGGTGATGCATCCAGCCGTGCCAGCCCGGAGGAATGGCGGAGGCTTCGGCATAGCCCTTGTAGATCACCCAGCGCTTTGGAAGGCCGTAAGAGGACGTGCCGCCTTCGTAATAGACATTCCCGAACTCATCCTCGCCGACACGCTTGCCAAACCGCCAAGTCGCGAAGCGCGTCCCCATGGTCTGACTGTTCCACCAGGTGAAGGTCTGTACGATGAAATTCCACATGTCTTTTCCTCGATACCCGCTGAGGGGCGAGCGATACCAGAATTCGATAGTTTGCTTATGCCGCCCCTGATCCTGCTTGTCCAGTGATTCCAGCAGGCAAACGGCTTCATTTCAATGTCATCTTGAAGCCCAGATGTGTCGGCTTGAAACCGAGTCTTTCATAGAAGCGATGTGCATCCTTGCGAGCCGCATTCGAGGTCAGCTGTACCATCCGCATGCCGCGGCGTTTCGCCTCCTCGATGCAGAAGTTGATCATCGCCGCCCCGATCCCCTGCCCGCGCATGTCGCCACGCGTCTGGACGGACTCGATGATCATCACGGACGATCCCCGACCGTGCAGCGAGGTGACGACAATTGTCTGAAAGGTGCCGACGACCTCGCCGGCAAACTCAGCGGCGTAAAGCGTCTGGTTCGACGATGCGGCAATCACGCGAAAAGCATTGGCATAGTCGTCATAGGCCGAAGGCTCGGCGGTATCGCCATGACCGCCCATGGTGTCGGCGGCGAAGAGCGCGATCAGGGCATGAAGGTCGGACTCTTTCGCTTCGCGGATTAGCAGGCGGCCGGCTTCCATGAATGATCTCGCCTATTCTTTCAGTGGCCCGCCAGCGGCTTCTCGAATATCAGCGCCGGAATGCCCGACTGCCCATTGCCGCAGTTTTCCGTGCGGCCAACCTCGACAAAGCCGTGGGCCTGGTAAAAGGCGATCGCAGGCGCGTTCTGCGGATCGACCTCAAGGCGCATGATCTCCGCATCCGGGAAGCAGGTCTCCAGCTCAGCGAAAATATCGCGGCCGATACCCTCGCGCTGATGCTCCGGACTGACATAGAGCATGTGAAGCATGACGGTTTTCGTCATCTCTTTGGACATGGCGGCATAGCCCATGCCGCCGATCGTCTTGCCGTCGTCGGCCACCAGGAATTCGGAATTCTTATTCGCCAACCGCGCCTTCAGCGAGGCAAGCGAATGCCAGGAGGCGTGCAGCTCGCCGACCTTTTCCGGCCCGTAGATCCGGTCATAGGTCGCATGCCAGGTTTCGCCGAGCAGAGCGCGGACCTTTTCCAGGTCCTGCTCGCTGGCGGTGCGGACGAAGAACACCGCTTATTCCTCTTCGATGCCGAGCTTGGCCTTGACCAGCGCCTGCACCGCCTGCGGGTTGGCCTTGCCGCCGGTCGACTTCATCACCTGGCCGACGAACCAGCCGGCAAGGGTCGGCTTGGCCTTAACCTTGGCAACCTGATCCGGGTTGGCGGCGATGATCTCGTCGACAGCCTTTTCGATCGCGCCGGTGTCGGTGACCTGCTTCATGCCGCGCGCCTCGACAATCTCCGCGGGATCGCCGCCCTCGGTGAGCACGATTTCGAACAGATCCTTGGCGATCTTGCCGGAGATGGTTTCCGCCTTGATGAGGTCGATGATCGCGCCGAGCTGGGCGGGCGAAACCGGAGTCTCTTCAATGTCTTTGCCGGTTCTGTTCAGAGCGCCCAGCAAGTCGTTGATGATCCAGTTTGCCGCCATCTTGCCATCGCGGCCGGCGGCAACTGCTTCGAAATAATCGGCAATCGCCTTTTCCGAGACGAGCACGGAGGCGTCGTAGACCGAGAGGCCGAGTTCGCGGACGAAACGCTCCTTCTTATCGTCGGGCAGCTCAGGCAGATGCTCGGCAAGCTCCGCGACGAAGGCATCGTCGAACTCAAGCGGCAGCAGATCCGGATCGGGGAAATAGCGGTAATCATGCGCATCTTCCTTCGTGCGCAGAGACCGCGTCTCGCCCTTGTTCGGATCGAACAGGCGGGTTTCCTGATCGATCGTACCGCCGTCTTCCAAAATGCCGATCTGGCGGCGTGCTTCATATTCGATCGCCTGACCAATGAAGCGGATGGAGTTGACGTTCTTGATTTCGCAGCGCGTGCCGAATTCGCCGCCGGGACGGCGAACGGAAACGTTGACGTCGGCGCGCATGGAGCCTTCGTCCATATTGCCGTCGCAGGTGCCGAGATAGCGCACGATCGAGCGCAGCTTCGTCATATAGGCCTTCGCCTCGTCGGCGGAGCGGATATCCGGCTTGGAGACGATTTCCATCAGCGCGACGCCGGAGCGGTTCAGATCGACATAGGACATGGTGGCGTGCTGGTCGTGCATCGACTTGCCGGCATCCTGTTCCAGATGCAGGCGCTCGATGCCGATCTCGATATCCTCGAACTGGCCCTGACGGTCCGGACCGAGCGAGATGACGATCTTGCCCTCGCCGACGATCGGATCCTTGAACTGCGAGATCTGATAGCCCTGCGGCAGGTCCGGATAGAAATAGTTCTTGCGGTCGAAGATCGAACGCTTGTTGATCTTGGCCTTCAGACCGAGACCGGTGCGCACGGCCTGCTTGACGCATTCCTCGTTAATGACGGGCAGCATGCCGGGCATGGCGGCATCGACGAGCGACACGTTGGAATTCTGAGGATTGCCGAACTCCGTCGAGGCGCCGGAGAAGAGCTTGGACTTGCTCAGTACCTGGGCGTGGACTTCCATCCCGATAACGACTTCCCAATCACCCGTGGCACCGGGAATGAGGCGTTTCGGATCTGGCGTACGGACGTCGACAATGGTCATGGGAAGCTCTTGTATAATGCTGTTTTCTGCTTTGGTGAGGTAGAGCAATTGGCGAGGCGGCGCAAGGCTTTCGGCATCGGCTGCGTGCTATATGCCCGGGCCATAGGCGCCATCGCTTTCATCGACCAGCGATTTCGAAAGCCCGACTGTGGGAACATCGCTGTCGAGCTTGGGGGAATAGACGATCGACAGCCAGCGGATCTCATAGCCGCGCGCCCTGAAGAAGGCGATGGCATCGGTATTGGCCGCATGGCTCTGCAGCGAAACCTTCTCCAGCCCCTGCCCGTGCACATCCGCTTCGATCCGCGCCAGAAGCGCCGAGCCGAGACCGCGTCTGACGAAATCCGGATCGATCCAGAAATCGGAAATCGCTTCGTCCAGCGCCTCGCGCGCCGCCCATCCCACAGCCTCGCCGTTCAGCTCGATCACCGTGATCGTCAACCAGAGATTGCGGATGAAATTGGTAAAGGCTTCGCTTGCACTTTCCAGCAGCTCGCCCGTGCCACCGATCGCGCCCATCGCCCTTTGCCAGGAGCGCAAGCCAATGCTCGCCAATACCGCAGTTTCGCCTTCATGGGCATTGCGAATGTGGATCATCGGGCCCCCGCCATTTGGAGACAGTAAAGCACCCGCGAAAGGCTTTTGCCAGCGGAGAGATTCACCGGCGGACTGGCATGCAAAAATGCCCACAGGGTTGAAGCTTGACTGTGGATCGCAACCTGTTTTAGAGAGGTGCATCAACGGAGTTTTTATGTCTAACTTTTGTCAGTGCCGGTAAAGGCCCCGCCCGCAAGTCTTCTTGCGTGCCGGGCCTGAAAAACGAAGCCCCGACTTCCCCCAAGGGAAGCTTCGGATCGTTTTTGTGCGCCTTTTGGCGCTATACGGATTCTGACAACAATGGACATTTCCCGCGCCGAACAGCGCATCCTGCACCTGCTCGCCCAGGGCGGGCGCATCGAAATCGAACGCAGCGACAACAAGAAGATCGAGACAGCCTACTGCTTCACGCGGGACGGCTGGATCTACCCCGATTTCGGCCTCGACCTTTTCCGGCGGCTGAAACGGCTCAAGGCCATCAAATCCACCGACGGCCATCCCTATCGCATCAGCGAAAAGGGATTGCGGCTCGTACGATCGCAATTGAACAATCGATAGAGCAAACAGGAGAGCCGCCCCATGGGCGGCTCTCACCGATTGATAAGGCTCGAATGAGAAAGCGCGTGGCGATCAAAATGTCCTGATGATGTCAGTCACATGGTCGCCGCGGCGATCGCTTTCCTGCTGCACTGCATCGCGCCTTTCGTTCATGGCGGCAATTTGATCCTCGCTATCCGCTAAGGCCTTCAAATAGCGCTTCTTCAGATCGCTGTTGTCAGGCACGGCGCCGAGATTGCGCCTTATCCGCTCCTGCTCATTGACGGTTTTCTCGATTTCACTGTCAAGGCTCGCCAGTTCGTTCTGGATCGCGACCTGCCTTTTACGAGCGTCGGCGAGATTTGTAAGCTTGTCCGTCAGTTCCTTGTCATGGGTCGAGGCCGACCAGCCGAGCAGCATGTCCGGATCGGTATCGACCAAGGCGTAGCTGTTGCTCTGAAGCTGCTCGTCGACTGCCGTCAGTACTTTTTCCGCCCCAGCTGGCACCGCCGCCTTGAGCCGCTGGTGCGTTGCCGTCTTGCCGAAGCTTTCGGCTGAAGAAAATGACCAGCCGTCCCGGATCGGGTGCTCGATGACAACAGTCCGTTCGCCGTCCAGCGCGCCTGATACGGTGTATGTCGTCGTCTGGCGATATTTGACGGTAGCGTTCATCACGCCGTCGGCAACCTTCAGCGAGGCGATCTCCTCCGTCGGCGTTTGCTGCTCGCTGATCGTTACCTTGCGATCGGTCGCGAAACTGGCGAGGCGCGTGTCGTCCTTGGGTAATGCCGATAGCTGGGAATCGCCGATATAGCCGGTTTTGCCGTTGTAAAGCGTCAGGATTCCCGCCGGCAGGCTGACGCCGGTGGCATTCTTCAGCATTACCGCGGCGATGGGATTGCGCAGGCTGCTGCCGGCTCGATACATATCCACCATGTCGGCCTCCACTTCTGCATCCATGATCGGCACCGACAAGGTATCGCCATTGGCCAGATCGTAGGTTCCCGGAAGCTCGAAAGTGGCCGAGATATCGCTCTCGGTCGCGCTGGCCGGATTGGACGCGGCAATCTGCATCGGCGCGACCGAACCTTCCAGCTCGTCAGCCGCGTATGCCTTTCTGCTGACGCCACCCATCATTGCCTTGGCAGGTGCGGGCGCGGCTCGCTCCTCGGCATTCGAAGCGAGACGCTGCCTGTTGGACAGATCGCCGCTATCGGGATCAGGGACATTGTTGGACGCCGTGTTGACCGGCACTTCCTGCCGCTCTTTCCAGTAGAGCTGGTGCAGACCCTGTTTCAGCGTCACCGGCTCCGCAGAGGTCAGCGTCAGCTTGACGCCCTTCCAGTCCTCGCCACTGGCATTTTCCAGCACCGTCCATGCCTGCAGGCGCGCCTTGTTCTTTTCGTCGATCACGACCTTGTAAGCCGTTTTCCAGATCGGTGACGGCACGACATAGGTCAGGCCGATGGCGCCGCTGTCCTTCACGCCGTTCACCTTGATATCGATCGCGCGGGTGCGATCGTTCTTGCCCCGGGCAATGGCTGCCGTCGCCTGGGCGAGCTTTGCTCTTACGTCGGGGTCATCAAACCGGACGGAGGCATCCTCGCCAAGCGCCAGCGTCTCCACCGCGCCATCCCTATCGATGACGGTCAGCAGATAAACCGTCGTATTCTCCTCCGCCTTCCTCTGCTCGATTCCCAGAATGCTTCCTTCGATCGTCTTGCCGCCGCTGGTGACCGCGACCTTGGCGCCCTGCATCGACGTCAGAAGCGACGGCACCGAGGAGAGCGCTTCCAGACTGAACGGCAGGCCCTTGAACGTCTCCTGCAATGGCTGCGGCCCCGCCAGCGTCATGCCTGCCACTGAACCCGCGGACCCGTTGACCACAAGGCTCTTCAGGATGTCATCGATCTGATCAAGGGGAACCTCGATCCGGATCACGCCGTTGCTGTCGACATCGGCCGATCGAGACACCTGGGCCAGACCGCCCGAAGACAGGGTAATGGATCGAATGGCCCCATTATCGGCCGCCAGCAGGATCGCTGGGCATGACACGCTGAGGAGCAGGATCGCCGAGACTTGCTTGAGCATGAAGAGACCTTCCGATTCGGTTGCAGAGGACGAGACCAAGCGGCTCGCTGCAATTTATGATCGTATTTCGGTCCAAAATGTGATGGCGTTCGGGCGGAATATTGGCATGTGCAAAAGGGCCGCCCGGATTTCCGGACGGCCCTTCCGATAAGCGGCGTCAGATGTCGCGAAGCTTGACGGGATTGGTCATCAAGCCGTTCGTCTCATTGTGGTGCTTACCACCACTTCGCCGGCGTGAACTTGCCAGCGGCCTGTTCGATGACGTGGGCGGTTTTGAAGAGGGTTTCCTCTTCGAACGGCTTACCGATGAGCTGCAGGCCGAGCGGCAGGCCCCTCGGGTCGAGGCCGGCGGGGACGGCGATGCCCGGCAGGCCGGCCATGTTGACCGTCACCGTGAAGATATCGTTCAGGTACATCTTCACCGGATCCGAAGCCAGGTCCTCGTCGGCGATGCCGAAGGCCGAGGATGGCGTGGCGGGAGTGAGGATCGCGTCGACGCCGGCGTTGAAGGCCAGCTCGAAATCGCGCTTGATCAGCGTGCGGACCTTCTGCGCGCGCAGGTAATAGGCGTCGTAGTAACCGGCCGACAGAACATAGGTGCCGATCATGATGCGGCGCTTCACTTCCTGGCCGAAGCCGGCAGCGCGCGTCTTTTCATACATGTCGACGATGTCCTTGCCGTCGACGCGCAGGCCGTAGCGGACGCCGTCGTAGCGGGCGAGGTTCGAGGATGCCTCGGCAGGGGCGACGATATAGTAAGCCGGCAACGCATATTTCGTGTGCGGCAGGGAGATGTTGACGATCTCGGCGCCGGCATCCTTCAGCCAGGCGATACCCTGCTGCCAGAGCGCTTCGATCTCTTCCGGCATGCCATCGACGCGATATTCGTTCGGAATGCCGATCTTCATGCCCTTCAGCGACTGGCCGAGCGAGGCTTCATAATCCGGCACCGGCAGGTCGACGGAGGTCGTATCTTTCGCATCGACGCTTGCCATCGACTTCAAAAGGATGGCGGCATCGCGCACGTCGCGGGCGATCGGGCCGGCCTGGTCGAGCGACGAGGCGAAGGCGACGATGCCCCAGCGCGAGCAGCGGCCATAGGTCGGCTTGATGCCGACGGTGCCGGTGAAGGCTGCCGGCTGGCGAATGGAGCCACCCGTATCCGTGGCCGTTGCGCCGGCGCAGAGATGCGCTGCAACGGCTGCGGCCGAACCGCCGGACGAGCCGCCTGGAACCAGCTGCTGGTTCGAACCCTCGGCACGCCAGGGGTTGATCACCGGGCCGTAATAGGAGCTCTCGTTGGAGGAGCCCATGGCGAACTCGTCCATGTTGAGCTTGCCGAGCATGACGGCGCCGTCGTTCCAGAGGTTCTGCGTGACGGTCGATTCATAGCGCGGCTTGAAGCCATCAAGAATGTGGCTGCAGGCCTGGGTGTGGATGCCCTCGGTGCCGAACAGGTCCTTGATGCCAAGCGGAATGCCTTCGAGCGTACCGGCCTTGCCGGCGGCAAGACGCGCATCCGAGGCCTTGGCCATCTCGCGCGCCTTGTCGGGCGTGACAGCGATATAGGCATTGAGCTGGCCATTGGCTGCATCGATCGCCGAGATATAGGCCTCGGTCAGTTCGGTGGCGGTAATCTGCTTGGCGCGCAGCTTGTCGCGGGCTTCGGCAATGGTCAGGCTGGTCAGTTCGCTCATTTTGTTTCGCTTCAGATCTGGAATTGGGCAACGGGTCGGAAAGGCTCGAAAGAACCGTTATTCGACGACTTTGGGCACCAGGAAGAAATTCTGATCGGTATTCGGCGCATTGGCGACGATGTCGGCAGCCTTGTTGCCGTCGGTGACTTCGTCGGTACGCTTCTTCATCGCCATCGGGGTTACCGAGGTCATGGCTTCGACGCCATCGACATTCACTTCGGAGAGCTGCTCGACGAAGCCAAGAATGCCGTTAAGCTCACCCATCATCCGCTGCGCTTCGTCTTCATTGACGGCGATGCGGGCAAGATGGGCGACGCGTTTGACAGTGGCGAGATCGACGGACATGGCATTCTCCGGATAGCAAGATTATCCACCGAAAGTGGATTTGCTTCACGCTATAAAGGCCATGCCCGCCATACGCAACGGGTATCGTCAGGCAGAAATGCTCTCACCCGCCTTCGGTGCGGCAACCGCAGTCTTCGAGCCTTCCATGCCGGCGATGAACTTTTCCGGGGTCTGGTCGATGATCGGGAACGTGCCATAATGGCAGGGGATGGCGGTCTTGAAGTTGAAGAAGCGCTGGCAGGCAAGTGCTGCCACCGCGCCGCCCATCGTAAAACGGTCGCCGATCGGCAGGATGCCGATATCGGGCTGATGCAGTTCATTGATCAGCGCCATATCCGAGAAGATATCCGTATCACCCATATGGAACAGCGTCGGCTCGTCATCGAAATGCAGCATCAAGCCGTTCGGATTGCCGAGCGCATGGGAAACGCCGTCTTCGGTGATCTGGGCGGAGGAGTGCAGCGCATTGGTAAAGGTGGCCGAGAAGCCGCCGAGGCCGACCGTGCCACCGGTATTACCCATTTCCAGCTTCTCGACGCCCTTGGTGCCGAGCCAGGAGGCGAGATCGGCATTGGCGAGAACGACGGCGCCGGTATCCTTGGCGATCTGAACCGTGTCACCGACATGGTCCGCATGGCCATGCGTCAGCAGGATATGAGTCACGCCCTGAGCAACGTCCTTGATGTTGAGACCGGCGGCCGCAAAGGAAGAATTGTAAGACAGAAATGGATCGATCAGTATTTTTGCCGTCGCCGTTTCGATGCGAAAAGCGGAGTGGCCGAGCCAGGTGATCTTCATTGGATTTCTCCTTATGACTTGATTTGAAATGTGAGGCTGGTGTCTAGGAGATATCTCAAACCGCAACAAAGAAAAGCGGTTAGGACTTCAATTTGTTTTGACAGGAGCAGTACCCTGATGACGACGCTGACCATCGAAGATCTAGCCGTGATGCTCCTGCCCGGTCAGCCGATTGCCGGTCTCGACCTCGGCACAAAGACAATTGGATTGGCCATGTCGGATCTCGGGCGGCGTTTCGCCACGCCTCGCCCCGTCATCAAGCGCGTGAAATTCACCCAGGATGCCGAAACATTGCTCGCCTTCGCCGAGAAGGAAAAGGTGGCGGCCTTCGTCATAGGACTCCCGATGAACATGGATGGCTCCGCCGGGCCGCGCGTGCAGGCGACACGCGCCTTCGTGCGTAGCATGTCGGAAAAGACCGCTCTGCCCTTCGTCTTCTGGGACGAGCGGCTTTCGACCGTTGCGGCCGAACGGGCGCTGTTGGAAATGGACGTCTCGCGGGCCAAGCGCGCCGAGCGCATCGACTCGGCGGCGGCAAGCTTCATTCTTCAGGGAGCCTTGGACAGGCTATCGGCGCTCGGCAGGGCCGCCTTGCCCGATTCGGACGCCTCCTGACGGCGCTTCCACCATCCGATGATAGTTGCCCGGCGGCGAAAGCCGTAGATTGCGAAGACCAGCAGGCTGTCGAAGGCGATCGCACGCGCGACCAGCGGCGGGATGGTTTCCGGCGGAATACCGAGGATCTTGCCGTAGATATCGAACACCAGATCGTGCATCTGCCGCGTCAGCATGAAGATGCCGAAGCTCATGTCGTAGTACGACAGATAATACCATGCCCCGAGAAACGAGACCGGTCCGGCCCAGCAAATCAACAACCACTTCATGCGGTACCCCTTCGACGCTGAAATTGCGTCGTGCCAGCCGAAAGGACGAGCCAGTTCGACAGCGCCATGGCGCTCAACACCATCGCGGGCAGCGTTATATCTAGTGCGAGCACGGCAAAGAACATCACCGTGGTAACGAGAAACACTAATTTAGCGGGTTTCAACCCCATGGCTGCACGCTTGATGGTTAACTAATCGTTCTCCGACAGTGACGAGTTAACCGCTGCGGCGCAATGTAAACCATTTGTTAAGGTTAACGGCGAAGCGAGCCTGTGGATATCCCTGCCCGACGGCTGGCATCAGCCGTAAACGCCGCGCACGATCCGCTTCAAGGCCGTTGCCGCCTTCTCCCAATCCTTGCCGTTCTTCAAGACGAGGCCGGCGCATTGGTCGCTAACGGCCGCAGCTAGGACGATATGCTGGATGGCCGCAAAGATCATGGCATTGACGGCCTGAGCATCGACGCCCTTGGGCGGCACGAGCGAGCCGCGCATGCGCTCGATCCAGCCGGCGAGCGCCTTGGATCGAGCCTCGGACAGGCGGCGCACCTGCTCGCTATTCTCGGAGACTTCCCAGGCGACGATGCGGCGCATGAGGGGATCGGCGCGCAAAGCATCGAGAAACAGCATCGAAAGCCGCTCCATCAGATCGCCATAGGTTAAAAGGAACATGCCGCCGGTATCGTCCGGAATGCGATCGGTGACCCAGCTGCCGAGATCGGTGCCGATGGCCTCCACAAGGCCATTCAAGCCGCCGTAATAGCGGTAGATCAGCTGCTTGTCGCAGCCGGCACCGCGGGCCACCGCATTGATACCGAAATTCTGGAATCCCTCCTCCGCCAGCAGCCGTTTGGCGGCATCCAGGATTGCCTGTTCCGTCGCGGCGCGATTGCGCACACGCTTTTCCACGACTGGCATTTCTACCGGAATTTTAACGGCAGTATTTGCTGGGGACATCGACTCGACTCCAATCTGTCACCGACCGGTGAATAGCAAGCCAAGTCGCCTCGAACAATAAATCTGACAAGGCTCACGTCCGCCAACCGCGCGAATCCACAGATTAGAGATATTGACCAAATCACACTGTCGTTCCGGATGCCAGACATCTCTTCAAAGATGCCGACCGACATCCATTCGCCGGTGCAATATGCGAATGATCGCGACCTCGCCATCCCGTAAAAGATAGTAGATCACATGAGAGCCTACGGCATATTTGAAATAGCCGTCACGGATGTCAGTCGCGCGACCAATTTTCTCGCCGGACGCTAACCCCTCGAAAGCTGCAACGATTTCAGCATGGTAGATCTCAGCTTGCCTTACAGACCAGTTCTCGACCGTATATCGCCAGATACCTTCAAGATCCGCCACCGCAAGCGGCGAAAGACCGCACTTGCGAGGCCTATTCACCATAGGTCGCGCGCATTCGCTTGAGGAATGCGGCGTTATCGAAGGAAGCAACCTCCCCGGACTCTTCCCCGGCGATCAACGCACTCTGCAGATGCTTGACCTTTGCCTCGTGCTCTTCAAGCAGGCGCAAACCTGCGCGAACAACATCACTGGCAGAGCCATATCGCCCTGTCTTTATCTGCGCTTCGATGAAGGCGCTGAAATGATCTCCCAGCGAAACGGATGTGTTGCGAGCCATGAAGCCCTCCTACGGATACCAATAGATAATAAATACTGGTATCGCATCAATCAAGGATACTGGCTACGCAGCCGACAGCATGGTTTTATGTCGCTGGCGGATACAGCAGATCGACAATGTAGCTGGCATCGAAGCGTGAATCGAGCATGCCATAGGTCGCACGCCAGCCACCGGCGAGACGCGTCTCGATGAAGGCATCGGCGATCTTGCCGGCTCCGAGGCGATAAAGCTCGGCGGCACCGGCCGCGAGCGCCATCTGCTCGACCAGCAGGCGGGCAGCGCCCTCATCCTGCTCGCATAGCGCCATGGCGGCGCGCAGGACATCGATGGTCTTCTTGCCGGCGGGGCCGAGATCGCGGGAGAGACCGGCAAAGACAGTCTCGAACAGGTCCCTGCCCCGGTTCAACACGCGCAAGACATCGAGCGCCATGACATTGCCGGAGCCTTCCCAGATCGCGTTGACCGGGGCTTCACGGTAATGGCGGGCGATCGGGCGCTCCTCGATGTAGCCGCTACCGCCGATGCACTCCATGGCTTCGTAGATCAGCGCCGGCGCGATCTTGCAGCACCAGTATTTGGCAACCGGCGTCATGACGCGCGCATAGGCGGCATCTTCGCTGCTGCCGCTTGCCTTGTCGAAGGCCTCGGCCAGGCGGAAGGCGAGCGCGGTTGCTGCGGCGACATCAAGTGCCATATCGGCGAGCACGCGCGTCATGATCGGCTGATTGACCAGCATCTTACCGAAGACACTGCGACCGCGCGCATGGTGCACGGCTTCGGCGAGCGAGGCACGCATGATACCTGCAGAGGCCAGAGCGCAATCGAGCCGCGTCAGCGTCACCATATCCAGGATCGTGCGGATGCCCGCATCGGGCGCGCCGAGCAGGAAGCCGAACGTGTCGGTAAACTCGACTTCCGACGAGGCATTCGAGCGGTTGCCGAGCTTGTCCTTCAGCCTCTGGAAATGCAGGCCGTTGGCGGAGCCATCCTCCAGCAGCCGCGGCACCAGGAAGCAGCCCATGCCCTCCTTGGTCTGGGCGAGCATAATGAAGGCATCGCTCATCGGCGCCGACATGAACCACTTGTGACCCGAAAGCCTATAGATGCCTTCGCTGACCTTGTCGGCACTTGTCTTGTTGGCGCGCACATCCGTGCCGCCCTGCTTTTCCGTCATGCCCATGCCGATGGTGACGGCGCTCTTCTGCATGGCGGGCTTGTTGGACGAATCGTACTTGCGCGACAGGATCTTCGGCGCCCAATCCTTCTGCACCGCCGGCGATGCCATCATGGCGGCGACCGAGGCGCTGGTCATCGTAAGGGGGCAGAGATGACCGCACTCAAGCTGCGCAGTCAGATAGAAACGGGCCGCGCGCAGCTTGTGGGACTGGCCCTTCGCCTCGGGATCGGCCTGCGCATCCCAGATCGAGGAATGCAGGCCCATCGCCATGGAGCGGCGCATCAGCGCGTGCCAGGCCGGATGGAATTCCACGACGTCCAGACGCTCGCCACGCGGCCCATGGGTGCGCAGCTGCGGCGTGCCCTGGTTTGCCATGCGCGCCAGTTCCTGCGCCTCGTGCGAAGTGACGAAACGACCGTGCTGCTCCAGCTCTTCCCGGATCGAACGCGGCAGGCCGGAGGTGAGATCGACGATCAGCGGATCGGAACGATAGGCATTGATGCCGGTCCAGAGGCTCGGCTGGTTCAGGTCGGCAAAGGGGTCGTCAGTCCGGGTCGGTTGGGTCATGAATCGCTTGTAGAGCAAGTGGGTTGGAAAGGGAAACCGGAAGTTACGTCTCCCACCGGCATAGCTCCTGTAGCGGGATTCGGGCGAAATTGCATGGGGAACACGCAGCCTCGGCGCACGCCGCCGCTTGCCCCATCGGCGCTCCCTCTTTATAGACCGCCTGACGAAATCCAGAGGGCAGGTTCATGGTCTTCTTTCCCCACCGCCACCTCATCGGCATCAAGGGCCTCACCGAGCAGGATATCACCTATCTTCTCGACAAGGCCGACGAGGCGGTCAAGATCAGCCGCCAGCGCGAGAAAAAGACGTCGACGCTTCGCGGCCTGACGCAGATCAATCTCTTCTTCGAAGCATCGACGCGCACGCAATCCTCTTTCGAACTGGCCGGCAAACGGCTCGGCGCCGATGTGATGAACATGTCGGTCGGCAATTCTTCGGTCAAAAAAGGCGAGACGCTGATCGATACGGCGATGACGCTGAATGCGATGCGGCCTGATGTGCTTGTCATCCGCCACTCCAGCGCAGGCGCCGCCGCACTTCTGGCGCAAAAGGTGTCCTGCTCCGTCGTCAACGCCGGCGACGGCCAGCATGAGCATCCGACCCAGGCCCTGCTCGACGCACTGACCATCCGCCGCGCCAAGGGCAAGCTCTCGCGCATCATCGTCGCCATCTGCGGCGACGTGCTGCATTCGCGTGTGGCCCGCTCGAACATCCTCCTTCTCAACGCCATGGGTGCGCGCGTCCGTGTCGTCGCACCCGCCACGCTGCTGCCGGCCGGCATTGCCGACATGGGCGTCGAGGTCTTCCATTCGATGAAAGAAGGGCTGAAGGATGCCGACGTCGTCATGATGCTGCGTCTGCAGCGCGAGCGCATGTCGGGCGCCTTCGTGCCTTCGGTGCGCGAATATTATCACTTCTACGGCCTCGACGCCGAGACGCTCAAGGTCGCCAAGGAGGATGCACTCGTCATGCATCCAGGTCCGATGAACCGCGGAGTGGAAATCGCCTCTGAGGTGGCCGACGGCCCGCAAAGCGTCATCGCCGAACAGGTCGAGATGGGCGTCGCTGTGCGCATGGCTGTGATGGAGACCCTGCTCGTTTCACAGAACCAGGGACCTCGCACCGAGGGAGTGGGCGCATGAGCAACTCGATCGTCCTCCAGAACGTCCGGATCATCGACCCCTCGCGCGATCTCGACGAGGTCGGCACGATCGTCGTCGAAGACGGCGTGATCGTTGCCTCAGGCAAGGATGCGAAGAACCACGGCATTCCCAAAGGCGCGACCGTTCGCGATTGCAATGGCCTCATCGCCATTCCTGGCCTCGTCGACGCGCGTGTGCATGTCGGCGAACCCGGCGGCGAGCATCGCGAAACAATTGCCTCCGCCAGCCGTGCAGCGGCAGCCGGTGGCGTCACCTCCTTCATCATGATGCCGGACACAGATCCGGTCATCGACGATATCGCCCTGGTCGAATTCGTCCGGAAGACGGCGCGCGACACGGCCGTCGTCAATGTCTATCCGGCAGCGGCCCTTACCAAGGGGCTTGCCGGCGAGGAGATGACGGAAATCGGCCTGCTGCGGGAAGCGGGAGCCGTCGTGTTCACCGACGCCCATTCCAGCGTCCACGACAGTCAGGTCCTGCGCCGCATCATGACCTATGCGCGCGAATTCGGCGCTGTCATTTCCTGCGAGACGCGCGATAAATATCTCGGCGCCAACGGCGTCATGCATGAGGGCCTGCTGGCAAGCTGGCTCGGGCTCTCGGGCATCCCGAAAGAAGCCGAACTGATTCCGCTGGAACGCGACCTTCGCATCGCGACGCTGACGCGCAGCCATTACCACGCTGCTATGATCTCGGTGCCGGAATCAGCAGAGGCGATCCGTCTCGCCCGCTCGCGCGGCGCCAAGGTCACCTGCGGCATCTCGATCAACAATCTCGCCCTCAACGAGAATGACATCGGCGAGTACCGGACCTTCTTCAAGCTCTACCCGCCGCTACGCTCCGAGGATGACCGCACGGGCATGATCGAGGCGTTGGCGGACGGCACGATCGACATCATCGTCTCCTCGCATGATCCGCAGGACGTCGATACGAAACGCTTGCCGTTCGGAGAAGCGGAAGACGGTGCGGTTGGGCTGGAAACCCTGCTTCCGGCAGCGCTCCGGCTCTATCACAGCGGTCAGGTCAGCCTGATGCGGCTCGTCGATGCGCTCTCCACGCGACCGGCGCAGATCTTCGGACTTCCCGCCGGCACGCTGAAGCCCGGCGCAAAGGCCGATATCGCTCTTGTCGATCTCGACGAGCCTTGGCTTGTCGCAAAAGACATGCTTTTGTCGCGCTCGAAGAATACGCCCTTCGAGGATGCGAGAATGAGCGGCCGGGCGGTTGCAACCTATGTCGCCGGCAAGCTGGTTCACAGTCTCTAAGGCAAGCGCCAGGGTTTACGGAGAATAAGACGCGATGGCTGATTTCTGGACTTGGCAGCTTACCCTGCAGACCGCGCTTGCCGCCCTCGTCATCGGCTATCTGCTCGGCTCCATCCCCTTCGGCCTGTTGCTGACCCGAATGGCCGGTCTCGGCGATGTGCGCAATATTGGTTCGGGCAATATCGGCGCAACCAATGTGCTGCGCACTGGCAACAAGGGGCTTGCAGCCGCGACCCTACTGCTCGATGCCTTCAAAGGTACGGCGGCCGTCCTGATCGCCGTGCATTTCTTCGGCGAGGATGCCGGTGTGCTCGCCGGCTTCGCCGCCTTCATCGGCCACATCTTCCCGGTCTGGATCGGCTTCAAGGGCGGCAAGGGTGTCGCCACCTACCTCGGCATCTTGCTCGGCCTCGCGCCGCTGATGGCTTTGATTTTCGCCATCGTCTGGCTGGCGATCGCCTTTACCACGCGCTATTCCTCACTTTCCGCACTGGTTGCAACTCTTGTCATCCCGGTTGTATTGTGGATATTGGGCGTCGACAAGATCGCCGCTGTCATGGCGCTGATGACCGTCATCTCCTGGTATAAGCATAGGGCAAACATTGCTCGGCTGACTGCGGGAACGGAAGGCAAGATCGGAGCAAAGGGATAATGGATACTGGCAGCGCAAGACGGACAGGAGTTGCGCTGACCGAAAAACAGAGGATCGCCTGGCTCAGGCTCATCCGCTCCGACAATGTCGGTCCGTCCACCTTTCGTGACCTCATCAATCACTATGGTTCCGCCGAAGCTGCGCTAGCCATGCTGCCGGAGCTTTCGCAACGCGGTGGCTCGACGCGCAGCGTCCGTATCGCCGACGAACGGGATGCATTGCGAGAACTGGAAGCGGCGCATCGTTTCGGAGCGCGCTTCGTCGGCATCGGTGAACCGGACTATCCCCCTGCCCTTCGCGAGATCGATGGCGCTCCACCGCTGCTGGCCGTCAAAGGCAACATGTCTGTAGCTACCAAGCCGGCTATCGGCATGGTCGGCTCCCGCAACGCCTCAGTCAGCGGCGCGAAATTCACCGCCATCATCGCGCGCATCTGCGGTGAAGCAGGCTATGCAGTGGTTTCCGGGCTCGCGCGCGGCATCGATACGGCAGCCCATCGCGCGAGCCTCTCAACGGGCACGATCGCCGCTATGGCGGGCGGGCTGGACCAGCCTTATCCACCCGAGAATATCGGCCTGCTCAACGATATCTGGGACGGTAACGGACTTGCCGTGAGCGAGATGCCGTTCGGCTGGGAGCCTCGGGCGCGCGATTTTCCGCGCCGCAACCGCCTGATATCAGGCATTTCACTCGGTGTCGTTGTTGTCGAGGCGGCAACCCGATCCGGCTCGCTGATAACAGCACGTCTGGCCGGAGAATTCGGCAGGCTTGTCTTTGCCGTTCCCGGCTCGCCGCTCGATCCACGCTGCGAAGGGACGAACGGCCTGCTGAAAGACGGCGCGATGATCGTCGCGTCACCGGACGATATCGTTGAGGCGTTGCGACCGCTCGCCGAGCCGGACCTCTTTCGCCCGCGCCCCGCCGCGCCGCCCGTTGAAAGAAGCGGACCGCTCGCCGCGCCGCCCGATGACGCCGAGCGCGACCATATCGTCGAAACACTCGGGCCGACGCCGGTCGAAATCGACGATATCGTCCGCCACACCGGCTTATCGATATCGGCCGTTCACTCCGTTCTTCTCGAACTCGACATGGCCGGACGGCTGCATCGCCACCCCGGCGGACTTGTGTCGATCTCCATGCTGGATTGAAAACTGTGACGGGCATACCGATTCTGAGCATCGCATCGTCGCGCAAGCGCAAAAATCGCATTACAGTGCCGCGCGTCAGATATGACGCGCAAAGGTCGCTGTAACACGTTAAAGGTGCTGCATAATTTTAGCCTTCAATCGATTCCGATTTAAGGAATTATGCAGTAGCCTCTTGACCGCGACGATTTCCCTGTCCATGTCGGAAGGCCGGGAAGACGGAAAAACCCGGTATCTCCCGCGTCTTATACCGGCGCGACCTCGTATTCAGAGACTTGATGATGAACGTTGTAGTGGTGGAATCGCCTGCCAAGGCCAAGACAATCAATAAATATCTGGGACCCGGATATAAGGTTCTTGCATCCTTCGGCCATGTGCGCGACCTGCCCGCTAAAGACGGTTCGGTGCTGCCGGATCAGGATTTCGAAATGCTGTGGGAAGTCGATGGCGCCTCACAAAAGCGCATCAAGGACATCGCCGATGCGCTGAAAACCTCCGACGGCCTGATTCTCGCGACCGACCCGGATCGCGAGGGTGAAGCCATTTCCTGGCATGTACTCGACGTGCTGAACAAGAAGCGTGTCATCAACGGCAAGCCGGTGAAGCGCGTCGTCTTCAATGCCATCACCAAGAAGGCGGTGCTCGACGCCATGGCCGAGCCGCGCGACATCGACGTGCCGCTGGTGGACGCCTATCTCGCCCGCCGCGCCCTCGACTATCTCGTCGGCTTCAATCTATCTCCGGTCCTGTGGCGCAAGTTGCCAGGCGCCCGTTCGGCTGGTCGCGTACAGTCCGTCGCCCTTCGCCTCGTCTGCGATCGCGAGTCGGAGATCGAACGCTTCATCTCGGAAGAATACTGGAACCTCTCGGCGATCCTGAAGACGCCACGCGGCGACGAGTTTGAAGCGCGTCTGGTCTCCGCCGACGGCAAGCGCCTGCAGCCGCGCGCGATCGGCAACGGCGAAGAGGCCGGCAAGCTAAAGGCCCTGCTCGAAGGCGCCTCTTATGTCGTCGACACGGTCGAGGCAAAGCCGGTCAAGCGCAACCCCAGCCCGCCATTTACCACTTCTACGCTGCAGCAGGCCGCCTCCTCGAAGCTCGGTTTCTCGGCCTCGCGCACCATGCAGGTGGCGCAAAAGCTCTATGAGGGCGTCGATATCGGCGGAGAGACCGTCGGTCTCATCACCTATATGCGTACCGACGGCGTGCAGATGGCCCCGGAAGCGATCGATGCGGCACGCCGCGCCATCGCCAATCAGTTCGGCGACCGCTACCTGCCGGAAAAGGCGCGCTTCTATTCCACCAAGGCGAAAAACGCCCAGGAAGCGCACGAAGCGATCCGCCCGACCGATTTCGACCGCGTGCCGGATCGCATCCGCAAATTCCTCGATGACGACCAGCTGAAGCTCTATGACCTGATCTGGAAGCGCGGCATCGCCAGCCAGATGGCTTCGGCCGAAATCGAGCGCACGACCGTCGAGATCCTGGCCGATAACGCCGGCAAGAAGGCCGGCCTGCGCGCCGTCGGCTCCGTCATTCGTTTCGACGGCTTCATCGCCGCCTATACCGATCAGAAGGAAGATGGCGAGCAGAGCGACGACAGCGAAGAAGGCGGTCGTCTGCCGGAAATCAATGCCCGCGAAAACCTCGCCAAGCAGAAGATCAACTCGACCCAGCATTTCACCGAACCGCCGCCGCGCTATTCGGAAGCATCGCTGATCAAGAAGATGGAAGAGCTCGGCATCGGCCGCCCCTCCACCTATGCGGCAACGCTCGCAACGCTGCGTGACCGCGATTATGTGACCATCGACAAGCGCAAGCTGGTGCCGCAGGCCAAGGGACGGCTGGTGACGGCTTTCCTCGAAAGCTTCTTCACCAAGTATGTGGAGTATGATTTCACGGCCGATCTCGAAGAGAAGCTCGACCGCATCTCCGCTGGCGAGCTGAATTGGAAGGACGTGCTGCGCGACTTCTGGCGTGATTTCTTTGCCCAGATCGAGGACACCAAGGAACTACGCGTCACCAATGTGCTCGATGCACTGAACGATGCGCTGGCGCCGCTTGTCTTCCCGAAGCGCGAGGATGGCAGCGATCCGCGCATCTGCCAGGTGTGCGGCACGGGCAATCTCTCGCTGAAACTCGGCAAATACGGCGCCTTCGTCGGCTGCTCGAACTATCCGGAATGCAATTATACCCGCCAGCTTTCGTCGGAAGGCGGCGCGGAAGCCGAATCCAACGGACTAAACGAGCCGAAGGCTCTCGGCGCCGATCCGGTGACCGGTGAAGAGCTGACGCTGCGTTCGGGCCGCTTCGGTCCCTATATCCAGCGCGGCGACGGCAAGGACGCCAAGCGCGCCTCCCTGCCGCGCGGCTGGAAGCCCGAGGATATCGATTATGAGAAGGCGATGGCGCTGATCTCGCTGCCACGCGATATCGGCAAGCATCCGGAAACCGGCAAGATGATCTCTTCCGGCATCGGCCGCTACGGGCCTTTCCTTCTGCATGACGGCAGCTATGCCAACCTCGAAAGCGTCGAGGATGTCTTCACCGTCGGTCTCAACCGCGCGGTGACGCTGATTGCCGAAAAGCAGAGCAAGGCAGCTGGCGGCAAGGCACGCGGCGGCACACCGGCAGCACTGAAGGAACTGGGCGAACATCCGGATGGGGGCGGCGCGATCACCGTTCGCGACGGCAAGTACGGCCCCTATGTCAACTGGGGCAAGGTCAATGCGACGCTGCCGAAAGGCACGGATCCGCAGGCGATCACGGTCGAGGAAGCTCTGGCTCTGATCGCTGCCAAGGCGGGTAAGAGCGGCGGCACCATCAAGAAGGCGCCTGCCAAGGCAAAGACCGCGGCAGCCGGCGCAAAAGCGACGAAAACGACCGCCAAGCCGAAGGCTGCCGCAAAGAAGCCTGCGGCCAAGACGGCAGCGAAAAAGAAGAGTGCAGAGTGAGCAGAGAACCGCGCGGCAGGATTTCATCGTCGGAGCGACGCCCCGGCAAGTCTGGTCGCGCGATCAAGCGGGGCGAGAGTGCAGAGCCGATGATGGCCATCATGCACGGCGTTCTGCCGCCGCGCGAGGTCATCCTGCGCTTTATCGCTGATCATCCGCAGCAGGCGTCCAAGCGCGAGCTTGCCAAAGCCTTCGGCCTGAAGGGTGAGAGCCGCGTCGCGCTGAAGGACCTTTTGCGAGAGCTCGAAGAAGAAGGCATGGTGCAGAAGAGCCGCAAGTCGCTCATCCGCCCCGGCGCGCTGCCACCGATCGCCGTGCTCGACATCACAACGCGCGACAAGGATGGCATGCTGATCGGCCGTCCCGCCGAATGGGCTGAGGAAAATGGCGTCGCGCCTGCCGTGTTGATCAAGCAGTCTTCCTCGCCGGCCGGCCGCAACGGCAAGGGCAAGGCGCCGGTCGCCGGCATGGGCGACCGCATTCTTGCGAAGATCTTCTCAGCCGTCGATCGCGGCGGCCCAGCCTATACGGCTCGCATCATCAAGGTCATCGACAAGCGGCAGGGCGCCTCCATGGGCGTCTTCCGCGAAACGCCTGGCGGCGGCGGCCGCCTGATGCCGATCGAACGGCGCGGCGAGGAGATGGTGATCGACCCGGATTATACCGGCGGCGCCAAAGACGGCGACCTGGTCGAAGTCGAAGTGGCGCGTCTCGGCCGCTTCGGCCTGCAGCGCGCCAAGGTTCTGTCGGTCATCGGCTCCGTCGCCTCGGAAAAGGCGATCTCGATGATCGCCATTCATGCGCACGGAATTCCACATGTCTTCCCCGCCGCCGTGATCACGGAGGCCGATGCCGCAAAGCCGGCCACCATGTCCCATCGCGAGGATTGGCGCAGCCTGCCGCTGATAACAATCGACCCGGCCGACGCCAAGGACCATGACGACGCTGTCTACGCCGAAATGGATCCCTCGCCCGACAATCCGGACGGCGTGATCGTCACCGTCGCCATCGCCGACGTCTCCTGGTATGTGCGTCCGAACTCGCCGCTCGACCGCGAGGCGCTGAAGCGGGGCAATTCGGTCTACTTCCCCGATCGTGTCGTGCCGATGCTGCCCGAGCGCATCTCCAATGATCTTTGCTCGCTTAAGGAAGGCGTCGACCGCCCTGCCCTCGCGGTTCGAATGATCTTCTCCAAGGAAGGCCGCAAGGCCGGCCATACCTTCCATCGCATCATGATGAAGAGCGCGGCCAAGCTTTCCTATCAGCAGGCGCAGGCGGCAATCGATGGCAAGCCCGACGACAAGACCGGTCCGATGCTGGACCCGATCCTGAAGCCGCTCTGGCACGCCTACAACATTCTTAAAAAGGGCCGTGACCGGCGCCAGCCGCTCGAGCTCGACATGCCCGAGCGCAAGATCCTGTTGAAGCCGGACGGCACCGTCGATCGCGTCTTCGTGCCGCCGCGCCTCGATGCGCACAAGCTCATCGAAGAGATGATGATCCAGGCGAATGTCGCCGCTGCCGAGACGCTGGAAAAGCGGAAGCAGGTACTGATCTATCGTATCCACGATGGCCCGACGCTCGCCAAGCAGGAGGTGCTGCGCGAATTCCTCGCCACCCTCGGCATATCGCTTGCCAAGGGCGGCAACGTGCGCGCCAACAGTTTCAACGGCATCTTGGCGAAAGCCGAGGGTACGGCGCATCAAACCATGGTCAACGAGATGGTGCTGCGCTCGCAGAGCCAGGCGATCTACAGCCCCGACAATATCGGGCATTTCGGCCTGAACCTGATGAAATACGCCCACTTCACCTCGCCGATCCGCCGCTATGCCGACTTGATCGTGCATCGCGCGCTCGTCGGCTCGCTCGGCCTCGGCGAAGGTGCGATCACGCCGGACGAAGAGGCGTCGCTCGACGATATCGCAGCTGAGATCTCGACCTTCGAGCGCCGTGCCATGGCCGCCGAGCGCGAGACCGTGGACCGGCTGATTGCTCATCATCTCGCCGGCCGTGTCGGTGCGGAATTTGAGGCCCGGGTCGGCGGCGTCACCAAGTCGGGACTTTTTGTCACCCTGCCGGACTATGGCGCCGACGGTTTCATCCCTATATCTACGCTCGGCACTGATTACTTCATTTATGACGAGGCGCATCAGGCGCTGACGGGTGAAAGGACAGGGCTCGGCTATCGTCTCGGCGACGATGTGACGGTGAGACTGGCGGAAGCCGTGCCGCTTGCCGGAGCCCTGCGCTTCGAAATGCTGAGCGACGGCAAGCCTATGCCGACGGCGGTGCGCTCCTTCCACAAGGCGACCCGCCGCAACAAGAGCCAGGCCCGCAAGGCGCCAGGCACGAGACCGCCGCGCGGCCGTAGATAAAAGGTGGCTGCCGGCACGGAGGAAGCGTATTCATGACGGGCAGCCCATCCGACTCTCCCATCCGCTTCGGCGGTTCAGACGAGAGCGAACGTCCGCTCGGACGGTCGATTTCCCGCGGCATGCTGAACCGCTGCCCGCGCTGCGGCACCGGCAAGCTCTTTCGCGCTTTCCTGAAGCCTGTCGACCGTTGCGCGGTCTGCGACGAAGATATTTCCCACCAGCGCGCCGACGACCTGCCGCCCTATCTGGTGATCCTCGTTCTCGGCCACATCATCGTCGGCGGCTACATGCTGACTGATATGACCTTCAAGCTGCCGCTCTGGGCGCATCTCGCCATCTGGGCACCGATCACCATTATCGCGGCGCTTGCCATCATCCAGCCGATTAAGGGTGGCGTCATCGGCCTGCAATGGGCGCTGCGCATGCATGGCTTCGGCGGCCATGATGACAGCCCGGAGGAATGGGATCAGGGGAACGATCGTTCGTGACGATAGGTGCCCGTCCCCGCAGCCGGCCAGCGCTCATGGCCGAAGTTGTCTTGCCACATCGCACTCTTCTATCGGGAATCGTCGTCGATTCGACCAATATTCGCCATTCGCGCGAGCTCGTTAATCAGCAACGGCTTGACATCGGCAACATTTCTTGTCTGAACATGCCCCGCGTCAAGGGGACCATTCCGGAGGGTTTGACCGATCTCATGAAAGCCGACCCGTCACCTGAATTTGGCCGAGCCGTGCCTTTCTATGTTCCGCGTCCGGATCGATTCGACCGTCTCATGCTCCAGGAATCAGTTTATGCTTGAACCGACGAACGACAAGGCCGGCCATGTCGAAGAAATTCACTGGCCCTCGCTCGTCGCAGCCATAGCGTCCGTATCCGCCGTCGGCATCGCCATCGGCCTTGGCCTGCCGCTTCTGAGTATCATTCTTGAAAAACGCGGCGTTCCCTCAAGTCTGATCGGGCTCAATACTGCGATGATGGGCGTCGCTTCGATGCTGGCAGCGGTCGTCACGACCAAGCTCGCGCACCGCTTCGGCGTCGTACAGACGATGATCTGGGCCGTCTTCCTGTCGGCACTGAGCTCGCTCGGCTTCTATTATGCGGAAAATCTGCTGCTGTGGTTTCCGCTGCGCATCGTCTTTCATGGGGCGACGACGACGCTGTTCATCCTGTCGGAATTCTGGATCAATGCTGCATCGCCACCTTCGAAGCGCGGCTTCGTGCTCGGGCTTTACTCCACCGTGTTCTCGCTCGGTTTTGCGGCCGGCCCCCTGCTCTTTTCCGTTGTCGGCAGCGAAGGCTTGATGCCCTTCATCATCGGCGCCTGCATCATTCTGGCTGCTGCCATCCCGATCTTCATCGCCCGCAACGAGAGCCCGATCGTCGACGAGAAGCCGGAGCTGCACTTCGTCCGCTACATCTTCCTGGTGCCAACGGCGACAGCCGCAGTCTTCGTGTTCGGCGCGGTCACCGTCGGCGGCGGCTCGCTCTTCACCAGCTATGCGACACGTCTCGGCTTCAACGAATCACAGGCCGCACTGCTGCTGACCGTCATGGGCGTCGGCAATTTCGTCTTCCAGATTCCACTCGGCCTGCTTGCTGACCGCATGCGCGACAAGCGGCCGTTGCTGTCGATCATGGCCACGATCGGGCTTGTCGGAGCGCTTCTGCTGCCCTCCCTAGCATCGAACTGGATCATTCTCGCGATCATCCTGCTCTTCTGGGGAGGCTGCGTTTCCGGCATGTATACGGTCGGGCTCAGCCATCTGGGCACGCGGCTGACCGGCGTCGATCTGGTGGCGGCCAACGCGGCCTTCGTCTTCTGTTACGCCGTCGGCATGGTTCTAGGGCCGCCGACGATCGGTACCGCCATGGATCTCGCCAATCCGAGCGGCTTTGCCTGGGCTGTGGCCTTTTTCTTCGGCCTTTATGTCCTGCTTTCGGGGATACGCCTGCTTTTCATGGGCAACAGAGGTTGACTTTTCGGGCGCGATTTGTATTTTCGCGCCAGAATTCGCCGTGGACCTCCGCACTGGCCGTCCACGGCGTTCATTTTTATTAAAGGCAGGACGACCATGGCCAAGGCTACCACCATCAAGATCAAGCTGCTGTCGACGGCCGACACCGGTTTCTTCTACGTCACGACGAAGAACAGCCGTACGATGACGGACAAGATGACGAAGACGAAGTACGACCCGATTGCTAAGAAGCATGTCGAGTTCAAGGAAACGAAGATCAAGTAAGTTTCCTAAACTTTAGGTTACAAAAAGGTGCTAAACCCTCGGGTTGGCGCCTTTTTTTGTTTTGGCGGTATCGTCTCGATCGTTGTCCGATTTTGCGACGTCAGTTAGAAAACTCCCGCGTGGAGCAATGGCCTGCCGTGTCGGTAGAAAAGAAAAACGCCGCCTTCGACGAACGAAGAGCGGCGTTTTAAAATTGGGGGCCGGCTAGCCTGCAAAACGGCACGAGGAACCGTTATCTTTCTGCCTGCCAGCCGACCGACCCCACGACCCAGGAGATGCGGCGGACCTGAGCATCATGGGGTATCTCGGAACCCTTGCGGGTTGTCCATGTACGAGACTAAATTCGCGCGAAACCGAAAGAAAATCAACAAATTCTTAATGATAAAAAATGCCTGTCTGCTCGGATGGTTAAAATTCATGACTTTGGTGGAAAGGAATGTCCGATAGTCTTAGTGAAATTAACTCAAGAAACTATCAAGAATAAAGTGATAATGCCTCCTTTGTTAGAAAAGATCGAATACAGATATTCAAGAGCATTTGAATATACAAATTACATTCAGTTAATCGGTCAACTTTCAACGGACATCTCATCAACACGCCGCCAACAAAACAAAACTATATGCCGATAAGACAAGAATATTTCGAAAGTACCCGAAAAGCGAAGGTATCTGGCGAATTCAAAAGTATAAGTATGCAGCGTTTCTTTAAAACAAGGCTATGTGACGATGCCCGCAGGATAAAGAACAAAAAATTTTGAACTGTTGTTCAAAACCTGAAAAATACCCTCAATATTCACGGGCGGCCGCATTTCTCCGCCATTCATCCCTAGGCCGCTGAAGCTACAACCCTATTGCGTCCTGCTCTTTTGGCCTCGTAAAGCGCAATGTCCGCCTGCTTCATCAACTGCTCCGGCGTCTCGATCGTCTCCAAACGGCACGAAATTCCGAAGGAAGCGGTGATGTTAAGCGCAACACCGTTTTCGCGTAATTTCACCGGCATATTTTCTACCGCAGCGCGTAGTCGTTCCGCGACCGCGGCGGCCGTATCGGCAGGCGTATCCGGCATAACCACAACGAACTCCTCGCCCCCATAACGGCATGCGAGATCTGCGCCGCGTACCGTGGAACGGATTCTCGCGGCGAATTCCTTGAGAACTTCATCGCCGGCATCGTGGCCATGGGTGTCGTTGACGGTCTTGAAGCGATCGATATCGGTAATCAATATCGAGAGCGGCCGGCCCCGCGCCAGGGAACGGTCGAAAAGCACCTTGAGGTGATTGTCGAGATAGCGCCTGTTATGCAGGCCAGTGAGCGCATCGGTGACGGCAAGCTCGATCGTCTGCTGTACGCTGGCGCGCAGGCGATCATTATAGCGTTTGCGGCGTATCTGCGTGAGGCAGCGCGCGACGAGTTCGTTCGGATCGATCGGCCGGACGATATAGTCGTTGACACCGAGATCCAGCGCGCGGACGATCATGTCGTCTGCGCCCTGCTCCGTCACCAGCAGCACGGGCAGAAAACGCGTGCGCTCCAGCGAACGAAGCTGCGAGCAAAGCCGCAGCGGGTCGTAGTCGTCGAAATTCGAATTGACGATGACCAGTTCGAACGCCCGTTCAGCAGCCTCGAACAGAGCGGCCTGCGGATCGGACATTGCGACGACCTGGGCGATCGGCTTGAGCGTGCGGATGATACGCTCCTGCGAATTGGCGCGGCCATCGACCAGCAGTACCTGGCCGGCTTCCTCGGTGCGGCCGTCGCCAGCCCGCATCAGATCGTCAATACCGAAATTGCGCGCAGTCTCGTTGCGCATATGCAGCTCGTCGCTCAATGTCTTCAAGCGAAGCAGGCTCTTGACGCGCGAAATGAGCTGCAGGTCGTTGACGGGCTTGGTCAGGAAATCGTCGGCACCGGCCTTCAGGCCGCGCACACGGTCGGCAGGCTGATCGAGCGCCGTGACCATGACGACGGGTATATGGGCGGTGCGGGGATCGGATTTCAGGCGTTCGCACACCTCAAAACCATCCATGCCGGGCATCATGATATCGAGGAGGATGAGATCGACCTGCGTGCCCGCGCAAATGGCGAGCGCCTTCAAGCCGTCTTCGGCTGTCAGCACTTCGAAATATTCGGCGAGCAGCCGCGCTTCCAGAAGCTTCACATTGGCCGGAATATCGTCGACTACCAGGATGCGTGCGGTCATCAGCTCTTCCCCATCATCAGGCGTCGCCCAGATAGGTCTTTATGGTCTCAATGAATTTCGGCACCGAAATCGGCTTCGACACATAGGCCTCGCAACCGCCCTGGCGAATGCGCTCCTCATCGCCCTTCATGGCGAAGGCCGTGACCGCGATCACAGGGATCACGTGAAGATCGTCGTCTTCCTTCAGCCATTTGGTGACCTCCAGACCGGAAACTTCCGGCAGCTGGATATCCATGAGGATCAGATCGGGACGGTGCTTGCGCGCGAGATCGAGCGCTTCCATACCGTTACGGGTCTGGATCGTCGTGTAGCCGGACGCTTCGATCAGATCGCGAAAGAGCTTCATATTGAGCTCGTTGTCTTCTACAATCATTACCTGCTTAGGCATGGAAAGCTGTCCCTGCATCCGGTATTGCATCCATTCTCTCGAAATATAGGGTCGCGAGGAACCGATTCCAGAAATACTTGAATCGCAAACTACCGGCATTTGGTTGAAAAATAGGTAACTCACCCGTCAAAATGCAAAGTAACTTCAAGAACCCGAAGAAGAGCGCGGCCGACCCGCAAGAGACTGCCATTGCCGTACTCGGCTGGCTGGCCAATGAACCGGATATGTTCGGCCGCTTCTTGGCGCTGACCGGCATAGAGCCGGCACAGGTGCGCAACGCCATCAACGAGCCGGCCTTTCTTGCCGGTATGCTCGATTTCCTCATGAACCACGAACCGAGATTGCTGGCCTTCTGCGAGGCCAGCGGCATTGCGCCGGAGGCCGTCGCCGCTGCATCGGCGCATTTTTCGCCGCCAGGCCTTGCCTCTGGAGAATACTGATCATGGATGCCCCGATCGAATTCGACGTATCGCATATCCAGCTGCAGGAGCGGCCGTTGATCGTTTGCGATGTCGACGACGTCGTCTTGCACTTCTTTGCGCCCTTCCTGACCTTCATCGAGGCAGAAGGCCATGAATTCCTGCCGCGTTCCTTCCGGCTGACGGGCAACATCGTCTCCAAGGCCAACGGCTCTGCGCTGGAAGAAAAGGATGTTCATCGGCTGATCGGAGCCTTCTTCGAGGCACAGGAAAAATGGCAGACACCACTCGATCGCGTGGTCGATACGCTCGGCGAATTCTCGAAAGACGCTGACATCGTTTTCCTCACCGCCATGCCGCCGCAGTTCTGGGAACAGAGGCGGCGACTGCTGGACAGACTCGAGCTTGCCTATCCACTGCTCGCGTCGCTGCAGCCGAAGGGGCCGATCGTGCGCTCGCTGCATCGGCGGCGCGAGATGCCCCTCGCCTTCGTCGATGATATGGCCCACAATCTGCATTCGGTCAGCGAGCATGTTCCGGAGTGCCTCCTCATCAATCTGAAACCGGATTCCATCGTCCACCGCATGGCACCGGCAGCGGCCGCGGGTATTCCAGAAGCCAATGAATGGAGCCAGGCAGCGCCGCTGATCCAGGCCCATATCGCGCGCTGACGCCGCCCAAGCTGCCCTCAGAGCACGAGGCGCATCAGAGGCCTGCCATCCTTGCGCTTTGCAACTTCCAAAAATCCGGCGGCCTCGAAGATGCGCTGCGAACCGACATAGAGACCGACGGATTTCGACTGCTTGGTACGCTCGATCGGACAGCCTTCGAGCAACCGCGCGCCTGACGCACGGGCAAAATTCACGGCCTCCGACAACATGCGGTGGCTGTGTCCCTTGCCGCGATCCTTCGAATTCATGAAGAAGCAGCTCACCGCCCAGACGGAACTGTCTTCCGCATCGGCGGGATCGAGCGGACGCGACACCGTTTTCGGCGAGTTCCATTGCGGCAGCTCTGCACGCGGACCGACCTGCACCCAGGCGATCGGTTGTCCATCATTATAGCCTAGAAGGCCGGGCGGCGGCCCAGCCGAGATTCGCTCGCGGATCAACTGCTTCTTTGCTGCTGCATCCATCGTCTTGCGCTGCGATGTCGGGACGCGGAAATAGGTGCACCAACAGCCATAACAGGCGCCGCTTGGCCCAAACAACGTCTCGAAATCGTCCCATCGGTCTGGCGTCAACGGCTGCACGATTAAATTCTGCACTCCCGCCTCCCCGGCAGTTTTCCAGCTTGAGACTCGCAAGCTTAGAACATAAAGTGGCGATGTTCAATTTTTGTTCTCGTTCCATGACCCATGCGCCCGACAAGATCTCCGGCTTCTGTCGCGATTGCTTGAGCGAGCAATCGGGCATGCGCACGCGCTGTCGGAGCTGCGGCAGCCCCCGCCTCGTTTACCACCGGGAGCTCTACGCACTGACGCTGGCGCATATCGATTGCGATGCCTTCTATGCCTCCATCGAAAAACGCGACAATCCGGAGCTCGCCGATAAGCCTGTCATCATCGGCGGCGGCAAGCGCGGCGTCGTCTCCACCGCCTGCTATATCGCCCGCATCCATGGGGTGCGCTCCGCCATGCCGATGTTCAAGGCGCTGGAAGCCTGCCCACAGGCTATCGTCATCCGTCCAAACATGGAGAAATACGTCCGCGTCGGCCGCGAGGTTCGAGGCATGATGCAGGACCTGACGCCGCTGGTTCAGCCGCTTTCGATCGACGAAGCGTTTCTTGAACTCGACGGCACACAGCGGCTCCATCACGATCCGCCGGCTCGCATTCTCGCCAAGTTCGCCAAGCGGGTGGAGCAGGAAATCGGCATTACCATCTCCGTTGGGCTGTCGTACTGCAAGTTCCTCGCCAAGGTGGCCTCCGACCTGCAAAAGCCGCGAGGCTTCTCCGTCATCGGCAAGGAAGAGGCCCTCTCCTTTCTGGAGCCACGGCCAGTCACGACGATATGGGGTGTCGGCAAGGCCTTTGCCGCGACGCTCGAAAGCGATGGCATCCGCACTGTCGGCCAATTGCAGGCCATGGAGGAAGGCGATCTCATGCGCCGTTACGGCGTTATCGGGCAGCGGCTTTTCCGCCTCTCGCGCGGGATCGACGACCGGACCGTGCATCCAAACGAAGCCGCGAAAAGCGTGTCTTCCGAAACCACCTTCTTCGAAGACATCGGGCGTCATGAGGATCTCGTGCCGATCCTGCGCGATCTCTCCGAGAAGGTTTCCCGGCGTCTGAAACGCAGCGGCATTGCCGGCCAGACCGTCGTGCTGAAGCTCAAGACCTCGGATTTCAAGATCCGCACGCGTAACCGCCGTCTGGAGGACCCGACCCAACTTGCAGACCGGATTTTCCGCACCGGTCTGAGGCTGCTCGAACCCGAAACGGGTGGGACGAAGTTTCGCCTCATCGGCATCGGCGTCACCGATCTTGGCGATGCTGGACGCGCAGATCCGCCCGATCTTATCGACGTTCAGGCCACGCGACGGGCCGCGGCGGAAGCAGCCATGGACAAGCTGCGAGAGAAATTTGGTAATAAGACAGTCGAAACCGGTTACACGTTCGGCGACAAAAACCACAAATAACAATTACTTAGCACAAGTCACCATATGGTGATTTTTGGCTGTGTCGCAAATAATCGCACCACGCGCGCGATTCTTTCGCGCGCAAAAGCTCGGATTCAAACTTTTTTGGTAAATTTCCATTAGGACTTGGGTTCTGTAACTTTCCGGCGGCGTGAACTCGTCGCCGAGTGTGTTTTGCGTACGGGTTCCTATGCGTCTATCGGCTGTATCGACCATTTTTCTCGCCTGCCTGACGATTTCAGGCTGCGCCGCCCGAGGTGAGCGCGAAGCCGCGCAAGCCGCACCGCCTTCGAAAGAATTGACGAGTTCCATTGCAAAGACCAGCAGGCCGGTGCCGTCGGTCGAAATCGGCGAAACGGTTTCGCGCGTCGAGCGACAGCAGGCTCTCGCAGTCGCCATGCCGACGAACCTCCGTCCGGAGGGGATCATGCCTTCCGATCAGAGCGACGACGGTGACGCACCCGTGCCGCTGCAGCGGCCGCTCGCCATGCTCTCTCCATCAAACCCGATGCCCCGCGCCCTGAGGCAGCAGCCGATGCAGATCTACAGCCATCGCTTCCGCGATGCCAAGCCGATCAACTTCGGTACGTCTACCTCGCCCCGGAAGCTCGCCGTCCATGGCGTCGACGTCTCGCGCTGGCAGGGCGAGATCGACTGGGATACGCTGCGCACACAGGGTGCGAACTTCGTCTACATCAAGGCAACGGATGGCGGCGATCATCTCGATCCCATGTTCAAGAAGAACTGGCGTGCCGCCCAGCAGGCCGGCCTGAAGCACGGCGCCTATCACTTCTTCTATTGGTGCCGGACTGCGGGAGAGCAGGCCGACTGGTTCATCCGCAACGTGCCCAAGGAGGCCGGAGCGCTGCCGCCTGTCATCGACGTCGAATGGAATGGCGAGTCGAGCTGCAAGCGGCGTCCTTCGCGCGAGCAGGTTCTCGCCAAGATGCAGGTCTTCATGGACAAGCTGGAAAAGCATTACGGCCAGCGCCCGATCGTCTACACCGCACCGGATTTCTATCGCGACAATCTCAGCGGCGAGCTGCTCGACTACCCCTTCTGGCTGCGCGCCGTGGCTCAACATCCATCCAAGGTCTATCCGGGCCGCAAATGGCTGTTCTGGCAATATTCCGGCTCCGGCGTATCCCATGGCGTCGAAGGCAGGATCGACCTCAACGCCTTCCACGGCAGCGAGCAGGACTGGCACAACTGGGTGGCCTCCAACGTCCACTGATCGCACATAAGCCGCAGATTTCATTCATCGCCGAAGCAGAGTGTGGCCGCCCCGCTTCGGCGATGCTGTATTGGGCTGGCATTCGGCGAACTCACGTTTTCATGGACGCGGAAAGGCATGAGTTTTCGGCAAGTCTTCCTTAAACTTCGAAGTCTAACCTTGGGCGCAACGAGTATTGCGTTCTGGTTGTGTCTATGAAGCCATTTTTGTTGCTGGGGCTCGCGCTGTTGTCAGCCACCGCCCTTTCTCATCCCGTCTTTGCTGCGCCGGATGCCCGCACCCTGCAGATCGTGGTGTCGAAGGACAGGCAGTCGCTTGCGGTCTATGACGGCGACAAGGTGATCGCGACTTCGAAGGTTTCCACCGGCAAGCGCGGGCACACGACCCCGAGCGGCATCTTCTCCATTCTGGAAAAGAAGGTCTATCACGAGTCCAACCTCTACTCGGCCTCGCCTATGCCCTTCATGCAGAGGCTGACCTGGTCGGGAATTGCGCTGCACGAGTCCAACTCGGTGCCGAATTATCCGGCGTCCCATGGCTGCGTGCGCATGCCGAAGGCCTTTGCCAAGATGCTCTATCAAATGACCGAGCGCGGCGTCCATGTCGTCATCGCCGATCAGCCGCTCGTGCCGCAGCCATTCGAAAACGCGACGCTGTTCCAGCCGCTGCCAGCACCACCGCCGGCGCTGTTTTCCGGCATCGAACTGCGTCCCATGACCGCGAGCTTCCTGCCGCAGGCACAACCGTTGCAGGTCGCGACGAATGACGTAACCTCGATCAAGATACCGAAGGCACAGGAGACTCTAGCGCCATCGGCCGATCCAGCGCCGCTCAGCATCCTCATCACCCGGCGCGGGCTGCGCGAAAACGTGCGCGACCTACAGGGCATCCTGAACGGAATGGGCTTTATCACCGGAACACCCGACGGGATGCTCGGGCCGGCGACGGTGCAGGCGATCGAAGACTTCAAGAAGGCACATAATATCAAGACGACGGGCGGCCTTGTCAGCCCCGCGCTGATGAAGGCAGTCTATGCCGCCGCCGGCAAGGGCGAACCGCCGAACGGTGCGATCATGGTCCGCCAGAACTTCAAGCCGCTCTTCGAAGGCCCCGCAATTATCGCCGAGCCGCAAGAAGCGCTCGGCGTGCATTTCTTCACCGCCAACGCGATCGACCGGATCAGCGGAAAGGCCGACTGGTTCGGCATGACGCTCGAAGAAGATTTGAGCAAGCAGACGAAGAAGCGCTACGGCATCACCAGCGAGGAGCAATCGCAATCGTTCGACGCAGCCGGACAGGCACTCAATCGCATCACCATTCCCGACGATATCCGTCACCGCATCGAGGATTTGCTGACAGCCGGGTCGTCACTGACGATTTCCGATACCGGTGTGGGACCGGAAACCGGCAACGAGACCGATTTCATCACCATTACCAACAATGGCGCGCTGGGTAAGAAGGGCTAGAGCCTTTTTGTTTTTACGCAATTCCGGACGGAAAACCGCTATCCACTTTTCCTGGAATTGCTTCAGACCAGCTCCACGTCGATCACGCCGGGTGCCGTGCGCAAGGCAGCAGCGATTTCGGGCGTGATGCGATATTTCTCCGGCAGTGCCACCTCGACCTCGCGCATTCCTTCCTCCTTGATGACGATGAAGGAAACCAGGCCATCGCCCTTGGCGTTCAGATGCGCGGCGACGGCTTTCAGCGGGCCGGAATCGCGGACATAGACGCGCAGTGCCTTCTGCATCTGCAACGACTTCTCCTCCAGCGACTGCGCCGTCTGCAGGCGCAGGCTGATGCCTTCCGGGCGCTCATCTGCCTGGGCGGTAATGACGAAGGATTTGCCGACTTCGAGCACGTCACGATACTGGTTGAGCGTTTCCGAGAAAAGCACGGCTTCGAACTGGCCCGAGGCATCAGAGAAGACGAAGATGCCCATCTTGTTGCCGGTGCGTGTCTTGCGCTCCTGCTTGGAGATCACCGTGCCGGCGAGACGGCCGTTGCTGGCGCCCTGCTTTACGGCGGCGGAGAACTCGGCAAACGGCTGCACCCGCATCTTGTCGAGCACGCTCTTATAAGTATCGAGCGGATGTGCCGTCAGATAGAAGCCGAGCACCTGGAATTCGCGCAGCAAACGCTCCGAGGCGAGCCATGGCGTATAGGGCGGAAACACAATCTTTTCCGGACCGGAGGCTGCACTTCCGAACATGTCGTGCTGGCCGCTGCGCTTGTTTTCCTGCGCCACCTGGGCATAGCCCATGATGCGGTCGAGGCCGGCGATCAGCTGGGCGCGATCGATTTCGAAGCAATCGAAAGCGCCGGCGCAGATCAGGCTTTCCAGAACGCGGCGGTTGATCTGCTTGGGATCGATGCGCAGGCAGAAATCTTCGATGCCGGCAAAGGGTTTGTCGCCGCGCACCTCGACGATATGGTCGACGGCGGATTCACCGACGCCCTTGATGGCCGCCAGAGCATAGTAGATGCGGTTATCACCCGTCTCGAAATGGCGGAACGAGGTCTGCACGGAAGGTGCGATGACCTCGATGCCAAGCCGCTTGGCATCCTGACGGAAGTCGTTGACCTTTTCGGTGTTGGACATATCAAGCGTCATCGACGCTGCCAAGAACTCCACCGGATAGTGCGCCTTCATATAGGCGGTCTGGTAGGAGACGATGGCGTAGGCAGCGGCATGCGACTTGTTGAAGCCGTAATTGGCGAATTTCGCGAGCAGATCGAAGATGACGTCGGCCTGGCCCTTCGAAACGCCGTTCTTGATGGCTCCGTCGACGAAGCGCTCGCGCTGCTGGTCCATCTCCGCCTTGATCTTCTTACCCATGGCGCGGCGCAGAAGATCCGCTTCGCCGAGCGAATAGCCGGAAAGCACCTGGGCGACCTGCATCACCTGTTCCTGGTAGACGATAACGCCCTGGGTTTCCTTAAGAAGATAGTCGATCTTCGGATGGATCGATTCGATCTCTTCCTCGCCATGCTTGCGGGCATTATAGACCGGGATGTTCTCCATCGGGCCGGGACGATAGAGCGCTACGAGCGCGATGATATCCTCGATGCAGTCGGGACGCATGCCGATCAGGGCCTTGCGCATGCCCGCACTTTCCACCTGGAACACGCCGACCGTCTCGCCGCGCGAGAGCATCTCATAGCTCGGTTTGTCGTCGAGCGGTATGCTGGCAAGATCGATAGAGATGCCGCGCTTGGCAACAAAATCGACGGCCGTCTTGAGGACTGTCAGCGTCTTCAAGCCGAGGAAGTCGAACTTCACCAGCCCGGCCTGCTCCACCCATTTCATGTTGAACTGGGTGACCGGCATGTCGGAGCGCGGATCGCGATACATCGGCACGAGCTTCGACAGCGGACGGTCGCCGATGACGATACCAGCGGCGTGCGTCGACGCGTGACGATAGAGGCCTTCGATCTTCTGGGCGATGTCGAGAAGTCGGGCGACGACCGGCTCCTTGTCCGCCTCTTCCTGCAGACGCGGCTCCTCCTCGATCGCCTTGCTCAGCGGCGTCGGATTGGCGGGATTGTTCGGCACCAGCTTGCAGATCTTGTCCACTTGGCCATAGGGCATTTCGAGCACGCGACCGACGTCGCGCAAGGCTGCGCGCGCCTGCAGCGAACCGAAGGTGATGATCTGCGCCACCTGCTCGCGGCCGTATTTGGCCTGCACGTAACGGATCACCTCTTCGCGCCGGTCCTGGCAGAAGTCGATATCGAAGTCCGGCATGGAGACGCGTTCCGGATTGAGGAAGCGCTCGAACAGCAGCGAGAAGCGCAGCGGATCGACGTCGGTGATGGTCAGAGCGTAGGCGACCAGCGAGCCCGCACCGGAACCGCGGCCTGGGCCGACAGGGATATCGTGACGCTTGGCCCACTTGATGAAGTCCGCGACGATCAGGAAGTAGCCGGGAAACTTCATGCGCTCGATAACGCTCAGTTCGAATTCCAGCCGCTCGCGATAATCCTTTTCCGCATAGCCCGGCGCCATGCCGAGCGAGGCGAGACGCTGGTCGAGCCCCTCAATCGCCTGAGCGCGCAGCTCGGCGGCCTCGGCGCGTTCCGCCTCCTCCGCATCGTCCGTGGCGCCGGTGAAGCGCGGCAGGATCGGCTTGCGGGTCTTCAGGATGAAGGAGCAGCGGCGAGCGATCTCGACCGTGTTCTCCAGCGCTTCGGGCAGATTGGCGAACAGTTTCGCCATGTCGGCACGGCTCTTGAGATAATGATCCGGCGTCAGGCGGAACCGCGTATCGTCCGAGACAATGGCATTGTGGGCCACCGCCATCAAAGCGTCATGCGCATCATAATCGTCCCGCGTCGGGAAAAAGGCTTCGTTGGTGGCAACGAGCGGGATGTCATGCTCATAAGCAAGCTTGATCATCTTCTGCTCGTGACGACGATCATAGGTGCCATGGCGCTGCAATTCGACATAAAGCCTGTCGCCGAACAGCTGCTTCAGCCTCAACAACCGAGAGAGCGCCTGGGCGGCGTGCCCTTCTTTCAACGCCATATCGACGGGACCGGTGAGCGAACCGGTGAGTGCAATCATTCCTTCCGTGCCGATTTCATCCAGCCATGATGCTGCAATGTGAACGGCGCTGTTGCCCTCGCCGCCGAGATAAGCGCGGCTGACGAGATCAACGAGGCGCTCATATCCCCGCTCGGTTGCGGCAAGCAGAACGATGGATGGCAGCTTCGCCAGAGCCTGCTGCGGCCCGCGCTTCTCGCCCTCGCCGCCATCCTCCATATCGATCGACAGCTGACAGCCGATGATCGGCTGCAGCCCCTCATCCATCGCCTTTTGCGAGAATTCCAGGGCAACGAACAGATTGTTGGTATCGGTGATGGCAATAGCAGGCTGACTGTCCCCGGCAGCCTTGGCCAATATCTTCTTGAGCGGCAATGCGCCCTCTAGCAGAGAATAGGCGGAATGAACCCTGAGGTGCACGAATTCCGGCATTTCGCCGACCGGCGCTGCCGCGCCGCTGCCACCTGCATCCGCCATTTCATACCCTTCCGCACACCTGAATGAATCAGCGGCATTTTCGGCATTGCGGACCGTAAAGTCCAGAAGTTGCTCCCATCAAATATGGGAACAGCATGTGCAAATGGGGGACAAAACTTACATCGCCATCATGATGAGGGAAAAGCTGGCAACGAACATGACGATGGAAGTGAATGCTGCAACGTCTCGAATAATGTCGGTCATTTAGGCGCTCCTTACTCGTTATGTTTCTTTTTTGTTCCATTTTTGTTCGAGAGTCAATAGACACATCAGGAAATTTCATTGGACGGTTTTCTGCCCTCAGATGGACGCCGGTACAACCGAGCGTTATGCAAGGGCAAACAGGGAGATCACGATGAAATCACTTGCCGGCGCTCTCGCCATTCTTTTGACCGCAACTGCGGCTCAAGCAGAAAATACATCTGTACCCGAGCGCATCGTCGACGCCGCGATCGGCGACTGGAACAAGGACGGGAAACCGGACCTTGCCATTCTGGTAGCTCCCCCGGCGGACAAGCAGGCCGAAACCTCCATCGGCATCTACATTTATCTGCGTGACAACGAGCATTCCCTATTGCAATTGGCAGCAAGCGCTCCTGACAAGATCTGGGGTAGAGCCAGCGGTGTTTACGGCCAGGAACCTTCGATCGCCGCGCTGCCGAACGGTTCGATCGCAATCACCTCGCAGAACGATGCAATCGGCCGCGATCGTTGGCATCAAACGCTAACACTTGCCTATCGCAACAACGGTTTCGTGGTGGCCGGCTACACTTACGATGCCCGCGATACGCTCGAACCGGATAATAGCCAGACCTGCGACTACAATGTATTGACCGGTAAGGTGACGAAAGGCAGCAAGACGCTGAAGACCGACGCCAAGACCATCAACATTCAGGATTGGCAGGATGAGATCGGGGAGAAGGCCTGCGGGCTCGGCCATTAACAACGCATGTTCACTTTTTGTTCTTTACACTTCTTCGGATCCATGGCATCTTAGCCGCTCACCAAAATTGGAGAGGGTCATGCCGGATCTTGCCGAGCTGAACGATTTTATTGTCGCCGCCAAAGCCGAGACCTATGTTGGTGACGGCGAGCGGCTGCCGTCCTGCCGAAGCGGCTCGCATGACATCGGTTATGCGAGCGGCCGCTGGCGCTATCTCGACAGCTATTTCGGCGGCACGGATTTCGCGGGACAGGAACTCGTCTGGCATGACGACAAGCCGGTATGGGCCATGAACTATTTCGGCCATATCGTCGAGCCCGATCTGATCGACGGAACGCGAGCCGGCATGGTTATCAAGGCGGCACTTCTGCGCCTCTATCAGGATGAAAAACGTTTTCTAGGCGGCTTCGAATTCGAACATGTCTATGGCCGCTATATCGACCGCAGCACCGGATCGTGCGACCACTTTATCGGGCACGAAGCCATCATGGTGAATGAGCACAGGGCCTATGAGCTGGATTATCGCGGTGGCCTGATCGTCCCGTAACGGCAAATCAGACTTCGACCACCTTGCCTTCACTCAGCGTGACACGGCGATCCATCCGGGCCGCAAGCTCGTGATTGTGGGTGGCAATCAACGCCGCGAGACCCGACTGACGCACCAGTGCTTCCAGCGCATCGAAGACATAATGCGCCGTGGCCGGGTCGAGGTTGCCGGTGGGCTCGTCGGCCAGCAGCACTAGCGGTGCATTGGCGACAGCACGGGCGATCGCGACGCGCTGCTGCTCGCCGCCGGAGAGCTCGGCGGGGCGGTGATCGCCACGATGGCCAATGCGCATATAGTCGAGAAGCTGGGAGGCGCGCTCGCTCGCATCTTTACGCGAAAGCCCGGAAATAAGCTGCGGCATCATGATATTCTCGAGAGCCGAGAACTCAGGCAGCAGGTGATGGAACTGATAGACGAAGCCTATTTCGCTGCGGCGCACGGCGGTCCGCCTATCGTCGGACAAGCCTTCGCAGGCCTGACCATTGACGAGCACTTCGCCGCCATCCGGATGCTCAAGCAGCCCGGCCACATGCAGAAGCGTCGATTTACCCGTGCCCGACGGCGCAACAAGCGCGACGATCTCGCCGCTGCGCAAAGTGAAATCGGCGCCCTTCAGGATCGACAGCCGTGTCTCGCCCTGCCCGTAGTGACGCTCCACGCCAGAGAGCTGGAGAACGACGTTGCGTTTCATCAAATGGAATATCCTTATTCGTAGCGCAGCGCCTGCACCGGATCGAGCCTCGAAGCCCGCCAGGCCGGAAAGATGGTAGCAAGGAAGGACAGAGTGAGCGCCATCACGATGACAGAGATGGTCTCACCGAGGTTCATCTCGGCCGGCAATTTGCTGAGGAAATAGACCTCCGGATTGAAAATCACGGTGCCTGAAATCCAGGAGAAGAACTGGCGGATGGATTCGATATTGAGGCAAACCAGAACGCCGAGTATGACGCCGGCGAACGTTCCGACGACGCCGATCGCCGCACCCGTCATGAAGAAGATGCGCATGATCGCGCCCGATGTCGCCCCCATGGTGCGCAGGATGGCGATGTCGCTGCCCTTGTCCTTCACCAGCATGATCAAGCCGGAGATGATATTCAGCGCGGCGACCAGAACGATCAGCGTCAGGATCATGAACATCGTGTTGCGCTCGACCTGCAGGGCCGAGAAGAAGGTAGCGTTGACTTGCCGCCAGTCCGTCAGGAAGATCTGCCGCCCGGCCGCCTCTTCGATTTTCGGCCGCAGCTGATCGACGTCATCGGGATTGGTGATGAAGAGCTCTATCTTCTCGACAATGCCCTCGGCATTGAAGAAGACCTGCGCTTCTTCGAGCGGCATGAAGACGACGGAGGAATCATACTCCGACATGCCGACCTCGAAGATGCCGGAGATCGTATAGGCTTTGACGCGCGGGTTAACACCAAAAGGCGTCACATCGCCATCCGGTGCGGTAAGGGTGATCTGATCGCCGACCGTCAGGCCCAATTGCCGGGCCAATCGGCTACCGATCAGAACGCCCTGTCCGGAGGCGAAACCAACCATGTCGCCGGACACGATGTGATCGGAGACTGATTTGAGCTTGGTCAGATCTTCCGGGCGGATGCCGCGCACCAGCGCGCCGGTGCCGGAGCCGCCGCGGCCGGAGGCGAGCGTTTCGCCCTCGACGAGCGGCAGGGCCATGGTGACGCCCGGAACGGCAGAAAACTTCTTCGCCAGATCGGCATAGTCGTTTAGCGGCGAATCAATCGGCTGAACGACGACATGACCGTTGAAGCCAAGAATCTGTTTGAATAGCTCGGCTCGGAAACCGTTCATTACGGCCATGACGATGATCAGCGCCGCGACGCCGAGCATGATGCCGACCAAAGAGAAGCCGGCGATGACCGAAATCGAGGCTTCCTTGCGCCGGGAGCGCAGATAGCGCCAGGCCACAAGCCGTTCGAAACCGGAAAACGGGCGAGACGATGGGCCGGCCTTGAACGAATTTTCCTGCTGTTCCACTGCCGCGCTCACCGCCATTCGCCTTTCATCCCTTGTATCGTCAATCAGCCTGCCAGCCGATTGATCGCTGCCTCGACCGTCATCGTCTCGCGAGCGCCGGTCTTGCGGTCCTTCACTTCCACTTCGCCGTTCGCGATCGAACGCGGTCCGACGATGATCTGCACGGGCACGCCGATCAGATCGGCGGTCGCGAACTTCGTTCCGGCGCGATCGTCGCGATCGTCGTACAACACATCCTTGCCGGCCTTCGACAGCGCGGCATAGACAGTTTCGCAAGCTTCGTCGCAGGCCTGGTCGCCAGCCTTCATGTTGATCACTACGACGTCAAAAGGCGCGACCGAAGCCGGCCAGATGATTCCGTTCTCGTCATGCGATGCTTCGATGATGGCGGGAACAAGGCGTGTCGGGCCGATACCGTAAGATCCCATGTGGACAGCATGTTCCTTGCCGTCAGGACCCTGCACCTTCGCGCCCATCGGCTCGGAATATTTCGTGCCGAAATAGAAGATGTGGCCGACCTCGATGCCGCGCGCCGACAGGCGATCGCCTTCGGGAATGGCATTGAAGGCGGCTTCGTCATGCATTTCCGAGGTGGCGGCATAGACCGAAGTCCACTTGTCGAAAATCCCCTTCAGGCCAGCAACATCATCAAAATTGGTGTCTTCGCCGGGAATGTCGAAATTGACGAAATCCTTGTGGCAGAAAACTTCCGACTCGCCGGTGTCGGCGAGAATGATGAATTCGTGGCTGAGATTGCCGCCGATCGGGCCGGTATCTGCCCGCATCGGGATGGCTCTCAGGCCGAGACGATTGAAGGTGCGCAGATAGGCGGCGAACATCTTGTTATAAGAATGCACTGCTCCTTCCTGCGTCAGATCGAAGGAATAGGCATCCTTCATCATGAATTCGCGCGAGCGCATCGTGCCGAAACGCGGACGGATTTCGTCACGGAATTTCAGCTGGATATGATAGAGGTTCAGCGGCAAGTCCTTGTAAGACTTGATGTAGGACCGGAAGATATCGGTGACCATTTCCTCATTGGTCGGGCCATAGAGCATAGGCCGATCCTGCCGGTCCTTGATGCGCAGCATCTCCTTGCCGTAGGCGTCATAACGGCCGCTTTCCTGCCAGAGCTCAGCCGACTGCAGCGTCGGCATCGACAGCTCGATGGCGCCGGAGCGGTTCTGCTCCTCGCGGATGATCTTGTTGACCTTGTCCAGCACGCGTTTGCCCAATGGCAGCCACGAATAGATACCCTGCGACTGCTGCCGGATCATGCCGGTGCGCAGCATGAGCCGATGGGAAACGATTTCAGCCTCCTTGGGATTTTCCTTCAGGATGGGCATGAAGTAACGAGACAGACGCATGACGCTTGTTCCAGATGGTTTGACGTTCCGCTGGCGGCGGAATCGTTAGCAAATTATGTACTGGAGGCAGTTCATAACTGCTTCGGCGCAGGAAGGAAACCCGCATTCTTCAATAGAAGAATTTGACAAAAGCCTGAGAATACAGGGGATAGAGCCCATTTTCGATGTTTCGAAAAAGCGCACGTTTATAAGGATTTACGACGGAAATTCGTCAACAGAAAAATTCTGCGCGGCTGTAGCAAAAAAGCAAAAAAAAGGATGACAAAGCTCAATGTTTGAGCTAATTTTAGCTCACAAAAGAGGCAGGAAGGCTAAATTCTTGCCGTTTCGCGGTCAAGTCTTGGGAGGATCAGATCTTAGGCGCGCTCGTTCGCTGCCCCGGTAACGGATAAGGATCACGCGATACTTTAAAACAAGGCTTTTAGCCTTGTTTTTTTTTGCTTTCTCAGCTCAGCCTCGACGGTCCACGGATTTGCCCGAAATACTCGGCTCGTGCTTCTGCTGAAATAATATACATAGACTGTAAATTCTTTGCTCCACGCTCATGACAAGCGTGTGACGAATTGATGGCGATCGCAAGGCACCCGCATTCCGGGCACCTTTAATCTACAGCTGTCACAGATCACTTGTAGCTTGGAACGATCTGCGGAATGGAATCTATACTCAGCCCGAAATAACGCGAGGCGATATACCACGCGCCATAAATAAGGGCCGATACCAGCGTTGTAGCAAGCACGACCCGCCAAGCACGAAATTTCGTCGGCGCACTTTCGACCGTACCCAGAATGACATGCTCATCCTCGGCCTGAGTACGCAAGCCAAAGGGCAGGACGGCGAAAAGCGTAATCCACCAGATGACGAAATAGACGGCGAAACCGGCGGCAATCTGCTGTGCCATTGTGCTCCCTTCGAGACGAGCCTGCTCGCCTCCTCCTCTTCCAAACTGCTTATAGGGGCAAAGCAGTTGTCTTTCAAAGCGCCGATCAGCGCACTTAAAGCAGATTCAGATTTTACGCCAGTTCCGCCAAAAATCATCCAGCTCTGATGTCACACCTGCTCAAGCTCGATGAGCGTGCCGAAGAAATCCTTCGGATGCAGGAAGAGTACAGGCTTGCCATGCGCACCGATCTTCGGATCGCCATTACCAAGCACGCGTGCACCGCTGGAAACCAGCTGATCGCGTGCCGCCAGGATATCCGCAACTTCGTAACAGATATGGTGCATGCCGCCATCCGGGTTCTTGGCGAGGAAGGAGGCGATGGGCGAAGCCTCGCCCAGGGGCTCGAGCAGCTCCACCTTGCTGTTCGGCAGCTCGACGAAAACGACGGTTACGCCATGCTCCGGCAAGGATTGTGGCGCGGATACAGTGGCGCCGAGCGTCTCGCGATAGGCTCGGGAAGCCATGGCGATATCGGGAACGGCGATCGCAATGTGATTGATGCGTCCCAACATGACCCTCTCCTCCCCGCTCAGACCTCAGCCGCCAGTGCGCGTGACGAATACGGTCACGACCGGCTTCTTGCCCCAGCCCTGGTTGGCGGCGGCACGCACCGCGCGGCGTACGGCCTCCTGCAGCATGTCCAGATCCTTGCGGCGCGCACGCGGAATGCTCTCGATGGCGCTGACGATGGCGTCGAACAGCGTGTCCTCCATCTCCTCGCCTTCATCATCATAAGCCGGCAGGCCGATCGGGACGACATCGGGATCGCCGACGATATCATAGCGTGCATCGAGAACTACGTTGACGGCGACATGGCCGACATAGGAGAGCTTCTTGCGCTCGCCGATGCCCATCTCGTCGAAATCGCCGATCAGAATGCCATCCTTGAAGATGCGCCCATGCGGCGCCTCGCCGATGACCTCGACCGGACCCGGCGCGAGGCGCACGACATCGCCGTTGCGCACCCGCGGCACGGTGGCAATGCCGCTCTGTTCGGCCAGTTCCTTATGGGCGGTCAGATGCGTCGCCTCGCCATGCACGGGGATAACGACCTTCGGGCGCGTCCACTCGTACATCTTCTGCAGTTCGTTGCGGCGGGGATGGCCGGAGACGTGCACGAGCGCTTCGGCATCCGTCACCACATGCACCCCCTGCTCGATCAGGCCGTTCTTGATGTCCTGAATCGCCTTTTCATTGCCCGGAATGGCCCGCGAGGAAAAGACAACGATATCGCCAGCGGCCAGTGCGACATTGCGCATCTCATCCCGGGAGAGCTTGGCAAGGGCTGCGCGCGGCTCGCCCTGGCTGCCGGTCAGGATGACCACGACCTTGTCGCGCGGGATATAGCCATATTCGTCTTCAGCGATGAAGGGCTTGATACCTTCCATGAGGCCGATATCGCGAGCAACATCGACGACGCGCTTCAGCGAGCTGCCGAGCAGCAGCACTTCGCGGCCGGCGGCTTCGGCGGCCTCGGCAATGGTGCGGATACGGCCGACATTCGAGGAGAAAGTGGTGATCGCTACCCTACCCTCGGCATCCTCGATAATCTTGCGCAGGCTTTCCGAAACGTCCTTTTCCGAAGGCGAAACGCCATCGCGCAAGGCGTTGGTGGAATCGCACATCAATGCCAGCACGCCTTCGTCGCCAAGCTGCCGGAAGCGGGTCTCATCGGTCAGTGGCCCAAGCGAGGGTTCGTGATCGATCTTCCAGTCGCCTGTATGGACGACATTGCCGAGCGGCGTGCGGATCATCAGCGACATCGGCTCGGGGATAGAGTGATTGACGGCCACGCCCTCGATCTCGAAAGGACCGACATTGATGCGATCACCAGCCTTGAAGAGCGTCACCGGGATTTCGCCCATCGACTTCTCGTAATCGCGCTTGGCTTCAAGAAGGCCGGCGGTGAAGGCAGAGGCATAGATCGGAACATTCAGGCCCGGCCAGAGATCGTTCAATGCGCCATAGTGATCCTCATGGGCATGGGTGATGATGATACCCTTGAGGTTCTTGCGCTCCTTGGCGAGGAAACGAATATCCGGCAGGACGAGATCGACGCCAGGCAGATCCGGCCCAGGGAAGGTGACGCCGCAATCGACCATGATCCACTGGCGCTGTTCCGCCGGGCCGTAGCCGTAGAGCGCGAGATTCATGCCGATTTCGCCGACGCCGCCGAGGGGCAGAAACACCAGTTCGTCTTGCTTCGCCATGTGATCCCCAACCATTATCTAAAGAAAACGTCGCCCGCCGCGATCGGCATGATCCTGCCGTCCTCGGTTTCGAGCATCAACAAGCCATTATCATCGATTCCCGAGAAATGGCCCGAAATCGAGCGATCCGGCAAGTTGACCGTGATCTTTTCCCCGATGCCGCATGCAAATTCCCGCCAGCGCGCGGTGATTTCCCGAATGCCCTTGCCGCGGTTCCAGACGTCGAGCGCCTCGGCCATATCGGCGTAAAGATGGGCAAACAGCTCATCCGGCGACACCATCGAGCCCTGCTGCCTGAGGCAGGTGACTGGATACATCGGATTGTCAGGCATGACTGCAATATTGATGCCGATACCGATGACCAGCGCATAACGCCCATCCGGCAAAGCCTCGCCCTCGATCAAAATACCACAAGTCTTCTTGCGACCGATCAGGATATCGTTCGGCCATTTGATCTCTGCAGGTTCGGCGGCCAGCGGCAGCACGCCGCGCACCGCCTGATGCACCGCGACCGCGACCGCAAGCGGCAGCGAGCCGAGGCGGTCCATCGGAGCGGGATCGATCAGAAGGAGAGATGCGTAGAGATTGCCGGCTTCCGATACCCAAGGACGACCGCGGCGGCCGCGCCCACCCGTCTGACGCTCGGCGGTCACCCAAAGGTTCCCGGGGTCGCCGGCCCGCGCACGCTCGAGGCACACGCTATTCGTAGAGGACGTCTCTTGAAGGGCATCGTGCCGGAAGTCGGCGAGCGACTTCCGGCTGTTCATGTCAGACGCCATCAAAACAGTGTCGCAGCAGCGAGATCGGCCGCTCCGCCGATTGCACCGCCGAAGAAGACATAGGTGATGACGAACAGGCCGGAGAGACCGAAGACGAGGCGCAGCGAACCGGCCGTGCGCGTGAATTCGTCCTTAGCTTCATCGAACCACATCACCTTGATGACGCGCAGATAGTAATAAGCGCCGACGACCGAGGCCAGAACGCCGATGATGGCGAGCGCATAGAGATGCGCCTGGATGGCGGCGACGAAGACGAAATACTTTCCGAAGAAGCCTGCGAGCGGCGGAATACCAGCCAGCGAGAACATCAGCGCCGTCAGAACGACCGCCATGAAGGGGTTCGTCGTCGAAAGGCCGGCGAGATCATCGATATTTTCAACCTGGCGGCCGTCCTTGCGGCGCATCGCCATAATGATGGCGAAGGAGCCGAGCGTCATGACCATATAGATGACCATATAGAGCATGACGCCGGATACGCCTGTCTTGGTGCCGGCGGCGAGGCCGACGAGCGCATAGCCCATGTGGCCGATCGACGAATAGGCCATCAGCCGCTTGAAATTGCGCTGACCGATCGCAGCGAAGGAGCCGAGCAGCATCGAGGCGATCGAGATGAACACGATGATCTGCTGCCAGTCGGCGAGCACCGGATGGAAGGCGGTGACGACGATGCGGGTCAGGATCGCCATGGCGGCAACCTTCGGGGCAGCCGCAAAGAAAGCGGTAACCGGTGTCGGCGCACCTTCGTAAACGTCCGGCGTCCACATGTGAAACGGCACGGCGGAGATCTTGAAGGCGAGGCCCGCAAGCACGAAGACCAGACCGAAGACGAGGCCGAGCGAACGGGTCTCGGCGCTGAGTGCGGTCGCGATCGCATCGAAGGTCGTGTGGCCGGTGAAGCCGTAAACCAGCGACATGCCATAGAGCAGCATACCGGAGGACAACGCGCCGAGCACGAAGTACTTCAGGCCAGCTTCGGTCGACTTGATGCTGTCGCGGTTGATGGCGGCCACGACGTAAAGGGCCAGCGACTGCAGTTCCAGCGACAGGTAGAGCGAGATCAGGTCATGCGCGGAGATCATCAGCAGAATGCCGAGGGTCGCGAGCACGAGCAGAACCGGGAACTCGAAGCGATCGAGCTGCTGCTCGCGCGCCTGGCCCATGCTGAGGAACATGGCGACGATCGAGCCGACCAGCGCGACGATCTTCATGAAGCGGGAGAAGCCATCGGCGAGATAGGCACCGCCATAGGCAAGCCCCTCACCCGGCACGAAGATGATCCAGAGACCTGCCACCGCGAGGACCGCGATGGCAAGACCGGTGACCGTGGGGCCAGACCGCTCGCCCGAGAAGACGCCAATCATGAGCAACGCAAGTGCACCGACCGCGAGGATGAGCTCCGGAATGGAAAGATGCAGGCTTGCAAGAATTGTGTCAGCAGTCATGTCGAATAGGTCCCGTCATCAATTCATCGACAGCGCAACATTCTGCGCAGCGTGCAGGGCAGCGGTATAATTGTTCACCAGCAGATCCACCGATGCCGCCGTGGCATCGAAGATCGGAGCCGGATAGACGCCGAAGAGGATCGTCAAAGCGATCAGCGGATAGAGGATCAGCTGTTCACGCGGCGACAGATCCAGAAGCTTCTTCAGGTTTTCCTTCTCCAGCGCGCCGAATATGACGCGGCGGTAGAGCCAGAGCGCGTAAGCCGCCGACAGGATCACGCCGGTCGCGGCAAAGAGCGCAACCCAGGTGTTGGCGCGGAAGACGCCGATCAGGGTCAGGAATTCGCCAATGAAGCCGGAGGTGCCGGGCAGACCGACATTTGCCATGGTGAAGACCATCATGGCGACGGCATATTTCGGCATGTTGTTGACCAAGCCGCCGTAAGCCGCGATCTCGCGGGTGTGGGTGCGGTCATAGATCACGCCGACGCAGAGGAAGAGCGCCCCCGAGACGATGCCGTGCGACAGCATCTGGAAGATCGCACCCTGGACGCCCTGCTGGTTAGCCGCGAAGATACCCATCGTCACGTAGCCCATGTGGGCGACCGACGAATAGGCGATCAGTTTCTTGATGTCGTCCTGCATCATCGCCACCAGCGAGGTGTAGATGATGGCGATGACCGAGAGTGCGAAGACGAGCGGAGCGAAATATTCCGAGGCGTTCGGGAACATGCCGAGCGAGAAGCGGATGAGGCCGTAGCCGCCGAGCTTCAGGAGAACGCCTGCCAGGATGACCGAGCCTGCCGTCGGCGCCTGAACGTGTGCATCCGGAAGCCAGGTGTGAACCGGCCACATCGGCATCTTCACGGCGAAGGAGGCGAAGAAGGCGAGCCATAGCCAGGTCTGCAGCTGCGGCGGGAACTTGTAAGCGAGCAGCGTCGGGATGTCGGTCGTACCAGCCTGCCAGTACATCGCCATGATAGCGAGCAGCATCAGCACGGAGCCGAGCAGTGTGTAGAGGAAGAACTTGTAGCTGGCGTAGACGCGATCCTTGCCGCCCCAGACGCCGATGATCAGGAACATCGGGATGAGGCCGGCTTCGAAGAAGACGTAGAACAGCACGATGTCAAGCGACACGAACACGCCGATCATCATCGTCTCGAGGACGAGGAAGGCGATCATGTAGTCCTTCAGGCGCTTTTCGACCGAGAGCCAGCTCGCGAGCACGCAGAAGGGCATCAGGAAGGTCGACAGAATGACGAACAGCATAGAGATGCCGTCGACGCCCATGTGATAGCTGATGCCACTCGTCAGCCATTCATGCTTTTCGACGAGCTGGAAGCCTGGATTGGCGTTGTCGAACCAAATCCAGACGAAGAGCGACACGATAAAGGTGACGATGGTCGTCGTCAGCGAAATGTTCAGGACGTTCCGGCGGCCGTTGGCGCCGTTCTCCTGCGTAAACAGCAGAAGGAGAACGCCGACCAGCGGCAGGAAGGTGACCGTTGAAAGAATGGGCCAATCGGTCATCAGAGGGAACTCCCGAGCATCATCCAGGTAACGAGGGCCGCGATACCGAGCAGCATCGCGAAGGCATAGTGATAGAGGTAGCCGGTCTGCAGGCGCACGACGCGGTTGGTAACATCGACGACGCGGGCGGCAATGCCGTTCGGGCCGATGGTGTCGATGACCCCAATGTCGCCCTTCTTCCAGAGGAAGCGGCCAAGCGCCTTGGCTGAGCGGACGAAGAGGAAGTCATAGAGTTCGTCGAAGTACCACTTGTTCAGCAGGAACTCGTAGAGGACGCGCTGCTGCTGAGCGAGGCGGCGCGGCGTTTCCGGCGACCGGATGTAGAAGTACCAGGCGGTGACGAGACCGAGGAGCATGGCGATGAAGGGGCTGAGCTCAACCCAGACAGGCGCATGTTCCATTTCCTCAAGGATCTTGTTGTCCGGGAGCGTGAACAGCGCATGCTTCCAGAATTCCTCGTAGGCGTGGCCGACGAAATCGGCGTTGAAATACATGCCCGCAGCAACGGCGCCGATCGCCAGCAGGTAAAGCGGGATCAGCATGACATTCGGCGATTCATGCACGTGGTGCATGACCTCGTGCGAAGCGCGCGGCTTGCCGAAGAAGGTCATGAAGATCAGGCGCCAGGAATAGAAGCTGGTAAACATCGCGGCGATGACCAGCAGCGTGAAGGCGAAGCCGGCGGCTGCGTTGTGCGAGGCGAAGGCTGCCAGGATGATCGCATCCTTCGACAGGAAGCCGGCGAAACCGATATGGGTCAGCGGAATGCCGACGCCGGTGATCGCCAGCGTGCCGATGATCATCATCCAGAAGGTCTTCTGAATATGCGGGCGCAGGCCACCCATATGGCGCATGTCCTGCTCGCCGTCGACGGCGTGGATGACCGAGCCGGCGCAGAGGAAGAGCAGAGCCTTGAAGAAGGCGTGCGTAAAGAGATGGAAGATGGCTGCGCCGTAAGCGCCGACGCCGAGGGCGACGAACATGTAGCCGAGCTGCGAACAGGTTGAGTACGCGATGACGCGCTTGATGTCGTTCTGCACGAGGCCGACGGTCGCGGCGAAGAAGGCCGTGATCGCGCCGATGATGGTGACGAAGGTCAGCGCATCCGGCGACAGTTCGAAGATCGGCGACATGCGGGCGACGAGGAAGACGCCTGCGGTGACCATGGTTGCAGCATGGATGAGCGCCGAAACCGGCGTCGGGCCTTCCATGGCGTCCGGCAGCCAGGTGTGCAGCAGGAACTGCGCCGATTTACCCATCGCGCCCATGAAGAGCAGCAGGCAGACGGCCGTCAGCGCGTGGCCGCGATCGAGATGCATGCCGAGGAAATTGAGCACGATATCGGTCGGCTGGCCGCCCTGCCCGGAAGCGAAGCTCTGGGCATTGCCGAAGATCACATCGAAATTGATCGAGCCGAAGAGGACGAAGACGCCTGCGATGCCGAGAACGAAGCCGAAGTCGCCAACGCGGTTGACGATAAAGGCCTTCATCGCAGCGGCCGAAGCGGACGGCTTCTTGAACCAGAAGCCGATCAGCAGATAGGAGGCGAGACCGACGCCTTCCCAGCCGAAGAACATCTGGGCGAGGTTGTCGGATGTCACCAGCATCAGCATGGCGAAGGTGAAGAGCGAGAGATAGGCGAAGAAGCGCGGACGATGCGGATCGTGATGCATGTATCCGATCGAATAGACGTGAACCAGGGTCGAAACCGAGTTCACGACGATCAGCATCACAGAGGTCAATGTGTCGACGCGCAGCGCCCAGGAAACGTCGATGCCGCCGGACTGGATCCAGCGCAGGACTTCGACCTTGATCGGGCCATCAGTATGGCCAAGCGCCACCGTAAAGAAGACGATCCATGAAAGGACGGCCGCGATGATCATCAGGCCGGTGGTAACATATTCCGAAGCCTTGGCGCCGATCGCGCGGCCGAAAAGGCCGGCGATAACAGCGCCAATCAGGGGAAGAAAGACGATAGCCTTATATAAGAACATAGCTTTATCAGCCCTTCATCACGTTGACGTCTTCGACCGCGATCGAGCCGCGGTTACGGTAGAAGACGACGAGAATTGCAAGACCGATTGCAGCTTCAGCCGCAGCGACGGTCAAAATGAATAGCGCGAAAACCTGGCCGACGATGTCGTTGAGGAACGACGAGAAGGCGACCATGTTGATGTTGACGGCGAGCAAAATAAGCTCGACCGACATCAGGATGATGATGACATTCTTGCGGTTCAGAAAGATACCGAAGACGCCGAGCACGAAGAGGATGGCGCTAACCGTGAGGTAATGGGAAAGTCCGATGACCATGTTCTTGTTCCTTTGATCCTCGTGCCTCGCCTCAGACGCCCTGCCCCGGCTTGACCTTGACCACCTCGACGGCGGTCGCGGGCGTGCGGGCGACCTGTTGGGAAATGTTCTGGCGCTTGATGTGCGTGCGATGCTTCAGCGTCAGCACGATTGCGCCGATCATCGCGACCAGCAGAACGAGGCCAGCGATCTCGAAGAAATAAACGTAATTGGTATAGAGCACGTCGCCGAGGGCGGCGGTGTTCGTCCGCTGCGTCAGAGCCGGGATCGGCATGGCGACGGTCTTGGCAACGGTCGGCGAGATGACGCTGCCGCCGATGACGACGATCAGTTCGGCCGCCAGGATAACGCCGATCAGCGCGCCGATCGGTGCGTATTCCAGAATGCCGGCCCTGAGCTCGGAGAAGTCGATATCGAGCATCATGACGACGAAGAGGAAGAGAACCGCCACGGCGCCGACATAAACGACCAGCAGGATCATCGCCAGGAACTCAGCCCCCATCAAGAGGAAGAGGCCGGCCGCGTTGAAGAAAACCAGGATGAGGAACAGGACCGAATGGACCGGATTCCGCGCCGAGATGACCATGAACGCCGACGCCACAGCGACAAAGGCGAAGATATAGAAAAAAAGAGCCTGCAGACCCATGTTGGTGCCTTTTTCGTCTTCCCCCGGGCAGCCGGGAGTTTCCCTGCCCGATGGAGCTCGGCCGGACGACAGGTCCGACAAAACTCCGGTCTAGATTCAACCGCGACGGCGACAATCGGCCGCCCGTCGCGGCATATTCAGAATTCCGCTCAGCGGTATGGCGAATCCATCGCGATGTTGCGCGCGATTTCGCGTTCCCAGCGGTCGCCATTGTCCAAAAGCCGCGCCTTGTCGAAATAGAGCTCTTCGCGGGTCTCGGTGGCGAATTCGAAGTTCGGCCCTTCGACGATGGCGTCGACCGGGCAGGCTTCCTGGCAGAAGCCGCAATAGATGCACTTCACCATGTCGATGTCGTAACGCACCGTGCGGCGGGTGCCGTCGTTGCGGCGCGGCCCGGCCTCGATGGTGATGGCCTGGGCAGGACAGATGGCTTCGCAGAGCTTGCAGGCGATGCAGCGCTCTTCGCCGTTGGGATAGCGGCGCAGCGCATGTTCGCCGCGGAAGCGCGGGCTGACCGGCCCCTTTTCGAAGGGGTAGTTGATCGTTGCCTTCTGCTTGAAGAAGTAACGCATCGACAAAAAGAATGCGCCGACAAATTCCTTGAGGAACAGCGAGCTGACGGCGTTGGAAATTCCGGCCATCTTCAACCTCCAAATCTGCTTGAAGCGAGGATCGACATCATCATGCCCATCCCGTCAGCTTCAGCACGAATGCAACGATAACGACCATGGCGAGCGACAGCGGCAGGAAAACCTTCCAGCCAAGGCGCATGAGCTGGTCATAGCGGTAGCGCGGCACGAAGGCCTTCACCATCGCGAACATGAAGAACACAAAGCACGACTTCAGCAGGAACCAGATGATGCCCGGAACCCAGTTCAGGATCCAGATATCGACCGGGGGCAGCCAACCGCCGAGGAATAGGATCGTCGTCAGCGAGCACATCAGGACGACGGCGGCATATTCGCCGAGCATGAACATCATGTAGGGCGAAGAGCCGTATTCGACCATGAAGCCGGCAACCAGCTCCGATTCCGCTTCCGGAAGGTCGAAAGGCGGACGGTTCGTTTCAGCGAGTGCCGAAATGAAGAACACGATGAACATCGGGAAGAGCGACAGCCAGTGCCAGTCGAGGAACGAGGCCGGCAGGCCGAGCTTGGTGCCGAGGCCGGTCTGCTGCGACAGCACGATATCCGTCAGGTTCAGCGAACCAACGCAGAGCAGAACGGTTACGATGACGAGACCGATCGAGACTTCATAGGACACCATCTGCGCCGCCGAACGGAGCGCGCCGAGGAACGGATACTTCGAGTTCGAAGCCCAGCCGCCCATGATGATGCCGTAAACTTCGAGCGACGAGATCGCCAGAATGTAGAGGATGCCGACGTTGATATCGGCGACGACCCAGTTCTGCGCGACAGGCACGACGGCCCAGGTCGACAGCGCCAGCACCACGGAAACCAGCGGCGCCAGCAGGAACACGGTCTTGTTGGCGCCGGCGGGGATGATCGGCTCCTTGAACATGAACTTCAGCAAGTCAGCGAAGGACTGGAACAGACCGAAGGGGCCGACGACGTTCGGGCCGCGGCGCAGCTGGACGGCTGCCCAGATCTTGCGGTCGGCAAGCAGAATGTAGGCGATGAAGATCAGCAGGCAGACCAGGAGCAGCAGGGACTGGCCGATCATGATCAGCGCCGGCCAGAGATAGGTCGAAACGAATGAATCCATAGTCCTCTGCCCTTACTCTGCCGCAACGCGGAAATTGTTGCGGGCCAATGCCGAGCATTCGGCCATGACAGCCGACGCGCGCGTTATCGGGTTCGTCAAATAGAAGTCTTTGATCGGCGAAGCAAATGCCGATTTGCCCATCGTGCCGGCTTTTTTCGCAAGTGCGGCAATTTGGGCGCTATCGCCTTCCGCAATCTCGTCGATCCCGGCAAAATGCGGGAAGGCTGCATAGAGCTTGGCCCGCAATTCTCTCAGCGAATCAAAGGGAAGCTTCTTGCCGAGCACGTCGGAAAGAGCACGGATGATCGCCCAGTCCTCGCGGGCGTCGCCCGGTGCGAAACCGGCACGGTTGCCCATCTGGACGCGGCCTTCGGTATTGACCCAGGTACCCGACTTTTCGGTATAGGCGGCCGCCGGAAGGATGACATCGGCGTTCTGAGCGCCGTTATCACCATGCGAGCCGATATAGACCGTGAACTTCGCGCCCTTGCGGCTGAAGTCGAGTTCATCGGCGCCCAGCAGGAAGAGGACGTCCATCGACGACAGCATGGTGGCGGCATTGACGCCCTTTGCGCCCGGCACGAAGCCGAGATCAAGGCCGCCGACGCGCGCAGCTGCCGTGTGCAGCACGGCAAAACCGTTCCAGTCTTCCTTGACGACGCCAACGGCGGCAGCGAGTTTGGCGGCATTTGCCAGAACCTCGGCACCATCTTCACGGATGAGAGCGCCCTGGCCGATGATGATCATCGGCTTCTGAGCGTTCTTCAGGACGTCGGCGAAGCTGTGCGAGCCACTGACGAGATCGGCCAGCGTGTCCGGGCCTGCGCCGAGATAATCATAGGAGTAGCGAAGATCTGCAGCTTCACCGATCACGCCGATCGGGAACTTGCCGCGGCGCCAGCGCTTGCGGATGCGCGAATTCATGACGGCCGCTTCGAAGCGCGGATTGGCGCCCACGATCAGCAGCGCGTCAGCGGCTTCGATACCCTGGATGCTCGGGTTGAAGATGTAGCTTGCACGGCCAAGCGACGGATCTAGCGCCGTCCCGTCCTGGCGACAGTCGAGATTTTCCGATCCCAGCGACTTCAGCAGCTCGCCGAGAGCGTACATTTCCTCGACCGAAGCGAGATCGCCGGCGATTGCACCGATCTTGTCGCCGCTGGTAGCGGAAACCGCCGACTTGATGGCGGCGAAAGCGTCGCTCCAGGTCGCCGGCTGCAGGCGGCCGTCCTTGCGGACATAGGGCTTGTCGAGGCGCTGCGTCTTCAGGCCGTCCCAGATGAAGCGGGTCTTGTCGGAGATCCACTCTTCGTTGATCTGCTCGTTGACCCTCGGCAGAACGCGCATGACTTCGCGGCCGCGGGTATCGACGCGGATCGCCGAGCCGAGAGCGTCCATGACGTCGATCGATTCGGTCTTGTTCAGTTCCCACGGACGAGCCGTGAATGCGAAAGGCTTGGAGGTCAGAGCGCCGACCGGGCAAAGGTCAACGACGTTGCCCTGCAATTCCGAGGTCATCGCCTGCTCGAGATAGGTGGTGATTTCAGCATCTTCACCGCGGCCGATCAGACCAAGCTCGGAGATACCGGCAACTTCCGTCGTGAAGCGGACGCAGCGCGTGCAGTGAATGCAGCGGTTCATCACGGTCTTGACGAGCGGGCCGATATACTTGTCTTCGACCGCGCGCTTGTCTTCCTGATAGCGCGAGGAGTCGATACCGAAGGCCATGGCCTGATCCTGCAGGTCGCATTCGCCGCCCTGGTCGCAGATCGGGCAATCCAGTGGGTGGTTGATCAGCAGGAATTCCATCACGCCTTCGCGGGCCTTCTTGACCATCGGCGTGTTGGTGAAGACTTCCGGAAGCTCGCCGTTCGGGCCACCGCGAATATCGCGCACGCCCATGGCGCAGGATGCCTGCGGCTTCGGCGGGCCACCCTTCACCTCGACGAGGCACATGCGGCAATTGCCGGCCACCGACAGTCGTTCATGGAAGCAGAAGCGCGGGACTTCGGCGCCGGCTTCCTCGCACGCCTGGATAAGCGTGTAGTGATCCGGAACTTCGATCTCTTTACCGTCAATCTTCAGTTTAGCCATCGTCCACTCAGTCCTATGTCACGTCTCCAGCCCAACCTGGCCGCAGACAATTTCATGATCGCAAACCGGGTTGCCATCGGGGCGGCTGAAACGCCTGATAGCACCGGCTTGCTCACAATAAGCTTTGCTGAATCTTGTCCCCGCAAGACCAGCTTTGCGACCGAAACATTGCAGACATCTCCGCAATGATCTCACCCGCGTTCATTCACCCTCCCCGGCGGCGATCCAGCCGAGGAAAAATCTCAGCTCCGGCCCTTCGGCAGCAGCGCCTTCGCCTGGCCAACCCAGTCGTCGCGCCGGATGCGGCCGTCGAAGCCAAGCTCCGTGTCGATCCGCTCGATATCGGCATCGCTCCAGGCGGCAATATCGGCAAATCGCTTGATGCCACGTCCGTTCAGCACCTGCTCCAGCTTCGGACCGACACCGGAAATCCGCTTCAGGTCGTCAGCTTTCTCGGCTGCCTTGCGGCCGCGCGCGGGAGCCGCCTTTGCGGCAACCGGTGAAGCGGCTTCAGCCTTCGCCGTCTTCTTTGCAGTTGTCGTCGCGGCCTTGGGCGCGGCAACTACAGGCTTCGGCTCAGCCTTCTTTAAGCCAACCGCCTTCTGCCTGGCAGCAGCCGGCTTCGGTGCGACTGGCTTCGGCGCAGCCGTCTTGACAACGGGCGCTGCCTTTACAGGCTTTGCGTCCCCTGCCCCGCCATTCGCAGCAGTCGGCTTCGCAGCGGCTTCAGCCTGGTGCTTTTCGTCTTCCAGGGCTTCGGCCAATTTGGTGGTCGCTTCAACGGCACCCTGGAAAGCGCCAAGAAATGCGCCGGCCAGTTGCGAGGTAAAGCCGAAACCGATTGCGGTCGCAGCGGCAATGGCCGCGGCCGGATGGGCCATCAGCGGATGGATCGGCATGATCGGCGCATTCCCAAATATATCGGCAGCGGCGCGGCCGAGATCGGCCGATGCACGATCGGTCGCTCCGCTGTCCTGCCTGATATCGTTGGTCTTCGCCATCTTCGATCCTTATTCGGCTGCTTCCAGAACCGCGCCGTGGCTCGTCGCGTTGGCGGTGTACTGGTCGATGCGCTTTTCGATCTCGGGACGAAAATTGCGGATCAGGCCCTGAACCGGCCATGCGGCTGCGTCACCGAGCGCACAGATGGTATGACCTTCGATCTGTTTCGTCACCTGGAACAGCATGTCGATCTCACGCTTCTGGGCGTTGCCGCGAGCCATACGCTCAAGAACGCGCCACATCCAGCCCGTACCTTCGCGGCACGGCGTGCACTGGCCGCAGCTTTCATGCTTGAAGAAGGCCGAGATGCGGGCAATCGCCTTGATGATGTCGGTCGACTTGTCCATGACAATCGCCGCGGCCGTGCCAAAGGACGACTTAACTTCGCGCAGGCCGTCGAAATCCATCGGGCAGTCGATAATATCGGCAGCCGGAACGACCGGGCACGATGCGCCGCCGGGGATGACGGCAAGCAGGTTGTCCCAGCCGCCACGGACGCCGCCTGCATGCTTGTCTACCAGCTCGCGGAAGGTGATGCCCATGGTTTCTTCGACCGTGCAGGGACGGTTGACGTGGCCCGAGATCATGAAAAGCTTCGTGCCGACATTGTTGGGGCGGCCGAAGGAGGAGAACCAGCCGGCGCCGCGGCGCAGGATCGTCGGTGCTACGGCGATCGACTCGACATTGTTGACCGTCGTGGGGCAACCGTAGAGACCCATATTGGCCGGGAATGGCGGCTTCAGGCGCGGCTGGCCCTTCTTGCCTTCCAGGCTTTCCAGCAGCGCGGTTTCCTCGCCACAGATGTAAGCGCCGGCGCCGTGATGAACGAAAACATCAAAATCCCAGCCGAGCTTGTTGTTTTTGCCCAGCAATCCGGCATCGTAGCACTCGTCGATGGCAGCCTGCAGAGCTTCGCGCTCGCGCATGTATTCGCCGCGCACATAGATATAGGCAGTATTCGCGCCCATGGCGAAGCCGGCGATGACGCAGCCTTCGATCAGCGTATGCGGATCGTGGCGCATGATGTCACGGTCCTTGCAGGTGCCAGGTTCGGACTCGTCGGCGTTAACGACGAGATAATGCGGGCGCCCGTCGCTTTCCTTCGGCATGAAGGACCACTTGAGACCGGTCGGGAAGCCTGCACCCCCGCGGCCGCGAAGGCCGGAAGCCTTCATCTCGTTGATGATCCAGTCACGGCCTTTTTCGAGGATTTGCTTCGTGCCGTCCCAATGGCCGCGCGACATCGCGCCCTTCAGGGATTTGTCCTTAAGGCCGTAGATATTGGTAAAGATGCGATCCTGATCCTGTAACATGCTTCACCTCTTACCGCGGCTTCTTGCCGAAGACCTTGATATATTCCGCTTCGCCACCCTTAGCGAGTGCCTCAGCCTGCCTGACCCAGTCGTCGCGCTCGATCCGGCCCTTGAAATTCAGATAGCCGTCGACCCAATGACGCTCGGCCTCATTCCAACTGGCAATCTGCGTGAAGGTGAAGATACCGAGCTCATGCAAGGTCCCTTCGATCTTCGGGCCAACGCCTGAAATGAGCTGCAGATTGTCCGGCTGCGCGGGTCTTTCGACACCGGCGGGACGATTTTTGTCGTCGAGCGACGGCTTTCCGGCAGCGGGTTCCGCGGCTGCAGTGCCCGAAAGCGGCTGCGTTTCGGCCGCTTTGGCATTCTTGGCTGCTTCCTTCGGCGCCGTCGCCGGCGTCTTCAGGCTGGGATTGGTTTCGGCATCCGTGCTTTTTGCACGGCCGGCTTCCGACGGCGGGATCGATACGGCGTCAGCAGTGGCCTTGGCCGTCTTGCTTGCGACACTCTTTGCCTTCGCCTCATCCGAAAGCAGCGACGTCAAGCCGCCTTCCGGAGCGGAGAAAACGCGATCGATCTGCGGGCCGGTCTGAATCTCATGGCCCTTGCCTGCGGCGAATGCATCGATGATTTCTTCGAGACGTGCCGGCGTCAGATCCTCATAGGTATCTTTGCCGATCACCACCATCGGTGCGTTGACGCAGGCGCCCTGACATTCGACTTCTTCCCAGGAGAGCGTACCGTCGGCATTGCGCTCGAAAGCGTGATCGTTGATCCGGCTCTTGCAGACCTTGATCAGCCCCTCGGCGCCGCGCAGCATGCAGGGCGTGGTGCCGCAGACCTGAACGTGGGCGCGCGTACCGACCGGGTGCAGCTGGAACTGCGTATAGAAAGTCGCGACTTCGAGCGCGCGGATATAGGCCATGTCGAGCATGTCGGCGATCGTTTCGATAGCCGCCTTGGTGACCCAGCCTTCCTGCTCCTGCGCACGCATCATCAGCGGGATGATCGCGGATTGCTGACGACCATCAGGATATTTCTGAATCGTCTTTTCAGCCCAGACCGCATTCTCCGCATTGAAAGCGAAGGCGGCAGGCTGGAATTGATCTTCGGCTAGTCGACGAACGGACATCTTTCACGCCTTATCTCAGTTTAAGGACCCACACCGCGTATTCGTCAGAGACGAGAATTCGCAGGCATAGGCCGACTGGTCTTTCTGCATAAACACAACAAACTTACCGCCATTCGGCACAGCGGCCTTGATCTCGTAACCGCGGGAAAGGAGGTCACCCATGGTCGAATCTCCGCCCGACGTAACCTCGCTTCCACTTTTCGCAGAATTCGAATTCTGCAGGTTGATGCTCGGCAGGCCCTGCGTCTTGCCGGTCTGCTGTGCCGAAGCACCGCAGGCGACGAGAAGCGCTGGAATGAGGACCTGCCAGGCTCGCATCAACGATCCACCTCACCGAATACGATATCGAGCGAGCCGAGCACGGCCGCGACGTCGGCGAGCTGGTGGCCGCGGCACATGAAGTCCATGGCCTGCAGATGCGCATAGCCCGGCGCACGGATCTTGCAGCGATACGGCTTGTTGGAACCGTCCGAGACGAGATAGACGCCGAATTCGCCCTTCGGCGCTTCGACAGCCGCATAAACCTCGCCGGCGGGCACGTGATAGCCTTCGGTGTAAAGCTTGAAGTGGTGGATCAGCGCTTCCATCGAGCGCTTCATCTCGCCGCGCTTCGGCGGAACGACCTTACCATCGAGCGACGAAACCGGTCCGGTCTTGGCATCACCCAGCAGGCGATTGACACACTGCTTCATGATGCGGACGGCTTCGCGCATTTCGATCATGCGGATGAGGTAACGGTCGTAGCAGTCGCCGTTCTTGCCGATCGGAATGTCGAATTCGAGATCGGCGTAGCATTCGTAAGGCTGTGCCTTGCGCAAGTCCCAAGCAGCACCCGAGCCGCGGACCATGACGCCGGAGAAGCCCCAGGCCCAACAGTCTTCCAGCGAGACTACGCCGATATCGACGTTACGCTGCTTGAAGATACGGTTACCGGTCAGGAGGTCGTCGATATCGTCGAGCGCCTTCAGGAAGGGATCGCACCAGTCGCCAATATCCTGCACGAGCTTTTCGGGAAGATCCTGGTGAACGCCACCCGGACGGACGTACGCTGCGTGCATGCGCGAGCCGGAGGCACGCTCATAGAACACCATCAGCTTTTCGCGCTCTTCGAAGCCCCAGAGCGGCGGCGTCAGCGCGCCGACGTCCATGGCTTGGGTCGTGACGTTGAGGAGATGCGACAAGATACGGCCGATTTCCGAATAGAGCACGCGAATCAGCTGACCGCGGATCGGTATATCGATGCCGAGCAGCTTTTCGACGGCCAGCGCATAGGCGTGTTCCTGGTTCATCGGCGCCACGTAGTCGAGGCGGTCGAAATAAGGAACAGCCTGAAGATAGGTCTTCGATTCGATCAGCTTTTCAGTGCCGCGATGCAGCAGGCCGATATGCGGATCGACGCGTTCCACAATTTCGCCGTCCAGTTCGAGGACAAGACGCAAAACGCCGTGCGCAGCCGGGTGCTGCGGACCGAAATTGATGTTGAAGTTGCGAACGTTATGTTCTGTCATGGCGGCGATGCTCGCGTTTTCAGAATGTCAGAGGATGGCAGGCTGGAAAGCCCGCCACACGCCATCAAATTATGCCTTCGCCTTCTCGTCGCCGGGCAGCACATAATCGGTGCCTTCCCATGGCGACAGGAAGTCAAAGTTACGGAATTCCTGCTTCAGCTCTACCGGCTCGTAGACAACGCGCTTGGCGGCGTCGTCATAACGAACTTCGACGAAACCGGTCGTCGGGAAGTCCTTGCGCAGCGGATGGCCTTCGAAACCATAATCCGTCAGCAGGCGGCGCAGATCCGGATGACCGGTGAAGAGAACACCGTACATGTCCCAGGTTTCACGCTCGAACCAATCGGCACCGGGATAGACGCCGCAAGCGGAGGGAACGGGCTGATCTTCGCCGACGGGAACCTTGACGCGAATGCGCAGGTTCTTCTTGGGCGACAGGAGATGGTATACCACGTCAAAACGCTCGGCGCGCTGCGGCCAGTCGACGCCGCAAATATCCGTCATGTTGACGAAACCGCACTTGGCGTCGTCACGCAGGAAGGTCAGCAGGGCGATAACGTTTTCGGTCGTCGTCGTCACGTTCAGCTCGCCGTACTCGATCTCGCTCGAGGAAATCAGGGCGCTGCGAACTTCCGTGAGGTAGGCGGCGAGTTCGTTCAGGGCTTCACTCATAGTACCTTGTCCCCTGCCTTACCGTTCGATCGTGCCAGTGCGCCGGATCTTCTTCTGCAGCAGAAGCACGCCGTAAAGCAGTGCCTCCGCCGTGGGAGGACAGCCCGGAATATAGATGTCGATCGGAACGACACGGTCGCATCCGCGAACGACGGAATAGGAATAGTGATAGTAGCCGCCGCCGTTGGCGCAGGAACCCATCGAAATGACGTAACGCGGCTCAGGCATCTGGTCATAGACCTTACGAAGCGCGGGCGCCATTTTGTTGGTGAGCGTGCCGGCAACGATCATGACGTCGGACTGGCGCGGCGAAGCGCGCGGCGCAAAACCGAAGCGCTCGACGTCATAACGCGGCATGGAAACCTGCATCATCTCGACAGCGCAGCAGGCAAGTCCGAAAGTCATCCACATCAAGGAGCCAGTACGGGCCCAGTTGATCAGCTCATCGGTAGAAGTGACCAGAAAACCCTTGTCGGCGAGCTCATTGTTGATTTCGCCGAAGAACGGATCGTTGCTGCCGACCGGCCGGCCGGTTGCGGGATCGATGATCCCCTTCGGCTGTGGCGCCACGAGTGTCGTGTTGCTTGGGGCTACTCCCATTCCAGGGCTCCCTTCTTCCATTCATAGATAAAGCCGATGGTCAGCACCGCGAGGAACACCATCATCGACCAGAACCCAAACCAGCCGATGGCGCCGAAGGATACGGCCCACGGGAAAAGGAAGGCGACTTCCAGATCGAAGATGATGAAGAGAATCGATACGAGATAAAAGCGGATATCGAACTTCATGCGGGCGTCATCGAATGCATTGAAGCCGCATTCGTAAGCCGACAGCTTTTCCGAGTCGGGCGCCTTGAAGGCGACGGCAAACGGCGTGATCAACAGCGCCAGGCCGATTACCACGGCAATACCAATGAAAATCGCTATCGGAATATAGGAACTGAGCAGTCCAGTCATCATGTCCATCCCTGCTTGCGATCAGCGCCGGGGCGGCGCATCTGAGCAAATGCCCAGCAAGCGAAAGAGCGTTGCAACAGAGCCGTGGTTAGCGCAGGCGGAGCGCGCGCGCAAGCCTTTTGAATCTGTCTGTTAGGGTACTATCGAGCGGTAGATATCAATGTGTTGCGACGGCAACGCGACAAATCAGCGCTGGCGCGAAAAGGCTTCTTCGCAATCGCAATAAATTGATGTTTGATTGTAATGGCTTGGAGAGAATGGCGCGAGTGACGGGGCTCGAACCCGCGACCTCCGGCGTGACAGGCCGGCACTCTAACCGACTGAGCTACACCCGCGCATTGTTTGGCCTTTCAGCCGGTGCAGATCCGAAATTTGCCTTGAAATGGCGCGAGTGACGGGGCTCGAACCCGCGACCTCCGGCGTGACAGGCCGGCACTCTAACCGACTGAGCTACACCCGCATTTCATTTCAAGCATTCCAGATGCTTCCGCACCCATCAAAGCGGCCCTCGCCGTTCGATGAGCGGCTAACTACGGGGTTCGTGTTTGGGTGTCAAGCAGGTTTGAATACAAATCGATGACAGAGTGCGAATTGTTTTGGACAAGCTCGCCCGCAACTTTCCGTTCCGGCGATTTAACATGGCAGGTTCCCGCCCCACGCATTTCATTCGCGCCTGATATGCACAGGAGCAATCCAGCAAGCCTCACATCTGCTCATGTGGATGACGACGGCCGGAGAGTGTAAAATTCAAAAAAATCAAAAAATCTTCACAAACACTCTTGCGGTTTGTCGCCGTTCCGCATAGATCACGGCCACCGAACGCGGCGGGCCAACGACCCGCTTCGCAGAAGGGCGATTAGCTCAGTTGGTAGAGCGCCTCGTTTACACCGAGGATGTCGGGAGTTCGAGTCTCTCATCGCCCACCATTCTCCACATATTTGATTGTTAGTTTGAATGATCGGCGGTTGTAGGCAGCAATCACGATGAGCGCCTTTGTCCGCCCGACACCTGTGGCTCAGTAGTTGCCGAGAATGATGACGGCCAGAAGCACGACGGAAACAAGCACAAGGGCTGCTATGATAACAAGCAGCTCCTTCAACATGAATCGTTCCATCTTGCTGTCATCCATGGCGTTTGCTCCCGGCAAACCGTTATCCACATTCATTCCCAGTGTCGAATCGCTGCGCTGAGTTCTATATCAGTCCACATGTAAGTGGCCTCGTTGTCAATTTCAGCCTGAAGACCCTCGCAGGGGCAACTATTCCTCTTCCATCCCATTGCACCTTCATTACGGCACATGAAATTTTATCGGCCGCTGCCTTGGCGGCGGCTCGATGTAGGCATCCGGCAGGTTGACCGTCCGCGACAGCAGTCTCCCCGCGATCTGCGCGGCGGCGGCGCGCGCGCCCTCGCGCGAGCAAAAGTTGCCGCGTACCTGTACCGTCGCGGCCAGCAGGCGAAAAAATGCGCTGCATAGCTCCGGCGACGGCGGGATCGGCTCCCACCAGAATCGATCCAGGCTACCTTGATCGCTCAAACCATCGATATCGTAGATCGCCGCTCCCAGCGCTTTGACCGGCTTCCCAACCTGCAGCGCGGAAAGCGCCGCCGTCGAGTTGACCGTCACCATGCCCTGGCTGGCGGCAATCAACCGATCGAGATTGCCACCATCGATCAGATGAATGCGCGCCGACAATCCGCATGAGGCGCCGATGCGGTCGACATAGGCGCGCCAATCCACCAGCCCGTGATCGAGCGGATGCAGCTTGAGGACGAGATGCGCGTCGGATGCCGCATTCTTCGCGAAGGAACGAAGAATCAACCGGATAGCATCCTGCTGCTGATGGAAGGGCGAGTGCGCTCGCAACTGAAAATCGGTCTGAAGCTGCAGCGGATAGACGAAGAAGCGCTTGCCGGCGGCAATCAGATCCTTGATCACACCCTCTGCCTCTCGCGCCCTCCTGCCCCTGAAAGAAAGTTTCCTCAGCCAGCCGGCGTATTCCATTAGAGGATGGTAGAGCCCGTGCCGCCGATAGCCTGGATAGAGGAACCACAGAAAGACGGTCGGGAGATAATAGGCGAGATCGTAAAGGGCTTCCGCCAGGAAAGTTTGATTGTAGCGGCGTTTCCAATCCGGCTCCGGCAGCTTGGACGCTGCTTTCAATATATGGGCAGGATCGGCCGGAAAGTGCGAATTGGAGGAGAGGCCATCTCGCTCGAGCGTCACCCAGTCAGGCCGCAAATATCCCATCTCGACGACATTGACGGTGACGCCGGCACGCCGCGCCTCCTCGATGGCAACCTTATGGTAGGGGCGCTCCTCGCCGTGCAGGATCAGGTCGGTGACGTTCTCGGCCTCGAATCGCTGCCTGACATAGGCGCGCCATCCGGCAAAATCGCCGCGATAATTGGAAGCGCCGCGGCAGCGCCAAGAAATCCAATCCCCGGCATTCAAGTTGATGCGGATGCAGCGGCCGCCAGCCTTTTCCAATATCCTGGCAGTCTCGACGAACAAAGGCGAGGATGGGCCCTGCAGGAAGAGGAAGACGCGCGGGCGCGTGACCCCTTCCCCACTGGGCATCATTCCGCGACCTCGGTGGCAAGTCCGGCATAGTGCAGCAATGTGCCGATCAGATTCCAGGGCGCCTCTTCCTGCGATGGCTGCGGCCTTTGCGAATGGGCGCGCGCGCGGCCTAACGGAACGATGACGTAATCGGTGCGCGGATCGGGGAAAGGATCGGCAAAGGCTTTCAGCAAGGGCGCATGATCACCATAGAAGAGCAGCCAGACCGGGCGATCCAGCCTGTCGAGGTGATGGGCGAGATTGCCGAGTGCATGATCGGCGCGCATCAGGAGCTCGCCATAGATATCCACCGGATTGACGAGGTCGCCGCAGCGGCCCGGCTCCCAGGGGCCATGGTTCGCCATGGATGCGACAAAGAGGAAATTCTTGCCCACGCCATCGTCGTCGATCGTCCGAATCACACTCTTGGTCAGCGAGAGATCGCTGACATAGGGTCCATCGCGTTCCGGATTGTGATCAAACTCGTCCAGCATCATCATCCGGTCGAAGCCGAGCTGCGGCAATGCCTTGTGGCGAAGGAAGAATGTCTTGTCGTAGGGATGGATGAACTGCGTCTTCCAGCCCGCCTTCTTCAGCCGCGCCGGCCAGACCACATCCTTATAGTGGCTGGCGCGCAGATAGGGGTAGCTGGCATCGATATGCACATTTTCGGGCAGTAGCCCGCTCAGGACGGCAAATTCGGTTCGCAGCGTATAACCACCCTCGAAGACGCTGGTCATGCGGCCCCATTGCGCGGCCTGCTCACGCAGGCGGTCGAGATTGGGAAGCTTGATATTGTCGACGCCAAAATGTCTGAGGTCGATGAAGGATTCGGATTGCCAGACGACGATGAGCGGTTCGTCTTCACCATGGTCCCAAAGCTCCTGAAGCGCCGACATGAAGCGCCCGGACAATTCCGAGACGATCGCCTCGCGCCGGACACCAACCCAGATGACGAAATGAAAGACGACGGAAGCGAATGTGCCAAACCGCACTGTATCGATCTTCACATCAACCCTGCCGAGAAACTTCTGTGTGAAACGGCAGACCGGTTCGCTGACGACCCTGCTGAACAGCGCGAGCCATGGCGCGAAGGCGACCACCAACATCAACAGGACCCACAGCAATTGGTTCGACGAAGGCAAAACCGACGGCTCGAGATACATGTAGAGGCCGCTGAGGCCGAAAACATAAGCGAAGGCGATGATCCAGAAGACGATGTTCAGCGAAGTCGCGTAGAAGATCTCCTTGTATTTGAAGACATCTACGACGAGCGCGATGTCCGAAAAAACCAGAGGCTCACGGATAAACTCGAACTTCGCCCTCGATATGCCCGTGAAGATGACGAAGAAGCTGATGACAGCCTGCGTGCTGTAGAGCGGGCGCCACGAAATGGCGAAGAAGGCGACATAGATCAATATGATAACCGGAATCCTCGCCGCCCAGTCGCAGGCTACCCGCCGCCAGCTTCTTTTCGGGCGATTCTCGGCGGTGACGGCAGCCGGCATTGCGAAAGGATCAGTCAGCAGGACGATGACGCAGGAAAACGCGAAGCAGGCGAGCGTCAAAAGAACTGGAAAATCATGAAGCTTCAAGATTGCGCCATCCAAATGCCCGCCGCCTCTATGACATTCTCATATCCGCGAGGAACGGGCCGCCAATTCCCTGACTTACCTTCTCTTGCACGTGTTTCACCGACAGCGCAACACCGGTAGTTGTTTCGTATTACTTATCACTATCAAAGCGTTGCTCGGCGGTATCGGCAAGACCGCGCGCCCCCTCCCCACCAAATATTTTTCGCGTCGTGCGCGAAAACCACCATAGCAGCGGCGGTTTTATCAATGGTCCGAAAAATGCAAGCGCCGTCAGCGAAAATCCGAAATGGATTCTCTGCTTGCCACGATCCAGCCCGTGGACGATTTTTGCCGCGACCGCCTCCGCGCTCCACGGTTTGACGGCCCCCATCACCACCTCCGCCTCGCGAGGCCTGAGCGAGATTTCCCGGCGATATTGCGGCGTCATCGTATCGGGCGGAAAGCAGATCGAAATCTTTACGCCCGAAGCACCAGCCTCGGCACTCAAAGCTTCGGCAAAACCCTCCAACGCAGATTTGGATGCGCAATAGGCGGTGTAGCCGAAGATACCGATCAAGGCAGCGCCCGAAGAGATCATCATGATCCGGCCGCCGCGCCGGCTCTTCATGCCTTTATAAACAGCGCGAACCGCATTGGCCGTCCCGACGACATTGATGGATATCTGCTCATCGAAAACCGATGCCGGCATTGCATCGAAGGCGCGAGGCTCGACGATGCCCGCAGAAGTTATGAGGATATCACACGGACCAAGGGACGCCTCGCAAAGCTTTACCGCCTCCGCAGTCTGTTCGGCCGAGGCCACATCAGCGGAAGCCGCCCGGATGAAGGCGCCGTCGACGCCGGGAAGCGCTGCGATTTCGGCGCGCGCCGCTTCGAGCCGCCCCACATCGCGGGCAAGAAGCGAAACTCGAGCGCCCCTGGCCGCATAAAGCTTCGCTACCGCCAGACCAATTCCGCTTGAACCTCCCGTGACGATAACGTGCATGAGACGACCGCCCCGAACTTATGAGCCGCCTGGAGCCTGAGCCAGGGGCAGCAGCTGCATCATCTTGTCCATATCCAGCGAGGCAAGACCGAAATTGCGGTCCTCCAAACTCTTGAGTTTTTCGGCCGTGAGCGCGACCGCCCGCCGGATCTGTTCCTCGGTGTGATTGCAGGTGATAAAGAAGCGCAGCCGCGCCATGCCTTCCGGCACCGCCGGATGAATGATAGGCAGCACATTGATGCCTTCGGCGAGCAGGTCATTCGAAAGCTGCGCCGCACGAAGCGAATCGCCGACGATCACGGGCACCACCGAATGGCCCATGCTGAGGCCGGTATCGAGACCCGCCGCCTCTGCTTCTTCGAGAAAAAGATGGCCGTTACGCCTGAGGCGTTCGGTTCGCTCCGGTTCGGATTTGAGGATATCGAGGCCAGCAATGGCGGCGGCGGCGAGAACCGGTGAGAGACCGACGCTGTAAACGAAACCGCCGGCTTCCGCTTTTAGAATATCGGCAAGTGCGCTGCTGCCGGCAATATAGCCGCCACAGCTGGAGGTCGTCTTCGACAGCGTGCCCATCCAGATATCGACATCACGCGGATCGAGATCGAAATGCTCGAACGTGCCGCGGCCCGTCTTGCCAAGAATGCCAAGCGCATGCGCTTCGTCGACCATCAGCCAAAAACCGTAGCGCGCCCTCAATTCCAGCAGGGCCGGGAGATCGGCGATATCGCCATCCATCGAATAGATGCCTTCGACGATAACGAGGATGCGCCGAAAATCCGATGAGAGCGTCTTCAGGATATTTTCGAGATTCTCGACATCATTATGCTGAAACAGCCGGCGTGCCGCGCCGGAAAGCTTGATGCCGGCAAGCGCACTGTTATGAATGAATTCGTCGTGGATCACGAGATCCTGCGGCCCCATCAGGCAGCCGATTGCGGCAACATTGGTCAGGTAGCCGCTGACGAAGCAGACGGCGGCATCGACGCCATAGACTGCGGCGAGCCTGCGCTCGAGCTCGACGTGACCAGGTCGCTCTCCTGCCACGAGGCGACTTGCCGACGCCGAAATTCCGAAGCGGTCGATCGCTTCTTTCGCACGTGCGGCGACATGCGGATCGGTATTGGTCGCCAGATAGTCATAAGAAGCAAAATTGACGAACTCGCGCCCGCCGATGCGCGTCGTCGCGCCCGCAGCGGCATCATGCGATCGGTAGAAGGGATTGGCAACGCCAAGCAACTCCCCCGCAATGCGCTGCGTTGCGACGCGCTTGTATTCCGGCAGATCCTCGAAGCGCGTCACCTGGCGCGGCTGTGCCTGCGGTTGCCGGTTCAGCCGTTCGGTCCGATTGCGGCCGGAGGATTCGCCAACTCGGCGCATCTGTTCGAGCAGCTTGCTCTTCTTCCGCTCCGCCGGATTGCCATCATCGGCATCATACGTGGTCACTGGACGACCCTTTTTTCCTGGTCTGAGGCATGGCTGCGCGCCAGACGCTCGACCACGCCGTCATCACCCGCTACGTCGCCATTACCATCATCACCATTGCGATTCATGACACGATCACGCAAGCGGCTGACGACATCGCCCACGGTGGTACCCTCGCCTACGCCGCTCAGAGGAATATCGAAGCCGGTCTTCTGTTGGAAGCTCATGCCCAGCTCCATGGCCATCAGGCTATCGAGCCCGATATCCTTCAACACCTTGTCAGGCGTCACCGTGTCTTCCGTCACGCGCAAGATGGCGGCAATCTCCGCAGCGATGAGCGCATGCAGTGCGGCCTGAGCCTCCCCTTCCGATTTCCCCCTGATCAGCTCCCTGAGATCGACGTTGTCTCCCTCGTTGAAGACCTGATGACTGCCTGCATGGCGCATCAGTGGCTCGAACAGCGACCGGCCTGAGATCGGCAGCAGGCGCACGGCATTCCAATCGATCTCGGCGATCATGACCGCCGCTGCATCGATCGCGCCTCTATCCGCCAGCATATAACGCTCCACCTGCTCCAGAGCATCGCGTGCCTTCAGCGCAGCCTTGCCGATGCGCTTGGAAAGGAGATCATTGACCTCGATATTGCGGGCAAGGAAGCCCTTGTCGGCGATGGCGCCGAAACCGACGGCGAGCGCGGGCTTGCCGGCAGCGCGGCGCGCACGCGCCAGGCCCTCCAAGTAGCCGTTTGCCATCACATAATTCGCCTGGCCGGGATTGCCGAGCATGGTCGTTGCCGAGGAGAACAGCAGGAAAAGCTCCAACTTGTCGTCTCGCGTCGAGCGATCCAGGTTTTCGGCGCCACGGATCTTGACCTCGAGAACGGGACGATTGCGCTCCGGCGTCAAGTTGGCGAGCAGTGCGTCGTCCAGAACCATGGCGGCATGAACGACACCCTTCAGCGCTCCTTCGGAGCGAAGCGAGGCAAGCAGCGTCTCAACCGCTGCAGCATCGGTGATATCGCAGGCATGCAGCGTCGTCACGACATCTCGCCTGGTCCAATCGGCTATCGCCTTTTTCGTTTCCGCATCGGCAATGCCTCGGCGCGAGCACAGAGCTATGCGGCGCGCACCTCTGGAAACAAGCCAATCGGCGGCGGATAGGCCGAAGCCGCCAATGCCGCCCGCAACGAGAAAAACGCCTCCGGCATCGAAGCGCAGAGATTTCGCAGGCGCTCGCAAGACGCCGTCGACACGCGCAACAGGCGGGCGCACCACGATCTTGCCGATATGGCCGGCATTCTGCATCAACCGGAAAGCGTTGCCGATCTCGTCAAAAGCGAAGGCGCGATACGGCAGCGGCGTCAGCTTTTCTTCGGCGAAAAGCTGACCGATCTCCCTGAATATGCGCCGTGTCAGGTCGGGTACATTGACCAGAAGCTGATCGGCATCGATACCGAAATAGCTGACATTGCGCCGGAATGGACGCAGGCCAATCTTACGGTCGGCGTAATAGTCACGCTTGCCAAGCTCCAGGAAGCGGCCGAATGGCTTGACCAGCTCGATGCTCCGCTCCATCGCTTCCGAAAAGAGCGAATTGAGAACGAGATCAACCCCTTCACCGCCCGTAAGCCGCCGCACGCCGGAAACGAAATCCAGGGAGCGGGAATCAAGCACGTGATCGGCGCCGAGCATTTCGAGAAAGCCGCGTTTCTCGACCGTGCCGGCGGTGGCGATCACCTTGGCACCCCTGTGCTTGGCGATCTGGAGTGCCGCCAGACCGACGCCGCCGGCAGCTCCATGAATCAGGATGCTCTCACCAGGCTGAATGCGTCCAAGCTCGACCATCGCATAATAGGCGGTCAGAAAGGCAACCGGCACGGTGGCGGCAGCAACGGTTTCCATCTGCTCCGGCAGCTTTGTCACGCCATCACGATCGACACGCACGTGAGTCGAGAATGCGGCAGGCCCGATCCCCATCACATTATCGCCCGGCTTGAGATCATCGACGGCATTGCCCACGGCAAGAATTCGCCCGGCGAATTCCATGCCGATCGTGGCACCGGCAAAGCCGTCTTCCAATGCTTCCTCGGGCAGAACGCCCATAGCCCACATGACATCCCGGAAATTGAGGCCGGTGGCTTCGACGGAGACGACAACCTCGCCCTGGTCGGGCGCGGGAAGGCCCGTCTCCTCCCAAGCCACGCTATCCAGGCGCCCGCTCACATGCTGGCGGATCGTTGCTGCTGTGAAATCACTGCGGCTCGCTTCAATGGCATCGAAGGGACCAGCCACAGCCCGGATTTCCCGGACCTTTCCGGTCGCGCGGTCCAGGAACCATTCCCTATTGTCCGTTTCCGCGACCATCAGGGTATCGACCACCGAGAGCGTTCGGCCGCCAGCCGTATCGGCATCCAGCAGATGCACGTCAAAGGCATCGTACTCGTTCTGAAGGACGCGGCCGAAAGCCCACAGGCCGGCATTGGCATCATCCAGGGAGCCAGCCGACAGCGGTGAGCCGCCGGGCGCCACGATAACCAATCGAGGCCGCGCTCCATCGCTGTTCTGCGACAACAGGCTCGCCAACTGCGTGAACGCCGAGAGACGAGACAACGAGAGTTCCGCTGCATCGCCGCGCTTCATATCCGCAAGATAAACGACGCGGCGCGTAGCCGGGTCAATGGCATCGAGAGCGTCGACAATATCCAGAGACGATCCGCCGAGATCGATGACCGTCATATTCTTGCCCAGCTTGCCGAGACCCTTCCTGCCCTGCTCCGACAAGATCAGGATCGGATCGGCGGCATCCACGACGGAATTCTCTTCCGGCTGCCGCTCTGATACGGCGGACACCATAATCAGCGCGCCTTCGGGGAAAGTCTGTTCCTGGATCAGAGGCTTGGCAAAGCCCAAAATTCCGAGGAGATCGGCAATCTGCTGGGGCGTACCGAGCCGTCCGACCGGGAATTCCGGCGACTGGCTATCGGCAAACCAGCCTTCGGAAAGGCCGAAGACGAAATCATTGAAGGCGCTCGGTGCGCGATCGGCGAGCAGCAGCTGCGCGCCGCTGGCGGCGACCGACCGGACCATTCGCTTGATCTCGTCATTGTGGCGCATCAGATGCTGGCTCTGATCGCCGGAGGCGACCACGATGTCGGCGACATGGCGATCCGCCAGCCTGGCAGGATCGGCGACGATAACATGCGCGTCACGCTCGAAGGCGATCTCCAATACTCGACGGGCTTGCTCGCGCGGCTCAGCGATCACGAGACGTGCATCTGCGGTCGCGGCGATCGTTGCCAGCTTTCGACTGAACGCAACCGATACCGAGCCGACCTCGAGCACGTGCCCGATCGCCCCATCATTGGCCTCGATGGATGAAGCCAATGCCTCTGCCAGCATCGAAAGCCGTCTCTGGCTCAAGGGAGAATGAACAAGCACATGCTCCAGCGTCGCCCCACCCGGCATATTTGCACCCTGGGCCGCAGGCTCACGCTCCAGCACATGCGGACGTATCATCGCCAGATGCTCGAGCGTCTCGCGATAGGCATCGCCAACGAGGATACTCTCGGCCACGCGCCCAGCGTCCTCGCGATAGATTTCCTGCAGCAGCTCCGCCACCGGCGGCAGCGTCGGCTCCAGGGGAACATGCCACCTGCCGTCTCCCGTCTCCGCAATACCGGCGTCTTCCAGAATATAGAGGCAATTGACGAGGAAAGACCTGAACTCGGGATCGCCGGGGAGGCCGGAGAATGCGACGGTACCGTTGCGGTCCGCAACCTTCAGCGCGATATCATGGCAGGCCCGATAGATCGCGGCATCAAGAAGAAGACTTGCATTGTTGAGCATGTGGTTCCCGTCGGAGCCGCCGTGCGATGAAATCCGACGTGTACCGGCGCCGGGTCTGTCTACGCCGTCGAAAAGAGCCGAAGGCACGCCCTCGTAATGAAAGGCGACGGAATCGAGCGTTGCCCTGCGGCGCAGCTGTGTGCGGCGGAAACGGCTATCGTCAAGAACGACGACCGGCCTGCCATCTGCATCGAACAGAGTGAAACGGGCCTTGATCGAATTCGCGCTGAACCGCTCGATCTCGATAATGGCTTTGGCGATCGGTCCTCCCTTGCCGAAAGCTCTCACGGTGCCGAAATGAACGGGAATATAGGGAGCACCGGTTTCGTCGCCGGAGAATTGATCGAACAATGCGATGAGTCCGTGAAACGCCGCATCGACCGACATGGGGTTGAGATTATAGCTGACGAAGGGATGAGACGGCGGGGCAGCCGGCTTCAGGTCCACTTCGATCACATGATGACCAAACGCCACGACTTTCGACAGAAGCTGGAAATGCGGGCCATAATGCAATCCGAAACGTTCCGCCGTTTCGTAAGTCACATCGGAGGTCAACGTCGATTTGCCCTCCTTGCGCGATCGATCGAGGGATTTGCTGTCCCCCTCGCCTGCCAGCGGCTTGCGGCAACGTCCAACTACATGAACCGTCCATTCGTCATGGCTTAGGCGTTCGCGCGACCGGATCTCGATATCTCCGGTCTCAGGCGACAGGACGGTCGACAGCTCGACCATTCGATCCTGGGACAATTCCAGCGGCCGGATGATTTCGAGATTGCCGATTTCAACCTCATCCGTCCCGTAATAGCGTTGCGCCGCCGTTACCGCGATCTCGACGAAGCCACTGCCCGGCATGATTGCCTTGCCGTCGACCACATGTTCAGCAAGGTCCGGGAAGAGACGGGCATCGAGATGGTTCTTCCAATTCGAACCATTAAGATCGGCGCGCCAACCGAGCAGCGTATATAGGCTCTTGCGATCCCGACCGAAGATATCGATCTCGTCCGTCGTCGGAGGGGTGCGAAGCTCTACCGGCTCGAAAGGCAAAGACGGCAGTTTGACGAAGGCGTTGCGGGTGGCGCTGCCGCGGGCACGCAGCGCAGGTGCTCCATTGGCGACTGCCCGCGCAAATGATTGCGAAACCGGATCATGGTCGGCAACGGGCGCCTCCCGTAGCAAGGTCGGTATCGCAATGACCTGAACTGATGTCTGTTTGGCGATCTCCGCCACATAGTTCGACAGGATCGGGCGCGGCGAAATCTCGATGAAGAGGTTGCATCCCATTGCCATCGCGGCCTGACAACCAGCCTTGAAGAGCACGGGATCGCGAACATTGCGCCACCAATATTGCGTGTCCAGCAGGCGCCCGTCGCGCAATTCGCCTGTTACCGTCGAAATGAAGATCCCCGTGCCGCTATCCGGCGCGAGATCGGGCAGATCGGCGAAAAAAGCCTCTTTGGCGCGGTCGATGATCGGATGATGGAACGGATAATTGATGTCGAGAACATGCGCGACGATCTGGGATTTGCGTGCAGCGTCCCTATAGGCCTCTATCTCATCGGCCGGACCGGAGATCGTTACCGAATTCGGAGCATTGATCGCCGCTATATATATATTGTCGAGATCCCTGGATTTCGCAAAGGCCAGCGCAGCATCCTCGCCAAGCACCACGGCGGCCATCTTGCCCTCGCCGGCGAGGAGATCCTGATGCAGCGAGCGCTTGGCAACGATTGCAACCGCTTCGGCAGCCGTCAGCGCCTTGGCGGCATAAGCGGCTGCGATTTCGCCGACCGAATGGCCGAAGACCGCATCGGGCTTGACCCCCATGGACCATAGGCAATCCGAAAGAGAAGCCTGGATGGCGAACAACAGCGGCTGCGCGATCTTGGTATCGGCCAGGCGTGCGGCAAGATCGGAAGCGACCAGAACGTCGGTCAGCTTCTCGCCGAGATAATATTCAAAGAGCGCGCTGAAGGATTGGAAGCATTGCCGGAAATGACGGTTTTCCTGATAGGCGCCGACACCCATTCCCGCCCATTGCGAGCCGTTGCCGGAAAAGACGAAGGCGATCTTGGCAGCCTGCGCCGGAGATTCGCCCGCCTCGCCGACCGAATTTCTGCCTGCAAGATGCGCATCAATCGCGGCAAGCACGGCGGCGCTGTCCTTTGCGCGGGCAGCAAAACGATGACGCATGGGTTCGCGATTGGCGGCAGCGGAAGCAACGATCTGACGGGCCTCCTTGGGCTCGGCAGTTTCAAGACGGGTCCTATAGTCTTCGAGCAGTGTCGAAAGAGCGGACGCCGTATGAGCGCTGACGGCAAAAACGATCCCCTCGCCCCGGATCGGCGGCTCCGGCGGCGCGATCGGATCGGGATCGCTGATGACAACGTGAGCGTTCGTTCCGCCGAAACCGAAGGAATTGATTCCGGCAAAGCGCGCCTGCTTGGCCGGAAGAAGTTCGATCGTTGATGTGTTGACCCGAACGTTCAATCCCTCGAAGTCGATGGACTCGTTCGGATGGTCGAAATGCAGCGAAGCGGGTAAGAAATTATTTTCCAGCGCGATCACGGCCTTCAGCAGCCCGAAAAGGCCGGATGCGGGTTCGGTATGCCCGATATTGGTCTTGATCGAGCCGATTGGCACCGGCGCCCGCCGATTGCGGCCTATGACTTCACCGATCGCCCATATTTCGGCGGGGTCGCCGACCTTCGTTCCCGTTCCATGCCCCTCGATGAAGGCGATGCGATTGACATCGATATTGCGGCCTTCATAGATCGACTGAAGCAAGGCGGCCTGCGCTTCACGAGACGGCATGGAAATGCCGTTGGTGCGTCCCGAAGAATTGACGCCTACGGCATGGATCCTGGCATAGCTGCGGTCTTTCTCGCGCAGCGCCACGTCCGTCCGGCGTAGTACGATCGCCGCACCACCTTCTGCACGGACGTAACCGCGGCCGTTGTCGTCATAGGCGCGGCAGAGTCCTTCCGGCGACAGCATTCGCGCCTGGGCGAACCCTACGAAGGACATGGGATTGAGCAGAATATTGATGCCGCCGACGATCGCCGTATCGATCTCGCCGTTCTCCAGCGCCTTCACCGCCTGGTCGAGGGCGACCAGCGACGACGAACAGGCCGTGTCGATCGTCATGCTCGGTCCGCGCAATCCGAATATGTGCGAGATGCGGTTGGAAACGATGGAAAGCGTGTTGCCCGTCATGAAATACGGGCTGCCCGAGGCGGGGTCTTCCAGCGTCAGATTGCCGTATTCAAGGGAGGATGCCCCGACATAGACGCCGACGCGCTGCCCCTCGAATCCATCGATCGGCAAGTTTGCATCTTCCAAAGCGCGCCAGACTATATTCAGAAGGATGCGCTGCTGCGGATCCATCTGCATCGCTTCGCGCTGGGAAAGGCCGAAAACCGCGGGATCGAAGGCGTAGACATTATCGAAGACGCCAGCTGCAAAACTGTAAGTCTTCCCCTGAATACCAACAGCCGGATGCCAAAAGCGCGCGAGATCCCAGCGCTCCTCTGGTATGCGGCTTACGGTACAACGCCCCTCCTTGAGGACAAGCTGCAGTTCTTCAATCGAACTCGCCCCAGGGGCAACGCTTGCGCGTCCGATAATTTCAACTGTCATGATCTCTCAGCAATACTCGAAGAAGTGCACCAAACTGGTCAAATTCAATATCAACTGCGCACGTTATTATCTGTGGTTGTTATCGACAAAAAATTTGCGTGTGCAACCAATATGCGGCAGTGCAACAACCGATGCAATATGCGACATCTTACACCCTTCAATCCAAGTCGAAGATCGCAGCTATTGCTTGCGACGATTGTCGTGTTTTCGACAAGTCAGTTCGCGATGAATTTCCGTTGCCGACAAGGCACGATCCGTCACAATCATACAGATCTCGGCATCCGCCGACGAATAGGAGCGCAGGTAGACCCGATGGCACCGCCGCTCCTTCATTTTTCCAGGATTACTGTCCCAGATTCACCGCTGTTGCCGCTCCCTGGGAGGCGATACCTAGCGGCGTACCGATAAGATTCAAGAACTTCCTGATGTCGACGGAAGGATGGCGCGACACGTAGATGACGTCGCGGCTCTTGACCGGGAAGGTCTGCCCTACGATCAGGCTGTCGGGATTGGACATGTCGAACCGATAGACAATCGGATAGCGTCCCTTGGCATCCGGCACCATTCCCTTGCGCAGCAGGTCCTGGAAACGGGCGGGACCGAGCAGAATCTTAGCGATTTCAGGCTCTTCGTAGCGGAACAGGAAGAAGCCCTTGGCATTGCTCGAATCGTCGATCGCGCCATGACCGAGGGCAACGGCCTCGAGCAGATTCAGATCGTTCGCCCCGAACTCGATACGGCCGTCTCCGCGAACAGAGCCGAGCAAGGTGAAGGTTCGCGGATCGCGGACGAGGAAAATCTGGTCGCCCGGCTGGACATAGATATCTTCCGAGGGATGCTCGATGATCGACTTCAGCAGAACCGTTCCGGTCTTGCTGCCGCGAACCACCGTAACATAGGTTTCATAGGGTTGCGTCGAGGGTCCACCAGCCTTGGCGATGACTTCGGTGATCTTTTCCCTGGTCAGATCGAGCGGAACCATAGAAGGACGGCCAACGGCGCCCGAAACCGTAACGGTGCGCGACGGCGTGCCCATGCTTGTTACGATAACATCCGGCTCGACGGCCTTGCTTGCCAGAGCCGCCAGGATTGCCTTGCGAGCCTGGTCAAGCGTCTTGCCAGCGAATCGAACCGAGCCGGCATAAGGGATTGCCGCCGTGCCGTCCGGCTGCACGACGATATCGAGCGATACCTGCTTCGATTGTGCCGTCGAAAACAGGCCATCGGCACCAGCTTCGAAAATCGTGACCTTCAATGCGTCGCCGACACCGATAACGACCAGACCGACGCCGCCGCCCATGCCAAAACGGCGATTGAGCGTGGAGGAAACATAGTCGGAAACCAGGCGCGCACTGCGGCTGTCGATATCGACAATGTCGAAAACCGCGGCATTCCTGCGACCCAATTCGATACTGGATTGGCCGGCATCTTTCACAATAGCGCCAGCCAGCGGACCTTCGCTCGAAACGGAATTACATCCCGCCAGAACCACGCAACAAAGTACGGCGCCAATACGAAACAATTGAAACCCTCAAACCAATTAGCTGCCGTGATTACCTGATGGCATACATCGACATAGAATGCATCAAATCTATCGACGCCTTGAAAAGCATAACGGGCCTGCGTCAACAAGCCCAAACGCCGGGAATACAATCAAAAATATCAGGTGCGATCATCTGAACACACCCGGGATTCAAGAAGCGCCCCATCAGATCGGCTTATAAGGGGCAAAGAGGGTTAAAGCAATTTGGACGAGTATTATTTGCGGTTTAAAATTAAAATTTTCTGAAAAATAAAAAGGAACCGTTAAGTAACGGCAACAGTAAAAAATCGCCCGATCGGCGACATAAAGTTCCACAGAATCGCACTTGTGCCGCTTTTCATAAGATTGCTATTGCCTGTAAAAGAGTTGAGTCCTGACCCGCAACCCATGCAGAGATGACAGACCACAACAATCGGTACTTGCCGAATTTCTGCCTCCAGCGAGATAGCATCAATGGCTCCTCGAATCAGCCTCGGCAATCCCCGATTGTCCATCGGCGCTTATAAATTCCGCCAACTTGCTGCGAGGCAAAAAGCGGTTTGGGGGCTGCGATGCGCCAATGCGAGAACTTCTCCGGATCGGCGGGATGCCGATTGAAATGAAGGTTATGTTTTAATGCTTGGTTTTTCAAAGCGCTCCCAGAAGAAAGCATCGAAAAGTCCCCTGGAGATTTTCGATCAGTACGAGCAAGGCAGGCCAGCGCACCAAAACGCCATCGATGCACTTCAAGGATGGAACTGTGCGTTTCCGCCGAAATTCGGTCTTAGCGCCGGCAACCTGCCCCTTTATGCCGACGACCGCATCGACTGGGCATTGCGCACCTTCGGATCGATAGAAGGCAGGACCGTTCTCGAAGTCGGCCCGCTCGAGGGGATGCATACCCATATACTGAATTGCCATCGCCCGGCGCGGATCGATGCGATCGAAGCAAACCGTCTCTGTTTTCTAAGATGTCTGGTTACCAAGCAGATCCTGAACATCGACACCGCCTCCTTCATGCTCGGCGACATTCAGGCGTGGCTGACGGAAGGCGAAGAAATCTACGACTTAACGCTTGCATCGGGGGTTCTCTATCATATGGCCGACCCTGGCGAGTTTCTTCGCTTGCTGGCAAAGCGGTCCAGCGCGGTTTTCATCTGGACCCACTTCGTCCTTGAGGACGCAATGCCCGAGGGCGATGTGCGGTGGCTGCCTTTCAGCGGTAAGGTGGAGACGAAACTGATAGATGGCATTGCGGTGCGCTATTACGAGCGCAGCTATCACCACGCCAATGCCAATGCGTCTTTCTGCGGTGGCATGAAGGACCGGCACTTTTGGATGCACCGGGATGACATCTTGATGCTGCTGCGTACATTCGGCTTCAATGACGTTATCATCCGGGATGAAAATCTGAGCCATCCAGGCGGCCCCAGCTTCTCGCTGCTGGCACGAAAAGCGCCCAGCGAGGCCTGACGAGGTTCGAATGCCAAGGCCCGACATCCGCGATATCGATAGGCATCTTGATCAATGTGATACTATGCAGGGCGCAATGACGTCACTCCATCACCAATTTCGGCGCTGCGCCGATCTGGTAAAAGCGCCGGAGCAACTCCGTGCTTTTTAACCTCGAATATGATCGCGGCAATGTTATCGAGGGCTATCTGATCCCCGATGGCTTTTCCGACAAACCACAAATCAGAATCTCGGATGCCGACGGCGATCTGATGATCCTGCCGTGCGACCAGTTCAAACAGGCGGTCATCGACTCGGGACGGCACGAAGATGGCTATGTCGGATTCAGGCTCGACACAACAATCATGCCGGACCTCATGGAACGTACGTCGCTGATGATCCATGACGCCAAGTCCGGATTGTTGATCTATCGGCGCCCGCAAGTATCGAACACGATTCCGTTAAAGATTGTAAGGCTCGAGACACAGCTGCTGCCAATGGTCAAATTCGACTACTATTGCGGCCGCAATTTTCAATACGAGCTTTCATCCGTCGAGCGCTTCGGTCACGAAACGACCCTGCAGGCCTTTCATCTGAACGCCATCCAGTCGATCTATCTTAGCGGCCGGCTGTTGATGCGCAATTATGAAGAGTTTCTCGACAAGGGATTCAAGGCCATCGTTCTGCTTACCGATCCCTATTACGAACTTGCTCTGCGGATATTCCTTCTGAAACGAATGGCGAAAACCCAGATTTCCTTCTTCGGCGATCGCGACAAGATCATCCTGGCGCCGGCTGCGGAGCATTTTGCCGAGGTAAGCTTCGAAAACGCCGCCTCTCTCAAGACAGCCCTGAAGAAAGCGCCTCAGAGTGTCAGAAACGTTCTCGTATCTCCGGTCACCCGGCAATTGGCCACGACCATACCGGAACAGACCGTGACACGCGGCGATGTCGCCACCGCGATCGATCTTCTCTCGCGCTTTGCCATTGTCGGTTTCGATACGGACAGTCTTTATTTTCAACAGGCGCTCAGCGAGCTCATAGGGATTTCGGTTGACGATTTTCCGTTGCCACCCAGACACAGCACCCTTGAAGACGTTGCAGCAAGGTTGCGTTCATTGCATATTGCCGAGCTTATGCTCGAAGAGGATTTGATTTTCGACCACTATGTGCGTCAGGCGATGAAACCAACCGCGCCCGGACTGCCGGAAACGATTGCAAGCTGACATGCCGAAGCCAGTCATTGAAGACGCGATAGTTCAGGACTCTCCACGAATAAAAACGAGCCGGCATATCTTGCCTTCGCTGTTTCGGCGCAGGCTGCCGGCGCAGCGTGCGCGCACCGATCTCGAGGACGTCGAATACATACCGGTGCATGACAACAACGAGCCCGAAACACAGTCGGGCGGTAAGCCGCCGCTGAGGCTTATCGGCTTCGTATTGCTCGTTATCCTGCCTTTCCTGGCCAGTTCGGTGTATTACGCCTTCATTGCCTCAGACCAATATGTGGCGGAAGCGCGTTTTGCCGTTCGTGCCGTGTCGGGAGCAGGCGACACCAGTGATGCCGGCGACCCCGGGGGGGCCACCAGCGCTCTGAACATGCGCTCGGCTTCGCAAGACGCCTATGTCGTCACCAGCTTCATTCACTCGACGGAGATTCTGAACCGGATCGGCAAGAAACTCGATTATCGGGCCATGTTTACCCGGCCGGATGCGGATTTCCTGTCGCGATTCAGCTCGGCGCGATCCGACGAAGAGTTCCTGAAGTACTGGAACGACCATGTCAGCGCCTATATAGACGTCACCTCCGGCATCATCACACTGAAGGTCAGGGCTTTCACGCCCGATGATTCCGTCAAGCTCGCGGACGCCATCATCGAGGAAAGCGAAAAGCTCATCAACGAGCTTTCCGAACGGGCGCGCAACGATATCATACAGAGCATGAAGGCCGACGTCCAGAAAAGCGGCAAGGCCTATGGCGACACGCTGATCGCCCTCAACCAGTTCCAAAACGCATCCGGCCTTCTCAGCCCGCAGGCACAGGCGCAGAACAGCGGCACGATTCTGACCGGCCTGCTGGCCCAGAAACTGGAATTCGAAACGCGCCTGTTCGTCATGCGGCAATCCAACGCCCAGAATTCTCCGACCTATCAGCAGCTCAATCTCGCCAAGGACAGCCTCGATGCACAGATCGAGAAGATGAGATCGGAGTTGACAGGTCCTGAGAATGCAAGCCTTGCAAAGGCCCTGCTGGACTATTCCAGGCTGGAGACCGATCGCATGATCGCGGAAAAGCTCTACGAAAGTGCGCAGAAGAACTACGATGCCGTGCTAGCCGAAGCTCTGCGCAAGACGCTCTACCTCGCCGTTTTCGTCAAGCCGGTGCTGCCGGACGAATCGATCTTTCCGCGCCGTGTCAGCACACCCCTGATCATACTGCTTGCGCTTATTGTCACTTGGGCGACGCTTTCTCTCATCTGGGCATCCGTCGAGGATCACCGGATATGAGCGGGGAAGCACCATGATCAGCTTCAAGAACGTCTCGAAATTCTTCAAGACACAAAGCGGCAAGAAGATCATCCTCGACCGGGTGCATTGCGAGTTCGAATCCGGCTATTCCTACGGCCTGCTCGGCGTGAACGGTGCCGGAAAATCGACGACGATCCGCATGATTGCGGGCACGATGCTGCCGAATTCGGGCAAGATCAGCAAGAATGTCCGGGTATCCTGGCCGCTGGGCCTCGGCAGCGGCTTCAATCCCTTCATGACGGGGCGGGCCAATGTTCATTTCGTTGCGCGCGCTTACGGCGAGGATGTCAGGCGCGTTTCCCGCTTTGTCGAAGAATTCGCCGAGTTGGGCGACTATCTCGATGCGCCGGTGCGCACCTATTCCTCCGGCATGAGCGCTCGATTGGCATTCGGACTTTCGATGGCAATCGAGTTCGAATGCTATCTCGTGGACGAAGTTCTGGCCGTCGGCGATGCGAGATTTCAGGAGCGCTGCCGTATCGCATTCGAGAGCAGGCGCAAGAATTCCGATATCATCATGGTGTCCCATAGCATGAGCATGATTAATACACATTGCGACAGGGGTATTGTACTTGTCGATGGCAGACTTATCGTCTTCGATAAGGTAGAGCAGGCTATCGAAGCCTATTATAGATTGAATCGATAGAAGATCAGGAATCGACAGCAAGGCCCAATATGGCTCATGATACCGAAAACGCGCCAAAAACGCTTCAGCTCAGCGCGACGGAGCGTAGCCGGAACGTGGCCACGAATCTGTCGGTGACCGCGCGGAAACTGCGCTTCTCGACATCGAGGCGCAGCCAGCTGTTCAAGGCCGTCGGCCTGCGGCCGCGGCCGATGCAGCAGATCATCGGCAAGGTCATGCTGGCATCGACCTTTCTGCTGATTGTCGTCCCCAATGTTGCTTCGATCTACTATTTTACCTGTGTCGCGTCCGATCAGTATCAATCGGAAACGCGCTTTACGGTCCGCACCTCCACGCCCGCACTCGGCAGCAATCAGATTACCAAGGTGACCGGCCTGCCGCCGGCACAGATCGTCCAGAACACCCTGATCGTCACCAACTTCATCAAGAGCAAGGACATGGTTACCGCCCTCGAGGAAAGGGTCGACTTTCAAAAGATCTACGGCAACGACTCGATCGATCGGATTGCGCGCCTAAAGAAGGATGCGAGCTCGGAAAAGCTGCTCAATTACTGGGAAGACATGGTTTCGGTCAAAATCGATGCGAACAGCGGCATCGTGACGGTCAAGGCACGGGCTTTCACCGCGGCCGATGCCCAGAAGGTATTGCGCGAGGTTGTCGCCGCGTCCGAGGTCGTTGTTAACGACGTCAACACCCGCATCTGGCGTGACGTCATCGCAACCGCCCAGGCGAATCTCGACAATGCTAGGGATCAGCTGCAGAAGGCGCGAGATCAGCTTTTGATTGCGCGCAACCAGACAGGCGTCCTCAGCGTCGAGGGATCGTCGACCGTTATCACGAACCTGATCTCATCCGTGCAGAAGGAGAGGATAGAGCTTCAACAGAAATATGACGCGCTGCTTGGGACCGTCTCCGCCGATGCACCGCAGATGCGCGTGTTGAAACGCGAGATCGACAGCAGGCAGAAGCAGATCGATCAGCTCAACAGCCAAGTCGCCGGGCAGAACAAATCCGAACAGAATCTCGCGGACGTTTCCGTGGATATGTCGCAGCGCGAACTGGAACAGAGCCTTACCGAGCAGCAATTTGCCTCGAGCATGAAGACGCTGGAGCAGGTCAAGTTCGTCAGCAAGCAGCAGTTGCTCTACCTCGATACGTTCCTGGCGCCCAGCCTGCCCGACGAGGCGGAGTATCCTCAGCGGGCACTCTGGATCGGCGGGATCTTGGGTGTGACGCTCCTTGCCTGGGGTGCCGTTTTCGGCATCCTCGCAAATCTCCGAAGTCGCCTGGCGTGATTTTGCGCGGAAGCCCCATGCAAGTTTTGCGCGACATCGTCTATCAATTGCTTCCAAGACCGCGGCCATCCAGTGCGTTGGCGGGAGATGGTGAGCGCGTTGCCAGGCGTCTGCTCATCTTGTCGCGCCACCCCAATCCGAGCTTCAGCTACTATCTTGCTGAGCGGGCCAAGACACTCGGCCACATTCCGGTCATCATGAAAGGCCTCGACGACCCCCTCGACGCCATCGATAGCGACGGACTCTTCGTCATCATTTGCCGCTACATTAAGCAGCCGCAATTGCGCTGGCTGGAGGAAAGGCGAGGCACGCTTGCCGGGGTCGCCTATTTCGTCGATGACGACATCCCCGCCGTCGTGACCGGCAACGAAGCCGGTTGGCTCTATAAATTCAGGCTGATCAAATTGGCGGTCCGCCCAATGCCGAGGGTCAATAGGCTCCTTACTCATGTCTGGACTTCGACCGAACCCCTGGCAAACGCGCTCGCGATGAGAAGCCATCGGATAGATATCCTGCCCCCGCTTCCAGCGGATGCAGCAGAAATCGTGGTCAATGGCAGGGATGACGGAGGCACGCCGCTGAGGATGGTCTACCATGCCACCGGCGTCCATCGCCGCGAACACGAGTTCCTCATGCCGATCGTCAAAGCCGCGATGGAAAAACACGGCAACCTGCATTTCGAGGTTTTTGCCGCCGGCACTCTCGCTCGACGCTGGGCTTTGCAAGGGATCGACCCGGCGAGAATGGCGATCATTCCGCCGCTCCCGTGGCCGGCCTATCTCGCAAAGACAGCACATCATCAAGCCGATATCGCTCTGGCTCCTCTTCTGTCCGGAAAGACCAATGCGAGCCGCTCGGATACCAAGCGGATCGACATCAGCCGCCTGCAGGCAGCAGCCATATTTTCCCGATGCCCGACTTTCGAACGATGCGTCGTCGCCGGGGAACTTCATATCGGCAATACCGCCGACGAGTGGCTTGCCGCTATCGACCTGCTCATCGGCGACCGCGCGCGACGGCTTTCTGCTCGCGATGCCACACGACATTCGATCGAGAAAATGCGGCTGTATGCCAGTCCGACATTTCCCGGCATACGTTTTGAACCTCTCAGCGGCGCGGGCTAGGCCAGGAATTTCTCAGGCAATGCCTCTGCTCGCATTTAGAAGAAATCAATATTTTGATGACACTCAAAATCATACCGAACGCCGATCTCGAACGGGAAATCTCCGTTGACGCCGATCCCAGCCTATGGAAATCCATGGGGGATGATCCGGCTTTCGAGATCAGATTTTCGCCGGTGCGAAAGAAGCTGATCGTCATCCATGTAGTCGCAACCGACGAGCCGCTAGATCCCAAATTCTATATCAATCGCGGCTACGGCTTCCGCGAGAAGGATACGGTCTCTCTTCCGGAAGGGCATCGTTTCGTCATCACCGCGGACATCGGTTCGGTCGGCTCCATCTGCGCCCTGCGTGCCGATCCGGCCAGCTTCCCGACGACGTTCCAGTTCGCCGCCAGGGCCTTTGCGTCCGAAAAATCGGCTGAAAGATATATTGCAACCCTTCTTCGAAGCGAGGAACGAACCAAACGTGTCGATCTCGGCAGGCTGCCCCAGTATTGGCTGAAATTGCCCAGACTGCGCTTGGGGCGCCGCGCGCCTAACCTGACGATACAATATGCCGAGGCGAGCTATAGGCTTGCTGCAGAACTGGAGACAGCATCGGTACCGGCGGTGGGAACCTGGCTCAGTGTGGTAGTTCCCGTCTATAATGCTCCGCCCCGTTATCTGGACGACCTCGCCAAATCCTTTGAAGAACAGGGTGAAACAGGCACCGAGCTCATCCTGAGCGATGATGGCTCGACGTCGCCGGAAACGCTGCAGTGGTATCGGAGCCAACAATCGAAAGACAATATCCGTTTTGTGCTGAATGAGCGCAACGGTGGCATCGCGGCCGCTACCAATGCAGGTCTGTCCCAGGCACGAGGGCAATGGATCGCCTTTCTCGATCATGACGATGTCATCGCACCGCATGCCTTCAAGCTCATCCGGCATACGCTGGAGCAAAATCCGGACGCGAATTTCCTCTATACAGACGAACTGGTGGTCGACGACATCTTGAAGCCGACCGGCGTCATGCTGAAGCCTGCTTATGATTCCGTGCTGCTGACGGGCGTCAATTACATCAATCATTTTTCTATCTACCGCCACGACCGCCTCCGGGAGATCGGCTATCTCCGCATGGGCTACGACGGCTCGCAGGATTACGATCTGTTGCTGCGTTATCTGGAGGGCGTCCCCGAGGAGAGCGTCCTCCACCTGCCCTACCCGGCATATTGGTGGCGGCGCAATGGCAAGACCTTTTCCCGCAAGTTCATGGAGGCCGCTACCACGAACGCCAGGAAAGCGCTGGTCGAACGATTTGAGCGGCTAAAGCAGCCGATCGCCGTCGAGGGCGCTCTCACCACGACGCTGCACCGGATCATCTTTGAAGCCCCGCATGCGTGGCCGAAAATCTCGATCGTCATTCCGAGCAAAAACAATTTCGATCTCATTTCACGCATCCTCGGCGATCTCTTTGAAAAGACGGATTATCCGAATTTCGAAGTTCTGGTCGTCGACAACGGTTCCACGGATCAACCAGTCCTCGATCTCTACAAGCGCTACCGCCAGAGCGAGCCGCGATTTTCGGCAACTGTCACACCGGAAGCCTTCAACTTCTCGCGCTCGGTCAATCGAGGCCTGAGCGCGGCGACGGGGGAGCACTATCTCATCCTCAATAACGACATCGAGGTCATCGAAGCGGATTGGTTGAAGGAGATGGTCTCCTGCTTCGCCTATGACAGAGCCGGCATCGTCGGCGCCAAACTGCTCTTCGCGAACGACAAGATGCAGCATGCCGGTGTAGTCATCGGTTTCGGTGGACTTGCAGGTCACTGGTATTTGAACAAGCCCAAGGAGTTCGGCGGACCGATGAACCGGCTGCATGTACGCAACACCATGACCTGCGTGACCGGAGCGGTGATGCTGATCTCGGGGGACTGCCTAAGGAAAATCGGCCTTTTCGACGAGGAGAATTTCGCGGTCGCCTATAATGATGTGGATTATTGTCTGCGGGCTCACAAAGCCGGCTATCGCATCGTCTGGACGCCCTTCGCCTGTCTTTATCACCATGAATCGCTGTCGCGCGGCTCGGACAAATCCGGCGAGCGGAAAAAGCGTTTCGAGCAGGAAAAGCAGAACCTGCGCCGGCTCCACGCCACGCAGGGTTTCATCGACCGCGCGCTCAATCCAGCCTACAGCCGGGACAAGTCGGACCCGAGGATCGTGATACCGACGCAACTGCATATCCCGTCGATGCCGTAGCGCGATCTGCGAGCCGGTCAGAGCTGGATCAAGTCGAGATCCTTGCCGATTTCCCTTTTGGCAATGTCGACCACGCTTCTCTCATGGGTAAAGAGGATCGTCTGGAAACGATCGGCCGTTGCGGCCAGCACCTGCAAACCGGCCCGAACGCGCTCGTCATCGAAGGTCTGGAAGATGTCGTCAACAATCAACGGCGCAGGCTCGTTGCGGGCGGAATAATCCTCGAGAAACGCCAGCCGTAGCGCGAGATAAAGCTGGTCGCCCGTCCCTTCGCTCAAGCCGTCGAGCGGCACGCGTTCGCCGGCCGCTCGTTCCGCCAGCAACTGCAGCGCATCGCTTTCATCGTGGGCTTCGACCAGGCGGGAGAAGCGGCCACCCGTCAGCTGCGAGAACAGCTCACCGGCACGCCGGATGACCGGATCGGCCTGCTTCTCGCGATAAGCCTCCATCGAGCCGGCAAGCATGCGGGCCGCAATCTTCAGCACGACCCATTGTCGCGCGAGATCCTTTGCATCCTGCTCGGCCGAGAGCTTCTCGAAAACCGCGTATTCGGCGCTAACGCCTGTTTCCAGCGCCTGCCGCTGGCGGCGGTTCTCCGCCAGCCGTGCGGAAAGTTCGCCATGCACGGCGAACTGCCGCTGATCTTCCTCCGTCAATCGCTCGATTTCGAGATCGGCCGCAACCCGTTCGAAGCCGGCAAGCGCGGCGCGAAGATCGTCTTCGGTCTTGCCGTCGGCTTGCTGGCGGAAGCGATCACGGCTTTCGACGAGCCGGGCAGTCAGACGCGTGCGTTCGCGCAGTCGAGAGAGGAGTGCAGGCAGATCTTCGACCCCGCCGAGATCGGCGGTCAGTCCTTCCAGATCGGCGGCGATGGCGGCAAGCGCAGCCTCCTGGCGGACGACGAGCCCTTCCCCACGCTGCCGTTCCTCCTCCAGGGCGTCGCGCTTCTTCAGTTCGCCGCGCATGGCGTTGACGCGGGTATGCAGTGCCTCGGCAGCGGCATCTGGCGGCAGATGATCCAGCTCATAGCCGCTATTGGCGCCAAGGGTCGCCAGCCGCCGCTCGAAATCCGCCATGTCGCGCCGCATGCCATTGACCCGGCGCAGGCGGTTTTCGCGCTCCGCCAGGACATCGGGCAGTTCCTGCCATGCCTTCAAGGCGGCATTTGCCATGTCCAGGGTCGTGTCGGATGGCAGACCGAGCAGTTCCACGGCTTTGGCGAATGCGCCGCGCCAATCGGTGTACTGTCGTTCCACGCTCTTTTGCTGGTCGTCGAACCGGGTCAGCCTTTCACGCGCCGCGCCAATCTCCCCTTCCCGCGTGCGGCTTTCGCTCCAGCGTTCGGACAGAAGGCGCAGATGCTTGCGCAGGCCTTCCGCAATCGCTGCCGGCGGAAGGCGGCCGCTCTTGTAGCCGCTTGCCTCGACGATATCCTGCAGCGCGGGCAAGACGCGGTTTTCCGCCAACGCATTCTCATCCCGTTGATCGATTAGATCCCGCAACGCTTTGCGCTCACGTCGCAGCAGCTCCACTCCGCGGCGCCATTCCAGCATCGTCGATGGATCGAGGGCATCGACACCGCAAGGCTCAAAAAGGGCTGCGAAGGCTTCCTGTGCATCCTTCAGCGCCTTCTCGAAGCCCTTGAGCCGACCGGAAGCCTCCTTCCGATCCTGCAGCAGACGCGCCTGCCGCAAACGATAGTCGGCGTGGCGCACGACCCGATCCGCGTCGCTCAGGGCGGCATCGGCCAGACGGTCCGCCTCGGCCACGCTGACAATCAGTGCCGCAAGGATCTTCGCTTCCGGAGCCGCGCCGTCCTTCCACTTTTCCTGGATGGAGGCCCATTGCGCATCACGGCTTTCGCGTGCAGCGGCGATCTGCTCGCGCGTGACAACTGGCCCGGCGCGCTCGGCATCCGCGAGGATTTGCACTATCTCAGCCAGCTGCTCATCATAGGTCTGCAGCTTGCCGGTAGCGTCGCGCACCTTCGATCGCGCCGCGTCGATCGCATCGCGATGTCCTATGATCTCCATCGTTTCCGGAAGCGGTACCGAAAAGAGCAGATCAATGTCACCGACCGGTGGCCGCAGCCGTCCGGCCGCCTCGTGGAGATCGGCATCGGTGCGACGTATCTGGGTTTCCAGCCCATCGAGGCGCGCCAAAGCTGAGAGATCGCTGCCCAAAGCCTCAAGCTGGTCAATATAAGGTCTCGGATCGATCAGCCGCCCGTTAAGGCTGTCCTTCTGGAGCGTGGCCAACTGCCTTCGCTCGCTGTCGGATTGCTCGGCAAGCGACTGTATCTGCCGCGCAAGCTGCCTGCCCTGCTCCACCAATTCGGACAGGCGCGTACGATCGATATCGCTCGGCTGCTGCCGTTCCAGCTCGGCTTCGGCAAGACCGAGGCGACGGGCAAGCTGCGAAAGCGTCGTGTCGTAACCGGCAAGTTCCTGATCGACGCGCGGTAGATCATGACGCTGGGCGCGGTAGTTGCCGGTATCGGCAAAGAGCTGCGTGACATCGCCCGACATCTGCAGTAACGCTTCATCCACCTGGATGCGCGAGAGATCCTCTTCCGCGCGCAGAACGGCTTGCCGCGCGCGTCGCAGTTCCGCTTCGCTCGCCTCTTTATCCCGCAGTCTCTGTTCTAGCTTATCGGCAAAGCCGTCCGGTATGGCGGCAAGATCGGAAAGGCCATCGAGCGCAAGAGTTTCCGCATCGATTTCTGACAGCAGAGGCTGCAGGGTCTTCAGCCGCTGGAGCCGATCCAGCGCCTCACGCGTGCTGCGGCGCTCCGCCTGCAGGCGCTCCAGCTCCGTCTCCAGCTCGGCCGCTTCGGCAAGCAGCTTCTTCCAGTCGCCGGATTTCAGCTCGTTGTCCTTCTCGGCCTTGCGGGCATCCTCATAGCGGTCGAGAGCCTGGTAGAAGCCACGATCCTTCGAGCGCCTGGCCGCATAGATGCTGTCCGCCTCCGCTTCCAGCGACTGGCGCAGACGTGACAGGCCCGTCAGACCGGACGCCGCCGAAAATAGCAGACTGCCGATCTCGCCGCCGCTACGCAGCATCGCAGTCGCGCCCTGCCGCAGTCGCTGCGAATCGAGCCCGAAGGCGCGCTCGAAGACATCGCGGCTCAAATTGCCAAGGAAGGGCGAAAGCGCATCGTCGGCGAGCGCCGTCTCCTTATCGTCGGGTGCGAGAAGCGTCCCCTTGCGGCCACGGCGGCGGCGGAAGCTCAGCTTTGCACCATCACGCGCGCTGATATCGGCGCCGATCCTCAAGGTATTTGGTTCATGCAGGAAGCTTTGCTCGGCAGCGGTTGGGAAACCGAAGAGAAGATCGGAGATCGCGCTCAAAGCCGAGGATTTGCCCGCCTCGTTCGGACCATAGATCACATGCAGCCGTGCGTCGCGGCGAAAATCGATCGCTCGATCGGTCAGCGCGCCATAGCGGAGAATATCGAGGCGGGTGAAGCGCATCAGCCTGCCCCCTGCCCGCGCGCCAGCAGCAATTGCCGCGCCTCTTCTATGAGGGTGTCCATGCTGTCGTCCAGCGGCTGCTCCGTCGCGCCGAGGCCGCCAGGCAGCCGCACCGCAATCTCATCGATCAACCGGGCCGCCTCTGCTGCAATATCCGTATCGCCGGCATGGTCTGCCAGTAACTGGCGCAGATCGAGCGCGCCGTCCGCCTCCGCCGATCTTTCCGGCGGCGGCTCAAGCCGCAGCTCGAGCTTTTCCAGCCAGATATCCTCATGTACGCGGTGACAGGCAGCTTCCACTTCGTCACGCCATTGCTGGCGATTGGCAGCTATCGCACCCTGCAGCGGCGTTACGCCGGAAAGCCGCACACGCAGCGCGGTCATGCGACCCACCATCTCATCGGCTACTGGCTGCACCGCCTGCTCCACATGACGCAGGATCGCCGCTTGATCGTCCTCCAATCCAACCACGACATCAATTTGCGCAAAGCGCGCCTCATCGACGATCAGCCGCTCGTGATCGATCCGCCCGTCTTCGACGGTCACCAGCACCGCGCCCTTGGCACCGCGTTCACGGATATTGCGGCCCTGCAGATTGCCGGGAAAAATAACGAGCGGGTCCTGCGCCACCACTTCAAAATCGTGCACATGGCCGAGCGCCCAGTAGTCATAGCCGCGCGAACGCAGGTCATCCACGGAACACGGCGCGTAGGGTGCGTGCGGCTCGCGCCCGGTCAGCGAGGTATGGAGAATGCCAATATTGAACCAGCCGGAAACGGGCGCGGGATAGGTGATCGCCAGATTGTCGTTGGCGGAGCGTTCGGCAAAGCCCTGGCCATGCAGCGCCACCTTCAGCGCCTCCAGCCTGACACTGCCCGGTTTGCTAGTCGGAAACTCATGAACGTTTGACGGCAAGGTGATGGTCTTGGTGATGACGCTTGCCGCATCGTGATTGCCGCGCAGCAGGTAGACCGGAATGCCCGCCCGCTCCAGCCGCGCCATCTCGCGATTGAAGAACAAGCCGATCTTGTTGTCCTTCCAGTCGCCATCATAGACATCGCCGGCAATGACGAAGAAATCGACGCACTTTTCGATCGCCAGGCCCACCAGCGTCGAGAACGCTTTGCGGCTCGCTTCGACGAAGACAGCAGCGACGGCGGCATCCTTCAGGGCCAGGCCCTGAAAGGGGCTGCCAAGATGGAGATCGGCGGCGTGGATGAAGCTGAAAGAGGACATGGGCTCCGATAGCGGTCAGAAATCCGGCCTTTCCTTTTAAGGAAATAGAGGCGCAATGAATACCGCGCCGGCGACTTCATCCAACGGTTTCGTAAGCCGGCTCGCGCTGCCGTGTTCAGTCACGCGATTGCGATCCTCGATCGCCAATGTGCGCTTGTGGCCCTGTCGGGCGGCTGCTACTGCGCTATCATCTTATGAATAAAAGAGAGGAGACTACTCATGAGACATCATGCCTTCGGACGGACGCCCTTTATGGTGACCGATGTCGGCTTCGGCGCCTGGCAAATTGGCGGCGCGTGGGGCGATGTCAGCGAGGCCGACGGCCGCGCGGCGCTCAACGCTGCCCTTGATGCCGGCATGACCTTCATCGATACCGCCGACGTTTATGGCGATGGCCGCTCGGAAAAGATCATTGCCGATGTGCTAAAGGCGCGCGGCGGTGAGCGCCCGATGGTGGCGACGAAGGCCGGCCGCCGGCTGAGCCCGCATGTGGCCGACGGCTATACCAAGGCCAATCTCGAAGGCTTCATCGATCGCAGCCTCAAGAATCTCGGCGTCGAGAGCCTTGATCTCGTGCAGCTTCATTGCCCGCCGACCGAAGTTCTCTATCGTCCAGAAGTTTTTGCCGGGCTCGACGAATTGCAGAAGGCGGGCAAGATCAAAGGATACGGCGTCAGCGTCGAGAAGGTCGAGGAAGCGCTGAAGGCGATCGAATATCCGGGCGTGCTCAGCATCCAGATCATCTACAACATCTTCCGCCAGCGTCCCGACCATCTGTTCTTCAAGGAGGCCAAGCGCAAGAACGTCGCCGTCATCGCCCGCGTGCCGCTCGCCTCCGGCCTACTGTCCGGCAAGATCACCCGCGATACGCAATTTGCCAGCGACGACCACCGCAATTTCAACCGTCATGGCGAGGCCTTCGATGTCGGCGAAACCTTTGCCGGCGTGCCGTTCGAAGTCGGTCTGCAGGCCGTGGAAGAGGTGCGCAGGCTGGTTCCAGCCGGTACCAGCATGGCAGCTTTTGCGCTACGCTGGATCCTGATGAACGATGCCGTCACCGTCGTCATTCCGGGTGCGCGCAATGCCGAGCAGGCCAAGGCCAATGCCGCCGCGGCCGATCTCGCTCCGCTCTCCGCCGATGTCATGGCGGCGACGCGCGAAATCTACGAGCGCCTGATCGCGCCGCATGTTCATCATCGCTGGTAACATCCATATCTGAAATGGATGGCCGGAACGTGCTTTCGGCCACCATGGACATATTGTTCCATAGATGCAGAGACAGCATCAATGTGCTGCTGCCCAAGCTTGACACCATTGAGGAAAAGGGCCGGACAGGCCCAAGGAGGAATGCCATGAAAGTAGCGCTGGTAACGGGCGCCTCTCGCGGTCTCGGTGCGGTGATCGCCTTGGAGCTTGCCGAGGCTGGCTGGGCCGTTGCCATCAACTATGCGAGCGACACTCAGGGGGCCGAGAAGATCGTCGACACTATCAAGCAGCGTGGTGGGCAGGCTTGTGCCGCGCAATTCAGCGTGATCGACAAGGACCAGCTTACGGACGGTTTGGAAAAGATCAGGGCATCGCTCGGACCGGTCGATCTCATAGTCAACAACGCCACAGGCCCTCAGCCGGACATGCCGCTCATGGAGCAATCCTGGCGGACTTACCTCGACCAGCTCGAATTCTTCGTCAAGGCGCCGCTGGAACTGCTGCAAGCCGTGCTGCCGGACTGGCGGGCGCGCAAGTCGGGCCGCGTCATCAACATCGGTTCCGAAGTGGCGGAGCTCGGCAATCCGAATTTCGGCAATTATGCTGCCGCCAAGGGCGCTATGCTGTCGATGACGCGCTCCTGGGCGAGAGAGCTCGCGCCGGAAGGCATCACCGTCAATCTCATCGCGCCTGGCTGGATTCCGGTCGAGCGTCATGCCGAGGCTTCCCCGCAGGCAAAGGAAGGCTATCTCGCGCAGACGCCGATGGCCCATTTCGGCAAGCCGGAAGACATCGCCGACGCCGTCGTCTTTCTCGCATCGAGCAAGGCGGATTTCATCACGGGCCAGAAACTTGCCGTCAACGGCGGCCGGACGCTGCTCTGACGCCGCCAGGCAAAGAAACGGTGCTTGCCGCTATTTGGTGCGACTGGCGGACACTCCGGTTCCTGCGCACAGTCATCGAACCGGAGCATTCCCGCCGTTAGCGGCGTAAAACGATCTCACTCTTTGCGTTCCATTTTTGCGCGGACCTCGAGAAAGGCGTTTGTAAGGCTTATCAAGACGGGCGATGTGACACTCCCATTTGCTCCGCCGATCGGGTCCGCAATGTGAATGTTTCTAAGATCGTTCATGAAGTCGTCCCAAAGGGCCGGTCCGCCTTTTTCAAGAAGTTCGGCGCGGATGCTTAGGTCTTCGCTGACGGGCAGATGCCTCCTACCCCAGGCGCCGATCATGGCGATCATCGGCACAAGCTGAATCGCCGGTTCCGTCAGACTGTAAATCGCCTTCTGACTGTGGCTGGGATCGTCCAGTTTGGTGATCAAGCCGAGTGAAACGAGACGCTTTAGGCGCGCGGCAAGTATATTGGAGGCAATCCCCTCCTCGGACCGATTGAGCAGTTCGCGAAAATGCCGGCGATTGCCGAACATGATGTCCCGAATGACGATCAGGCTCCAGCGATCCCCCAACACTTCCATTGTCAGGTTGATCGGGCACCCCGACCGCCGCTCGATATCCATATTCGCTTCCTTTGGTGAATCGATTGCAATGTAGGACGAGCCATGCTATCACACAACCAGTTGCAAATTGCAATTAGATGGAGGACGGCATGTCGAAAGTTCGTGTTGCAGGATTCTCGCTCTCGATCGATGGCTTCGGGGCTGGACCGGAGCAAAGCCTGAATGACCCCTTGGGCAAGCGCGGGCCGGAATTGTTTGAGTGGTTTTTCCCGACCCAGACATTCCAGGCGATGTTCGGCAAAGAGGGTGAAACCGAAGGTGCCGATGCGAAATACGCGGCATTGGCGAATACCGGTTTTGGTGCCTTCATCCTCGGCCGCAATATGTTCGGCCCCATTCGCGACGAATGGCCCGATGAAAACTGGAAAGGCTGGTGGGGCGACAATCCGCCCTATCACGCACCGACCTACATCCTGACCCATTATCCGCGCGAGCCGATCGTCATGGAAGGTGGTACGACCTTTTATTTCGTCACGGGCGGGATCGAGGAGGCGCTCACGCAGGCCAAGGCCGCAGCAGGAGGCAAGGATATCAAGATCGGCGGCGGTGTCAGCACGGTGCGCCAATATCTCCAGGCGGGCTTGGTCGACGAGATACACTATGCCATTTCGCCAGTCGTGCTCGGGAAAGGCGAGGCAATGTTTGCCGGCATCGACCTGCCTTCGCTCGGCTTTCATGTCTCCGCCCACGAGGCGACGGCGAAGGCCACGCACATCGTCTTGAAGAAATGAGGCCATCATATCGTTGGTCATCTACGCGCACTGAGCCATCCGCTTTGACGACGCCGCGAATATTCGCATCTCCTGTCAACTGCTCGCACGGCCCGGCATTGAACTTTCAGGGCGTAATGCGGCATGAGACCATAAAAAAGGGCCCGCTTTTGCGGGCCCCAATCTTGTCCACCCGCAAGGCTAAAGCCTCGCAGCGGGTGAAAACGAATTAGCTGTTGACCGAGTCCTTCAGGCCCTTGCCGGGCGTGAACTTCGGTACGTTACGGGCAGGAATATCGACCTCGGCGCCGGTGGACGGGTTACGGCCCTTGGTGGCTGCACGGTGGGAAACGGTGAAGCTGCCGAAACCAGCAAGGCGAATGTCGCCGCCCTTCTTCAGTTCGGCCTGGACAGTATCGAAAACAGCGTCGACAGCGGAAGCAGCGTCAGCCTTCGTGATACCGGCCTTCTCGGCCACTGCGGACACGAGCTCATTCTTGTTCATGTTTCCACCCCTTTCTCTGGTATGAAACGACTTATCAGTAAGCGGGGCGCAAAATAGCAATGCTCTTACCCGCCGCAACCCCAAAAGCCCTGCAAATCAAGGAAAAGCAAGCGTTGCCATACGCTTTTCACAAAAAAAGACCGGCAAAAATGCCGGTCTTTTCGTCCATTTACGTCAATTCGACAGAATTGAGGCGAAGGGGCTCAATGAGCGATGGCAGAACCCACTTCGTCGACGCCTTCGACCGTTGCGATCACAGGCGTTTCCACGGTGCCATCCCACTCGATCGGTTCGGGACGACGAATAAGCGCGTGCTTGATCACCTCGCCCATGCGCGACACGGGGATGATTTCCATGCTGTTCTTCACGTTGTCCGGAATCTCCGCCAGATCCTTGGCGTTTTCTTCCGGGATCAGCACCTTCTTGATGCCGCCACGCAGTGCCGCGAGCAGCTTTTCCTTCAGGCCGCCGATCGGCAGCACACGGCCGCGCAACGTGATTTCACCCGTCATGGCGACGTCCTTCGAGACCGGAATGCCGGTCATGATCGAGACGATCGCGGTTGCCATGGCGACACCGGCCGACGGACCATCCTTCGGCGTCGCACCTTCCGGTAGGTGCACGTGGATGTCGCTCTTGTCGAAGCGCGGCGGCTCGATTCCGAAATCGACAGCGCGCGAGCGGACGTAAGAGGCCGCCGCCGAGATCGATTCCTTCATGACTTCCTTCAGGTTGCCAGTGACCGTCATGCGGCCCTTGCCCGGCATCATCACGCCTTCGATCGTCAGCAGCTCACCGCCGACTTCGGTCCAGGCGAGACCGGTGACAACACCGACCTGATCGTCGCGCTCGGCTTCGCCATGGCGGAAGCGCGGCACGCCGAGGTAGTCCGGGACATTCTCAGCCGTGACGGCAACCGACTTCACCTTGCCCTTGATGATCTCGGTGACCGCCTTGCGGGCGAGCTTCATCAATTCGCGCTCGAAGTTACGCACGCCAGCTTCGCGGGTGTACTGCTGGATGATGACCATCAGGGCGCCGTCGGTGACCGAAAACTCGTTCGGTTGCAACGCATGTTCCTTGATGGCCTTCGGCAGCAGGTGCCGCTTGGCGATTTCGCGCTTCTCGTCTTCGGTGTAGCCGGCGATACGGATGATCTCCATGCGGTCCATCAGGGGCGCAGGGATATTCAAGGTATTCGCTGTCGTGATGAACATCACGTCCGACAGGTCGTATTCGACTTCCAGGTAGTGATCCATGAAGGTCGAATTCTGCGCCGGGTCCAGCACCTCAAGCAGTGCCGAAGACGGATCGCCGCGATAGTCCTGGCCGAGCTTGTCGATCTCATCGAGCAAGAAGAGCGGGTTGGACTTCTTCGCCTTCTTCATCGACTGGATGACCTTGCCGGGCATCGAGCCGATATAGGTGCGGCGGTGACCGCGGATCTCGGCTTCGTCACGAACGCCGCCAAGCGCCATGCGGACATACTCACGGCCGGTCGCCTTGGCGATCGACTGGGCGAGCGAGGTCTTGCCGACGCCCGGAGGGCCGACGAGGCACAGGATCGGGCCTTTGATCTTCGTCGCGCGGGCCTGGACCGCTAGATATTCGACGATGCGCTCCTTGACCTTTTCCAGGCCGAAGTGATCCGCTTCGAGGATCTTTTCGGCGTTGTTCAGGTCGGCCTTGATCTTCGATTTCTTGTGCCAGGGGATGCCCAGCAGCCAGTCGAGATAGTTGCGCACCACGGTCGCTTCAGCCGACATCGGGCTCATCTGCCGGAGCTTCTTCAGCTCGGCATCGGCCTTTTCCTTGGCTTCCTTCGACAGCTTGGTCTTGGAGATGCGCTCTTCCAGTTCGGCCATCTCGTCGCGGCCTTCCTCGCCGTCGCCGAGCTCCTTCTGGATCGCCTTCATCTGCTCGTTCAGATAGTATTCGCGCTGCGTCTTCTCCATCTGGCGCTTGACGCGCGAGCGGATGCGCTTCTCGACCTGCAGAACCGAAATCTCGCCTTCCATGAAGCCGAGCGCCTTTTCCAGGCGAGCCTTCACGCTGGTGGTTTCCAGCATTTCCTGCTTTTCGGTGATCTTGATCGAAAGATGCGATGCGACGGTGTCGGCCAGCTTCGAATAATCGTCGATCTGGCTGGCGGCGCCGACCACTTCCGGCGAAATCTTCTTGTTGAGCTTCACATAGCTCTCGAATTCGGAGACGACGGAGCGGCTCAAAGCTTCGAGCTCAACCTGGTCTTCTTCCGGCTCATGCAGGACATGGCCAAGGGCTTCGTAGAAGTCTTCACGGCCGGTATATTCGTCGATCTCAGCACGCGCACGGCCTTCCACCAGCACCTTGACGGTGCCGTCGGGCAGTTTCAGCAGCTGCAGAACATTTGCAACGGTACCGACCTTGTGGATGGCATCCGGCGCGGGATCATCATCGCTGGCATTGATCTGGGTGACGAGCATGATCTGCTTGTCCGAACCCATGACCTCTTCCAGCGCGCGAATGGATTTCTCCCGTCCGACGAACAGAGGCACGATCATGTGGGGGAAGACCACGATGTCGCGCAACGGCAATACCGGATAGGCAATGCTGTCGTGTGTCGCAGACGTTTTCTTACTCATGTCATTTCCTTTCCGTCGTCCCGTTCCCGGGCTCTCTGCCGGCTGGGGGGAATTAGCCGGCTCTCTCACTTGGTAAACAAGTGGAGCTTCACACTGCCTATTTCAAGTCACAGGAAACGCCCGCCACGAGGCAACGATCCCGCATGTCTGCAAGAAGGAACGCAACAACAAAACACCAAAGCCCGACAACTCGAACACTGCCGGCGACGCTAAGATCCGAAGAAAAAACGCCGGGCCTGCGCCCCATCCGCCTCATGCTCCAGAATCATGCCATCATGGCCGCAGCAGGGGCTCTTCACAACCGGTTTCGACGGCATTCCCATAAGCTTATCCAAGACTTTATCAGCAAACCGTGCGATTTTTCAAACAGAAAGGGGCCCGTCGATGACGAGCCCCCGATTCGTGATCACGGATGATGGATCAGGCCGTTGCGTTGGCCTTTTCCTCCTGCCGGTCGGCATAGATGTAGAGCGGGCGGGCGGAGCCGCGAACCACTTCCTCGGAAATGACCACTTCGCGCACGCCTTCCAGGGCCGGCAGCTCGAACATGGTGTCGAGGAGGATCTTCTCCATGATGGAGCGCAGACCGCGGGCGCCCGTCTTGCGGACGATCGCCTTACGGGCGATTTCGCGCAGAGCATCCTCGTGGAAGGTCAGTTCGACGTCTTCCATCTCGAACAGGCGCTGATACTGCTTCACCAGCGCGTTCTTCGGCTCGGACAGGATCTGGATCAGCGCGTCTTCGTCGAGGTCTTCCAGCGTCGCCAGAACGGGCAGACGGCCGATGAATTCCGGGATGAGGCCAAACTTCACCAGATCTTCCGGCTCCAGCTCGCGCAGCACTTCACCGACGCGGCGGTCATCCGGCGCCTTGACGGTCGCACCGAAGCCGATCGAGGTCTTCTCGCCGCGGGCAGAGATGATCTTGTCGAGGCCGGCAAACGCGCCGCCGCAGATGAAGAGGATGTTGGTCGTGTCCACCTGCAGGAATTCCTGTTGGGGATGCTTGCGGCCGCCTTGCGGGGGAACCGAAGCCACCGTGCCTTCCATGATCTTCAGAAGCGCCTGCTGCACGCCCTCGCCCGAGACGTCGCGCGTGATCGACGGATTGTCCGACTTGCGGGAAATCTTGTCGACTTCGTCGATGTAGACGATACCGCGCTGTGCGCGCTCGACGTTGTAGTCGGCGGCCTGCAGCAGCTTGAGGATGATGTTTTCGACATCTTCGCCGACATAGCCAGCTTCCGTCAGCGTCGTCGCATCGGCCATGGTGAAGGGAACGTCGATGATGCGGGCGAGCGTCTGGGCAAGATAGGTCTTGCCGCAGCCGGTCGGGCCGACGAGCATGATGTTCGACTTCGCCAGCTCGACGTCACCGTTCTTTGATGCGTGAGCGAGCCGCTTGTAATGGTTGTGAACGGCCACGGAGAGGATCTTCTTCGCCTGCCGCTGGCCGATGACGTATTCGTCAAGAACCTTGATGATGTCCTGCGGGGTCGGAACACCGTCACGAGACTTCACCATCGAGGATTTGTTTTCCTCGCGGATGATGTCCATGCATAGCTCGACGCACTCGTCGCAGATGAATACGGTCGGTCCGGCAATCAACTTCCGGACTTCATGCTGGCTCTTACCGCAGAACGAACAATAAAGCGTGTTCTTTGAGTCGCCGCCGTTGCTGCCGCTGACTTTGCTCATATCACTTTCCTTCCAGCACGCCGCAAATTTCCAAATTGAAATCGCGGTCCACTCTATGCGCCCGCCGGACCTGCCCCTCGTTTGCAGATCGCGGCGCCCTTCAGGGTACTGAACGCAGGCCAGGCAACCAAACCGGAACTGCGTGGCAACGAATCCCCCTTCGAATGCCGAATGCTATGTCACAAAAACGCTACATAGCATTAATGCGTACTATTACCGCGTTCCGCTCCACATTAAACCCCTATTCGATCACAAATGGGATAGAACTGTGGCGTAGAAGTCACCGCCTAGTGGATAATCACGAGACGGTTTCACCTTCTATTTCAGTACGCGACGTCAGCACCTTGTCGATCAGACCCCATTCCTTGGCCTCATCCGAAGACATGAAATGGTCACGATCGAGCGTCTGCTCGACCTCTTCATAGGTCCGGCCGCAATGCTTGACGTAAACTTCATTGAGACGGCGCTTCATCTTGATGATGTCGCGCGCGTGGCGCTCGATGTCCGAAGCCTGGCCCTGGAAGCCGCCCGAGGGCTGATGAACCATGATACGGGAATTCGGCGTTGCGAAACGCATGTCCTTGTCGCCGGCGGCCAGAAGCAGCGATCCCATCGAGGCAGCCTGGCCGATGCAGAGCGTCGAAACGGCCGGCTTGATGAACTGCATCGTATCGTAGATCGCCATGCCGGCGGTCACGACGCCGCCCGGCGAATTGATATAGAGCGCGATTTCCTTCTTCGGGTTTTCGGCCTCGAGGAAGAGAAGCTGTGCGCACACCAGCGTCGCCATATGGTCTTCGACCGGTCCGGTCAGGAAAATGATGCGTTCCTTCAGCAGGCGGGAGTAGATATCGTAAGACCGCTCCCCGCGGTTGGTCTGCTCGACAACCATCGGCACCAGAGCCATAGCTGTATCGACTGGATTTCTCATGTGCGTCCTTTATCAAACTTGCCCCGGCGACGGAGACGCCGGGAATCGGAGTAAAAATCCTTTACTCCTACATAGAGTGTCCCTGCCCTGCACTTCAAGACGCCCGAAAGCATAACGTCAAAAAGCACGAATGCCCCACGAAGCGTTCACAAAGCATTTCTAACCACGACTCCTCGAATGCCAAGACGCCGTAGCGACGCACCATCCGCTACCCACTACAATTCGCGGTCGCAAGGTGAAGGAAGCATGAAGGTCTGTACCCATCGGGCGGAGATCTCCACCACAGGCAAAATTTACCAACTCATTTAAGGAACTTGCCATCTTATTGGGCAAGGATGAGCCGATCGCGGAAATCGTCGTGCCGCTCGCGCCGACGGCCCCAAAAAGCGGAGACGTCCGATCGTGCTGAATATGACCACAGGCCTCACCATCTGGTGTTCGGAAGCCATCACCTTGGCGACCGTCCTCCTTCTTGCCTGGCGGCACGACCGCAAATCCCCCGCCTATCTGATCTGGGCTCTGGGCTTCACCATCAGTGCCGCGGGATTCGCCCTGGTGGCAGCTCGCGGCGTCATCCCCGACATCTGGTCGATCCAGATCGGCAATGCCGTCGGACTGCTTGGCGAAAGCGCCTGGATCGCCGGCTTCCGCATAATGGACAAACGCAAGCTGGAATGGTCGGCGTTCCTGCCTCCCGTGCTCTGGCTGATCGGCGTCAGCCTGCCCTGGGTCACCGATAATTTCGTTAATCGCATTATCGTCTATGACCTCGCAGGCGCCGTCGGCGCGACCCTGCTCGCCTTTGCCGTCCACCCGGCCGATGGCCGGCGCGAACCGGCGCGCGGGCAGCTCGGCATCATCTTCGTGACACTCGCCTGTTTCTGCTTCGGCTCTGCCCTCTCGATGGTATTGATGGCCCCGCCATTGGAACAGGCCATGATCTATCGCGGCTACATGGCACTCGGCTATGCCCTGCTCATCATCGTCGCCATCGTTCTCAACGGCAAGCTTCTTATGGAACGCGCCGAGCGCCGCTGGCGGGCGATTTCCATTACCGATACTTTGACCGGTGTCCTGAACCGGCGCGGACTTCAGGAAAGCTACGAGATCCTTGCCGGCGAAGGGCAGCACCGGCCACAGAAACTTGCCGCCCTGTTATTCGATCTCGACCATTTCAAGAAGATCAACGACCGCCATGGCCACCAGGCAGGCGATGCGGTTCTGGTCGAGTTTGCCCGCATCGCGCGTCAGTTCGTGCCTCGCACTGGCGCATTCGGCAGAATGGGCGGAGAGGAATTCGTCGCCTTCGTTCCGATAGACGAGCAATCGCAGGCCGAAGCGCTGGCGGAAACCATCCGCGCCGATTTCTGCCGCGTGCCGCTGCTTGCTGGTCGCTCGCTGGTGCCGGCAACCGTCAGCATCGGCGTCTCGATCATGCCCCACGATACCGTCAGCTGGGATCGATTGGTCTCTTTCGCAGACCGTGCGCTTTACGCCGCCAAACGCGCAGGCCGCAACTGCACTATCGTCTTCAATGAAATGGAGACTGCGAGGGAGCCCGACGCGGCGACCGCAGCGGATGAAGGCGAGCTTGTGCCGACGCTCGACGACCAGATCCACGCCTTGCGGCGCATGGGCACGCTCGCGAGGATGTGATCGGCTCATTCGGCACACCCATCCTATAAGCTTTCTCTTGACCAAATGGTGCGAGTGCCGAACAAGGCCGCCATTCTCAAACGAAAAGACGCGCCTGAAAGGCGCGCCTTCGCAAATTGTGCGGCAATGTCCAGCCGTATCAGCCGTAACGACCGGTGATATAGTCTTCCGTGCGCTTGACCTTCGGCGCCTGGAAGATCTGTTCGGTCGCGCCGTATTCGATCAGCTCGCCCAGATACATGAAGGCGGTGCTGTCGGAGATACGGCTTGCCTGCTGCATATTGTGCGTGACGATGACGATGGTGAAATCGCCCTTCAACTGCGACACCAGTTCCTCGACCTTGGCGGTCGAGATCGGGTCAAGAGCCGAGGTGGGCTCGTCGAGCAGGAGGACTTCGGGACGAATGGCGATGGCGCGGGCGATACAGAGGCGCTGCTGCTGGCCGCCGGAAAGGCCAAGTCCGCTCTGATGCAGCTTGTCCTTGACTTCGCTCCACAGCGCCGTTTCCGTCAGCGCCGCCTCGACGCGGGCGTCCATTTCCGCCTTGGAGATCTTCTCATAGAGGCGGATGCCGAAAGCGACGTTCTCGTAGATGGACATCGGGAACGGCGTCGGCTTCTGGAACACCATGCCGACCTTGGCGCGCAGATCGTTGAGATCGACGTCCTTGGTGAGGATATTGCGGCCATCCAGCAGAATTTCGCCAGCCACGGTCTGACCGGGGTAAAGATCATACATGCGGTTGAAGGTGCGCAGCAGCGTGGACTTGCCGCAACCCGAAGGGCCGATGAAGGCGGTGACCGCGTTCTTGCGGATATTCATATTCACACTCTTCAGAACGCGATGGCCGTTCTGATAGGTGAAATCGAGGTTCTTCACCTCGAGCTTCGCGAGCGCACCGAGATCCGACTGGGAAGCGGCGTCCTTCCCCTGTTGTGCGTTGACGCTCTGAAATTTGCTGTCGCTCATGTTCATGGTCTCATTCCTATCGTTCGACGGCTGCGTCATTGACGGCGCCCACTCAAGACACGGGCAAGGATGTTCAGGGCAAGGATGGCGACGGTGATGATCAGCGCACCGGCCCAGGCCAGTTGTTTGAGATCCTCGCCAGCATCGGCGGCAAGCGTGTTGATGGCAACCGGCAGCGTGGCGATCGGACCGGTCAGGCCCGTATTCATGAATTTGCTATAGCCGGCAGTGAAGAGAAGCGGTGCGGTTTCGCCGCTGATGCGGGCGATGGCCAGCAGAATGCCGGTGAGAATACCGGTCCAGGCGGAACGGTAGATCACCATCATCATGGACTTCCAGCGCGGCGCACCGAGCGCGGCAGTCGCCTCGCGAAGCGCATTCGGCACCAGTAACAGCATGTCCTGCGTCGTCCGGTTGACAACCGGAAGGGCGATCAGCGCCAGCGCTAGGATGCCCGCGATGGCAGAATTACCGTGCATGGGCACGACCACGGCGCCGTAGACGAACACGCCGACGATGATCGAGGGTGCGGACAGCAGAATGTCGTTGATGAATTTGGCGACCTCGGCAAGCTTGGTGCCGTTGGCATATTCCACCAGGTAGGTGCCGGCTAGAATGCCGATCGGCGCTGCGATCAGAATGGCACAGCCGGTGACCAGCACCGTGCCGTAGATTGCGTTTATCAGACCGCCGCGCGAGCCCTGAGCCGGGATCGACATGGTGAACACGTCGAGGCTGAGCGCCGATACACCGCGATAAACCAGGCTGACAAGGATCACGCTGAGAAAGAATATGCCGAGAATGGCCGCGAGGAAGGACAGGGCCATCATCACCTTGTTCTTCGTATAACGCCTCGACACGAGATTCTGACGAACTGCATTTTCCATGGTTTTTTCCTCAGAGCGAGTCGCCGCGGCCGATCATCCATCTCGCCACTGCAAGCACGCAGAAGGAAAGGACGAACAGGAGCAGGCCGAGCGCGATCAGGCTCGACAATTGCAGACCGTCGGCATCGCCGAAGTTGTTCGCGATCTGGGCGGAAATGGTCGTGGACGGCGAAATGATCGACGATTGCAGACGGCTCACCGAGCCGACGACGAAGGTGACGGCCATGGTTTCGCCAAGCGCGCGGCCAAGGCCAAGCATGATGCCTCCGACGAGGCCACGGCGTGTATAAGGGATCAGGATGTGGCGGGCCACTTCCCATGTCGTCATGCCCATGCCGTAGGCGGATTCGCGCAGCATCGGCGGCACGGTGCTGAACACGTCGCGGGAGATTGCGGTGATGAACGGCAGGATCATGACGGCGAGCACGAGGCTTGCCGTCAGCAGGCCGACGCCCGGGGCCGGCGGCTGGAACAGCAGACCGATCACCGGCACCTGGCCGACCGTAGAGATAAGGAATGGCAATATATAGTTCTGCATGAGCGGCACGAGAATGAACAGGCCGACGATGCCGTAGATAATGGAGGGAACGCCTGCCAGAAGCTCGATGGCCGTACTGATTGGACGGCGCAGGCTGCCGGGGCAAAGTTCCGTCAGGAATATGGCGATGCCGATGCCGAGGGGAACAGCAATCAGCATGGCGATGAACGAACTTACAAGCGTACCGACCACGGCAGGCACGGCGCCATAAATATCAGCCGGCGCGCTCCACTTGGTGCCCCAGAGGAACGACAAGCCAAAGGTCTGAAATGTGGGCAAGGCATCGATGACAAGAACCACGAGGATTGCCAGCAGCAGAAGCACGACAAGAACAGCCGAGCCAAGCGTCATCAAATAGAAAATCCGATCCTGGATTCGGAATTTTCTGGTCGCGGCGGAGGTATTCACAGCCTGGAAGCCCGCCATTTGAGTCGCGTTAGCCATCGATTTCCCCTTGTCCTATCACGAAAGGCGGACAGGGAAATACCCTGCCCGCCGCAACTTTCTCGCCTAGCACAAATTACTTCGTGCCGAAGTCCGTCTTCCAAGACTTCTCAACGATCTCGACAACATTGTCTGGGACCGCGAGATAAGACAGGGCGGTCGCGTCCTTCTGGCCATGCTCATAGGACCACTTGAAGAACTTCAGTGCCTCTTCGTTCTTAGCAGCATCGGCCGGCTTCTTATAGAGCAGAACCCAGGTCGAGGCAGCAATCGGCCAGCTCTTTTCGCCCGGCTGATTGGTGATGATCAGGTTGAAGTTCTTGGCCTTGGCCCAGTCGGCGTTGGAAGCGGCAGCCTTGAAGGTTTCCAGGCTCGGCTCGATAACCTTGCCGGCAGCATTCTTCATCTTCGCGAAACCGATGTGGTTGGCGACGACGTAGGAATATTCAACGTAGGAGATCGAACCAGCCGTCTGGTTGACGGTCGTGGAAACGCCTTCCGAACCCTTGGCGCCGAAACCGACCGGCCATTCAACAGCCGTGTTCGAGCCAACCTTTTCCTTCCACTCCGGCGAAACCTTCGACAGGTAGTCGGTGAAGTTGAAGGTCGTGCCCGAGCTGTCGGCGCGGTAAACGACCGAGATCGGCGTGGACGGCAGCTTTACATCGGGGTTGAGAGCCTTGATGGCTGCATCGTCCCACTTGGCGATCTTGCCAAGGAAGATGTCAGCCAGCGTCTTGCCGTCGAGAACGAGTTCGCCCGGCTTTACGCCTTCGACATTATAGGAAACGACGATGCCGCCGGAGATCATCGGGAACTGGGCAATGCCGTTCTTCTCGAGGTCGGCGTCGCTCATGGGCTTGTCCGAAGCGCCGAATACGATGGTCTTGTCGAGAAGCTGCTTGATGCCGGCGCCCGAACCAACCGACTGATAGTTGACGACATTGTTCGTCGCAGCCTTGTAGCCTTCAGCCCACTTGGACAGAACCGGTGCGATGAAGCTCGAGCCGGCGCCCGTGATGTCGGCAGCGGAGGCCGAAGCGGACATAGCCGCGATGAGGCCTGCAGTCAGGCAAAGCGAACGGAGTTTCAGGTTAAGCATAGTAGACTCACTTCCTCAAGTGAATGAAAGGATGGCGAGCAGAAGATCGGCGCGAGGTCCCCATGGTAAACGAACCTCCCCGCCTGAAATCTCCCGGCGACAGACTTGGCTCTAAAGACGCATTGTTTCAGTTTGATGACAGTTTAATGAAGCGGCAGTGACACAACCTGCGGCAATCATCACGGCCATCGCGGAACGGCAGGAAATGAAGCGCGCCAAAGGGCGCATGAACGCGAACTTCATGTTCTAATTCAAGAGCATCGTCAAAGACGGATCACATAATCCTTGCGAGTCGTTTCAATCACTTCCCAGGTCCCCTTGAAGCCCGGCTTCAAGATAAGGCGGTCGCCCGCACGCAGATGAAAGGCCTCGCCATCGTCTGACGTTACAACGGAGTAGCCGGAGAGGATATGGAAGTATTCCCACTCGTCATAGACGACCTTCCATTTGCCAGGCGTCGCCTCCCATATGCCGACGTAAAGGCCGCCATCGGCCTCTTCAACATTCCATGTGCGAAAGATTGGGGCTCCCGAAACGAGGCGATCAGCTGCGGGCGCGCCCGTTTCCGGTTCGATGTCGCTGATGTCCACTGCCAGATAGGTCGTCACAAATGTCTCCTGTCGATTGCCTTATGTGGCTCTCCGCGAACCCAATAAAACGCGAACCCGAAAAGCATATCATCCTGACCTGCCGCCCCATGCCAAGCTCCCACCTTTCAGGGAAACGTCAGAAAACAATGCCCTAGTGCGCTTCGTTAATTTGGCTCGACCATCTCAATCGGGCCGAAATCGCAATCGCAGTTCAGAAGGGGCCAGCATGTATGGACTAGATGTCGTTATAACAGAGTGGATCAATGGCATAGCCGGAAACCCGACAGTCGACAGCCTGATGATCCTAATCACGGCTTACGGCGTTCCCTTGTTGATCGTTCTCGTCGCTGTCCAATGGTGGGTCGGAGAACGTCGATCGGAAACCCGACACGCACTCGTTGCCGCGGGCCTGACCTTCGTCATCGGTCTCGGCATCAACCAAGTCATCCTGTTTTTTGTCAGTCGCGTTCGCCCGTATGATGTCGGAGTCACCAAGCTACTTATAAATCGCAGCAATGACCCGTCCTTTCCCTCCGACCACGCAACGGCCGCGTTCGCGATCGTTGCCGCATTTGCACTTCAACGCATGCCAGAGCGAAGCCTCTTCTTCCTACTCGGCGCGATCCTTGTCTCCTTCTCGCGAGTCTACGTCGGCACGCATTATGTCGGTGACGTCATGGGTGGGGTGCTTACCGCCGTTTTCGCGGCGATCCTGGTCAAGACGCTCTATCGTCCAGAAACCCGGCTGGATCGCTTCGTAACCGGCATCCTATAGGGTCAGATTTGAAGAGGCCATATATGCGAGCGCCCCGTTTTTCACGTTTTTTCGCCGGTCGCCTCAATACAACCCAATAAAAAAGTGTTGCCAAAGCTATGTGAGGAACCTCATCAGACTTTCGCGAGCGCCTGTTCCAGGTCGGCGATGATGTCCTTGACGTCCTCGATGCCGATCGACAAACGCACGACATCCGGGCCGGCACCGGCGGCAACCTTCTGCTCGTCAGTCAACTGTTTGTGGGTCGTCGAGGCGGGATGGATGACGAGCGAACGCGTATCGCCGATATTGGCAAGATGCGAAAAGAGCTCCAGACCTTCGACCAGCCCCTTGCCCGCTTCATAACCACCCTTCAGTCCGAAGGTGAAGACCGAGCCCGCGCCTTTCGGTGAGTAACGCTGCTGGAGGGCATGGTTCGGATCGTCTTCCAGGCCGGAATAGTTCACCCATGCCACCTTTTCCTGCGCTTTCAGCCAACGCGCAACGGCAGCCGCATTGTCGGAATGGCGCTGCATGCGCAATGGCAGCGTCTCAATGCCGGTCAGGATCAGAAAGGCATTGAATGGCGAGATGGCTGGCCCGAGATCGCGCAGGCCTAGCACCCGGCAAGCAATGGCGAAAGCGAAGTTGCCGAAAGTCGAATGCAGAACGACGCCGTTATATTCCGGGCGCGGTGAAGACAGCATGGGATAATTGCCCGAGGCGGACCAGTCGAAAGTGCCGCCGTCGACGATGATGCCGCCCATGGAATTGCCGTGGCCACCGAGGAATTTTGTCAGCGAGTGCACGACGATATCGGCGCCATGCTCCAGCGGCCGGATGAGATAGGGGCTTGCAAGGGTGTTGTCGACGATCAGCGGCAGGCCATGCTTGTGCGCGATGGCCGCGATCGCGGCGATATCGACGAAGGTGCCGCCGGGATTGGCAAGACTTTCGATGAAGACGGCGCGGGTGCGGCCATCGATCTGCGCCTCGAAGGTCGCAGGATCGGCGGAATCGGCCCAGTGGACTCGCCAGTCGAAATTCTTGAAGGATTGCCCGAACTGATTGACCGAGCCACCATAGAGCCGCTTGGCCGCAACAAAATTGTCGCCCGGCTGCATGATGGCATGGAAAACGAGCAGCTGTGCCGCATGACCGGAGGCCACCGCGAGAGCCGCGGTTCCGCCTTCAAGAGCCGCCACCCGCTCTTCCAACACCGCCTGCGTCGGGTTCATGATGCGCGTGTAGATATTGCCGAACTGCTGCAATCCAAACAGTGCAGCGGCATGATCGGCGTCCTGAAAGACGAAGGAGGTCGTCTGGTAGATCGGCGTCGCGCGCGCGCCTGTCGCCGGGTCTGGCTGCGCGCCGGCGTGGATCGCAAGCGTGTCGAAACCTGGGTTGTTGGTTGGCATATTTTTCCTCCCGCCGGATCTTGTTCGTAACGGGAAAAGCATAACGCCTGGCATATGAAAGTTAACCGCGAACTTTGCCGTGCTTCTCGGCTCGCGGAAAAAACTTGCCATCTTTCAGTGAGATCGCGCGATAAACGGCAGAATGCAGCCGTCATGCATGATCTCGGTCAAGCGACCAGACGCGGATACTCGATAGCCGGGCAGCGGTCCATGACGACCCTTACCCCCGCAGCTTCCGCTCTCGCCGCAGCCGCATCGTCACGCACGCCGAGTTGGCCCCAGATGACCGGGGGCCGCGGCTCGATCATGATCGTCTCCTCCACGACCGATCGGAGATATTCCGGCGCCCGAAAAACATCGACCATATCCACAGGCTCGGGAATGTCGGCCAGGCGTGCATAGACCCATTGCCCCAGAATTTCCTTGCCGGCCTGTCCGGGATTGATGGGGATGACGCGATATCCCCTGTTCAGGAGATAGGCCATCACACCGTTGCTCGGGCGCGCGGGATTGGGCGAAGCGCCGACGAGCGCGATGGTCCTTACGGACAAGAGGATATCGGCTATATAGGAATCGTCATAACTATCGTGGTTCATCACGAAGCCTCCCACCTCGATCACACTTGCGTTTTGTCACAAATATGGAAACCGCAATGGCGGTCTCCGCGTATATATATTGTATTATAACAACTTCAGGGAGGATTACTCAGATGAAAAATTTCATCCTGCTGGGCCTGCTCGTCACTTCGGCCGCGACGCCGGCATTGGCGATTTCGCGATATAATTCCATGTCCATGACCTGCGCCGAGGCCAGGGCGGTCATCAATCGGGAGCGTGCAGTCATCATGCGTTATCCGGCCAGAAGAACACCGAACATGACGCTCTATGATCGCTATGTTGCGGACAGCGGCGCATGCGATATGGGCTTTTACGCCTATCAGGATTATCTCCCCACGAAGGATCGCGCTTCCTGTCCGGTCTATATATGCAGGCCGACGACCGACCTCGATGACGATGATTTGATTTTCCGACGCTGATCGCAATAGACTACGGCTGGATATGACGGACGGCTCACGAGTTCGATACGACCATTGATTGTCCCAGGCACGGTGCATCTTGGGCCCTATGGCCGCGCGCGGGCATTTATACGCCTGTGTTCAAGCCCCTCTCCAAAGCGCTTTCATAAATTTTCCTGAAGCCGCGGGGTTGCGTTCTCAGGAAATGCAATCTTTGTTCGCTTTTTATTCGCATATAAATTAGAAACTTCGCATAGATAGTCAATTCCAACGAGAACCGAATGCGAACGCGGAACATATGCTATTTGATTATTTTCCCACAGAATAATTTTCGAGTTCGCGCAATGATATTGCCCTGCCAATTTTTGGTTCGACGATTCTATACTTATCTCTTAGTATGATTTTCATCAGCAGCATCGCGCGCTCTACCTGTAATATTTTTCACCTCTTGTAGAATTATCCACTCTATTCATGAGGGGAAGAGAGATTGCGCGCGGCGTTTTCGCGTCGATTTTCCCACGCCCGACAACACGCGGCGTTGCAGGCGACACAGCCCTCTGTCGTTTTTAAGTAAGAAGTGTCTAATGCTACTCTCGCGTTCACAGGACATGCGATATTTGTTCGCGCTTCATACTCCAATAAATTAGTTACTTATAATGCTGAAAAGAGCGATCTGGAACATAACAAAAACACCATTCTCAGCGCCCGACATGACCGGAGCAAATGGCAAGCCGTCAGAATGACCGATATTTCGTTGCTTTTCGATGTATTGCTGATCATATGGGGACCGCACTCCCACAAAATACCAAGCATTGCCATTACGCCTGCCAATTTCCGAGGTTTTCCGTGTCTCTCGACGTTATCGCGCTCGTTCTTTTCGGCGCCCTGCTGCACGCGACGTGGAATGCGATCATCAAGGCCGGAACCGACAAATCGCTCGATGCGGCGCTGGTTTCGGCCGGCGGCGCGGTCGCGGCATTGCCCCTTCTGCCGTTCCTTCCCCTGCCCGCCTCAGCGGCATGGCCGTTCATCGGTGCCTCGGCCATCCTTCAATTCGCCTATTTCCAACTGGTGGCAGCCGCTTATCGCGCCGGGGATATCGGGCTCGTCTATCCGCTGATGCGTGGTGTCGCACCGCTCATTATTGTCTCGACAAGCAGCTTCATTTTGAAGGAAACGCTTTCGGGCGGCGCATTGATCGGCACCATGGCCATTTGTGCCGGCATATTGACGCTTGCCTTCGAGGCCCGAAAGGGCAGCCGCCGGGCGATCGTTCTCGCCCTCGCCAATGCCGTTGTCATCGCGACCTATACCTATGTGGATGGCATCGGCGCGCGGATATCGGGCAATTCGGTATCCTATACTCTGTGGATGGCACTCCCTCCCCCCATTCTCCTTTTCGCCTGGGCGATATCGCAACGCGGCATCAATGCCGTCGCCGCCCACGTCCGTTACAACTGGTGGCGCGGGCTTATCGGCGGCGGCGGTTCGATCGCTTCCTACGGGCTGGCCTTGTGGGCGATGACCAAGGCGCCGGTCGCCATGGTCGCCGCCTTGCGCGAGACTTCGATCCTCTTCGCTTTGGTGATATCCGTCGTCGTTTTGAAGGAGCGGTCCAGCATCTGGCGCTATATTGCCGGCGCCATTATTGCTGGCGGAGTGCTGGTTTTGCGGCTTGGCTGACGATAAATTATGTGGTCTTATTTTACCACATAAACAACATATTGATTTTACTTTATAATTTTTGCGGCCTGTCAATCAGGCGATATTGACCCTGGCCCTTAATCGATCTATAAGCCGCCGCAGATTGCAGCCTCTCCCGGCTGCTTTCTTTTTTGGCACGCATTCATACGCGCCAAACCAAGCAACAAGAAACGCCCAGACGCCTTCGGGCCAAGGGTCCTAAAAGAGAGTATGCAACATGGCAACCTTCTCCCAGAAGCCTGCAGAGGTGGAGAAGAAGTGGGTTCTCATCGACGCCGAAGGGCTTGTCGTTGGCCGTCTCGCTTCTATCATCGCAATGCGTCTGCGCGGCAAGCATAAGGCTACCTTCACGCCGCACGTCGACGACGGCGACAACGTCATCGTCATCAATGCCGACAAGGTCGTCTTCACCGGCAAGAAGTACGAAGACAAGGTTTACTACTGGCACACCGGTTATGCCGGCGGCATCAAGGAGCGTACGGCTCGCCAGATCATCGAAGGTCGCTTCCCGGAGCGCGTCGTTGAGAAGGCCGTCGAGCGCATGGTTCCCCGCGGCCCGCTCGGCCGTCGCCAGATGAAGAACCTGCGCGTCTACGCCGGCTCCAACCATCCCCACGAAGCCCAGCAGCCGGTCGTCCTCGACGTCGCCAAGCTGAACAAGAAGAACGTAAGGAGCGCCTGATAATGGCTGACCTTTCCTCCCTGAAGGACCTCGGCACGACGTCTGAAGCAGCTGCTGCTCCGGTTCACGTCCGCAAGGTTGACTCGCTCGGCCGCTCCTACGCGACCGGCAAGCGCAAGGACGCCGTCGCCCGCGTATGGGTCAAGGCCGGCTCCGGCAAGATCATCGTCAACGGCAAGGACTACACGGCTTACTTCGCCCGTCCGGTTCTGCAGATGATCCTGCGTCAGCCGATCGTCGCAGCTGCCCGTGACGGCCAGTTCGACATCGTAGCAACCGTAGCCGGCGGCGGCCTCTCCGGCCAGGCTGGTGCCGTTCGTCACGGCCTGTCCAAGGCGATCACCTACTTCGAGCCTGGCCTGCGCTCGGTCCTGAAGAAGGGTGGCTTCCTGACGCGCGACAGCCGCGTTGTCGAACGCAAAAAGTACGGCCGCGCAAAGGCACGTCGTTCGTTCCAGTTCTCCAAGCGTTAATCGCTTACCCGAGATCGGATTTTTGGAAAGGCCGGGTTTTCCCGGCCTTTTTCTTTTACATCATGAGAAAAGATGCAGATCCGCGAAGGCAAGCGGCACATTTTGTGGCAAAGTCCCGATACAAGCACCGGGAGAGTTCAATGCGTGGATTCATCTTTTCGCTTCTGTTTTTGATTGCCAGCGCCGTACCCGTTCTGTGTGACGATGCCCAGCCAGCTCCGCCTGCAGAAACGACGGCGGATATGCAGAGCATGAAGGATTTTCTCCACGCAAATGCCGATTGTCGCGAGTTCAACGACAGCTGCTCCTACTGTGTCGTGACCGATGGGCAGGCCGAGTGTTCCACGCCGCAGATCGCCTGTGTGAAAAAGGCATATCAATGCACCGCTAGATCGAGCAAATAATCACCGGATCTTGGCTTATAATTCCAGCCTGAATTTCCAGATTTGACCGCTCTCCGGAGAAACACCATGAGCAAGAGTACTTCATCGCGTTTCGCGGCCACTCCCGAGCCGCCCTATTACATCGTCACATTCGCGTCGCTCCGCACCGAAGGCGACAACGGCTATGGTTCGATGGGCGAGCGCATGGAAGAACTGGCAAGGGCGCAGGATGGCTTTCTTGGGCTTGAAAGCGCGAGAAGTGCCGATGGTTTCGGCATCACCAACTCCTTCTGGCGGGACGAGGAAAGCATCCTCGCCTGGAAGAACGTGGTGTCGCATCTGGCTGCGCAGAAACTCGGGCGCGAGCGCTGGTACGAAGAATACAAGGTTCGCATAGGTAGGATAGAATGGGCCTACGACTTTCAAGCGAGCAAAGGAGAGGCCCTTGCCGAGCACATCGATTGACCATGCCTTTACCGCGGCAAGCCTGACCTCGGCTGCGAGCGACCCGACCTTTGCCGGCGCGCTCTCCTTCATGCGCCGCCGCTTCACGAAATCGCTTGATGGTGTCGATGCCGTGGTTTGGGGCATCCCCTTCGATGCCGCCACCTCGAACCGGCCGGGAACGCGTTTCGGACCGCAGGCGATCCGCCGTGCGTCGGCCATCTTCGACAATGATCCGCAATATCCGTTCAATCGCGATCTTTTCGCCGAGATGGCCGTCATCGACTATGGCGACTGCCTGCTCGACTACGGCAATCATCAGGAGACACCCGCTGCAATCGAAAGACAGGCGGCCACGATCCTGGACAGCGGCGCCTTCATGCTGACCCTAGGGGGCGATCACTTCGTCACATGGCCGTTGTTGAAGGCGCATGCCGCCAAGCATGGGCCGCTGGCACTGGTGCAGTTCGACGCCCATCAGGACACCTGGTTCGATGACGGCAAGCGTATCGACCATGGCTCCTTCGTCGCGCGCGCCGTACGTGACGGGCTGATCGACCCCGATCGCTCCATCCAGATCGGCATCCGCACGCATGCGCCGGAGGATTTTGGTATCCAGATCCTCTATGGCAATCAGGTTGAAGATATGAGCGCCGGCGATATCGCTTCGATGATCATTTCTCATACCAAAGGCGCACCAACCTATCTGACCTTCGATATAGATTGCCTCGATCCGGCCTATGCCCCGGGCACGGGAACGCCGGTCGCGGGCGGCCCTTCCAGCGCCAAGATCCTGTCGGTGCTGCAGCGGCTGCATCAGCTTGACATCCGGGGGGCCGATGTCGTCGAAGTGTCGCCCGCCTACGACCACGCCGACATCACCGCCATTGCGGGGGCGACCGTGGCGATGTATACGCTCGGTCTCCACGCCGAACGACGTGCGAGCGGTCGTTGAGACATGATTTCGGGATAGGTGGGACGGTTTTCGAAAGCCGCCTTCTGCTTCCACAGCGGCCGTTATGAAATTGAATCAACTGCATGGCAAACTGAGTCCGGAAACACTCTGAACCTATTGAAAGAGCAGGAATAAGATGGCACCGAAAATCTTCATCGATGGCGAACACGGAACCACGGGCTTGCAGATCCGCACGCGCATGGCCGACCGCCGCGATGTCGAGCTGCTGTCCATTCCCGAAGCCGAACGCCGCAACGCCGCCATGCGCGAGGACATGCTGAATAGCGCCGATATCGCCATCCTCTGCCTGCCCGACGACGCGTCGAAGGAAGCGGTGAAGATGGTGGCGGGCAACAACAACGTCCGCGTTATCGACACCTCGACGGCTTTCCGCATCCATCCCGACTGGGCCTATGGCTTTGCCGAAATGGACAGCAACCAGGGCAGCAAGATCAAGGCAGCACGTTTCGTTGCCAATCCCGGCTGCTATCCGACAGGTGCGATCGGTGTCATTCGGCCGCTGCGCGCCGCCGGCATCCTTCCGACGGACTATCCCGTGACGGTCAATGCCGTGTCGGGCTACACGGGCGGCGGCAAGCAAATGATCGCCCAGATGGAAAATCCGGATCATCCGGATGCGATCACCGCGCCGCACTTCCTCTATGGCCTGCCGCTGACCCACAAGCATGTGCCCGAGATGACGACCCACGGCCTGCTGGAGCGCGCGCCGATCTTCTCGCCCTCCGTCGGCCGCTTCCCCCAGGGCATGATCGTACAGGTGCCGCTGCATCTTGGCGATCTCGCGGAAGGCGCGACGCTGGAGAGCATTCATGCCGCGCTCGTCGAGCATTATGCCGGTCAGAATATCGTTCAAGTCGTTTCGCTCGATGAGAGCCGCGCCCTGCCCCGCATCAACGCCGTCGAGCTCGCCGGCAAGGACACGATGAAGCTCTTCGTCTTTGGCACGCCGGGCGGAGCGCAAGTCAATCTGGTGGCGCTGCTCGACAATCTCGGCAAGGGCGCATCGGGTGCAGCCGTACAGAACATGGATCTGATGCTGAGCGCCTAACTCAGCCCGACGCAAATCGAAGCTTGTTCGGCCCGGCCCGTTCATCCGTAGAGGATCGATCAGGCCGGGCTTTTTACATGCCCGCAAGGGGTTTTGCGCGATTTCGAGCTCGCCATTGTTTGCGGCCTTATTTTTGCCGCCGCTCTAAATTAGCCGAAGCTACACGGAAAAGTGAATGCCTGCGAGGCTCCGCGACCAATTGTCGGCCGGATTTCCTCTTTAACGGCTTTGCTGGTCCGAATGGGCGGGACGTTTAAAACTATCCCTTTTTTCAATGAATATCCAAGAATGAGCCATCGTAAAGGAATTGGTTACCATAATTCGGCATGCTTCCAGACAGCCGGCAAGTTGGCGACCGAACGCGACACTCGCGTTAGGGCGCGTGTGCGTTCTTGAGCCGGCTTGGTGTCTGTGTAGTTTGGATAACGAGTATCATGGCGTTCGTGACCGAAACGTTCGGTAACTTCAATTCGCGCTCCGGCTACGCCTCGCGATCAAAAAAATCCTTCAGCATCCGTCCCGGCACCCTGGCCACCGGCGTCGCAGTCGCTGCTTTCGCCTGGATCGCGGCGACGCTGATGACGACGCAATCGATGGTGCTATCGCTTCCCGGCGCAGCGGCGCCGACCGATAATTTCCTGGCGCCCCGCGCATCGGCATTCATCGTTCCGCCAAGCCGCGCGGCCCATCCCGTCCGCTACGCCAGCCAGACGACCTCGCTGCATGGACAGAGCCGCTTCGGCAGCATCGCAGACGCGGATGTTCAAACGAAAGGTGTCGGTGCGGACGCGGTTCGACTGCAACTAGCCTATGCGCTTGCACAGCAGACCTCCGAAATGAAACAGGCGCAGGACGTAGCGGCGAGCATCAAGAGCGGTCGTATCGAAGTGGCCGCGGCTTCACCCGAGAAGATCGACCATTTGCGCAAGGTCATCGCCATAAACTTCGCGACTGCAATGCAATCGCTGAGCCAAGCAAAGTATGCAGCCGCGCTGATACCTGCCGCAAGTCCTCTAAAGACGACCGGACAGCCGGCTGCGGTTGCTTCGGCAGCCCCCGCGGTAAGCTTGCCCGCCGTTGCGGAAGCCAAGCCTTTGCCCGCCAAGGACGCCGACATTGCGGTGGCCGAAGCCGTTCTGAACGTCATTCCGGTGGCCCGCCCTGCCCGCGAGACACCGACACCCATGCAGCGCGCCAATGCCACGAGCGCGATCGCCAGAGCGACGGGCGACGAAGCAACCGCTCAGCCACCATCACGTCTCACGGCGTATGCCGATCCGGATGACAGTTCCGTGCGCAAGACGAAGCCGTTCATCAATCCGTTTGCGGCGATCAGCCCCGGCGCAGGCACGGCGATCTACGACATCGAGGCGAAAACCGTTTATTTGCCGAGCGGCGAGCGCCTCGAGGCCCATTCCGGCCTCGGCCACATGCGCGACAATCCCCGCTATGTCGACCGCAAGAATACCGGCCCGACGCCGCCTGAAACGTATAACCTGACTTATAGGGAAAGCCTGTTCCATGGCGTGCAGGCGCTGCGCCTGACACCTGCAAACGGCGCTCGCGTCTATGGCCGCGATGGCCTGCTGGCTCACACCTACATGCTCAGAGGCGGCCGTGGCGAATCGAATGGCTGCGTGGTCTTCAAGGATTACAATCGCTTCCTGGCTGCCTTCCGGCGCGGCGAAATCAAGCGGTTGAAAGTCGTCTCGCGGATGTCGTCGGCGGCAAGCGTCGCTTCTGCGCGGTAAAAGGATTCGAGGCGCAAAGCGCCTCAATCTCTCACGACGATCGATGTCTGGCGCGGCAGTTCACCATAGAACCCGCGCCAATTGGCAATCGCGAAGCCGAAGACGATCAGGGCGCCGGCCTGATGCGCCAAGGCCAAATGCAGCGGCACGTGCAGCAGCAGCGTCGAAATGCCAAGGATCGCCTGGATCAGCACAAGCACGAAGAGAACGACGGATCGCCGCGCATGGGTCGTTTGCGCCGCCGCGCGCAGCGAGATGATCATGTTGACGGCGACCACGGCGAAGAGCGCATAGGCGCCGAGGCGGTGAACGAACTGGACCGTCTTCGGGTTCTCGAAGAAATTGATCCAGCCCGGCGACTGTATGAAAAGATCACTCGGTACGACGGCGCCATCCATCAGTGGCCAGGTATTGTAGCTGAGGCCTGCATCGAGACCGGCGACGAGCGCGCCGAGATAGATCTGAAACAAGGCCATAAAAGCAATCAAACCGGCGAGTTTTGCTGAATGACGTGTAGGCGGCGGCTCGTTCGAATGCGGCGACAGGGCGCGCATGAACCACATGCAGGCGGCAAAGATCAGACAGGCCGTCACGAGATGCGTCGCAAGGCGATATTGGCTGACGTCGGTGCGCGCTTCGAGCCCCGAGGAGACCATCCACCAACCGATCGCGCCCTGAAGGCCGCCGAGGAGGAAAATGCCCGCAAGCGGCAGCCAGAGCTTGCGCTCGACGCGGCCCGTCAACACGAAGAACAGTAGCGGCAGGCCAAAGATGATACCGATGGTGCGGGCCAGCAGGCGATGAGCCCACTCCCACCAGAAGATGCCCTTGAACTCTTCGACCGTCATATCCTTGTTCAGGATCTGGAATTGCGGGATGCGCTTGTAGAGATCGAATTCGTCCTGCCATTCCTGCGCATTCAGCGGCGGGATGACGCCATGGATCGGCTGCCATTGTGTGATCGACAGGCCGGAATTGGTGAGGCGCGTGGCACCTCCCACCAGCACGAGACCGAAGAGAACCAGAAGCACGCAGGCGAGCCAGATGCGTATGGCGCGGCGATTGCGGTCCTGACGAGCCACTTCCTTCAAAATAGCCTGCTCGGTCGTAAAATTAGTGGCAGCCATGGCTTCTCCCTTCGATCAGGCTGTTGATTTGCCCGATAGGGGCGTGCAAAACAAGTCCCGGGAGTTTGCGGCATGCCGTCGCGGCATGCTGCCATAATGAGGAGAAAACCCCGTGCCCCTTCGCCTGCGCAAATTCATTGGCATGATCCTGCTGGTGCTGCTGGTTGCAATCTATGCGATCGTCGCCATGATCGTTGCAGTGCGAACGCTTGCAGATCAACCCGGCTGGGTGCATTTCCTCTATTTCCTTTTCAGCGGCATCATCTGGGTGCTGCCGGCAATGGGCATCATCAAGTGGATGGCCGGGCCGCGCCCGCAGTAACGCGCGTTCTGGCAGGATTTACATTAGGCTAACCCTGATCCGCACCTTGTCCGGCGCGAGTGTCCATCTTAAGCCAAAAATAAGCCGTTGCCCGCCAGACTGCGCCCGAATACCGCCGGAGCGGAGAAGATCGGATGCAGACCCAGACGCGAGATATCGCTGGCATGGCCGCCGAAGCAGCGGATAAGCGGATTGCGTCCATCGAGATGGAGCCCGCCGCCGCCGATCAGTTGCGGGTCGACATCTTCGACAGCATGGCACCGCTCGAAGCCGAATGGCGCGCGCTGGAACGGGACGATCTCAACTCGCTGCACCAGAGCTATGACTGGTGCGCAGCTTGGGTGGAGAACCTCGAACGTCCTCTCGCCATCATCCGGGGCTCGATCGGAGACCAGGTTGCTTTCATCCTGCCGCTCGAAATCATTCGCAGTCGCGGGACAAGACGAGCCGAGTTCATCGGAGGCCACCACAACAATATCAATACCGGATTGTTTTCAGCCGAGTTCCTGGAGAATGGGGGTTTGACGGCTCCCCAGGCGAGCGCCATCTCGGCGGCTTTGCGCGGCAAGGTGGACGTCGTCATCCTGCGCAACGTCCCGCTCGAATGGCGCGGCCGCAAAAATCCGCTCGCTTTGCTGACGTCGATCGAAAATCAGAACCACGCCTTTCAGATGCCCTTCCTCGGCAGTTTTGAAGCAAGCCTAAAGCAGGTCAATGCCAAGCGCCGGCGCAAGAAGTTCAAGCATCAGAGCCGGCTTCTCGATGCCAGGGGCGGCTACGAATATGTGATCGCCGGTCCTGACGAGCAGGACGCATTGCTCGATCTGTTCTTCCGGCAGAAGGCGATCCGCTTCGAGGATGCCGGCCTGCCCGATGCGTTCAAGGATGGCCGGATCAAGGCTGCGCTGCACGCCATGTTGCGCCGACGCCAAGGCGATGGCATCGGCGCGACGCTGGAGATGCATGCGCTGCGCCTAAAAGGCGAACACGAGGGCCATATTCCAGCCATCGCTGCCCTGTCCCGCAAGGGAGATCATGTCATCTGCCAGTTTGCCTCTATCGATGAGGCTCTGGTTGCGGAGGCGAGCCCCGGCGAATTGCTGTTTTGGCTGATGATCGAGCGGCTGCATCGCGAAGGCGTCGCGCTCTTCGACTTCGGTATCGGCGACCAGATTTACAAGCGTTCCTGGTGCCCGATGGAAACGGTGCAGTATGATCTCTTCCTGCCCGTCTCAGGCATGGGGCGTCTCGCGGCGATGGCGAACCGGGTCATCACGCGTACGAAGGTCGCGATCAAATCCAATCGCAAGCTCTATTCCTTCATCCAGCGGCTGCGGGCACGGCATGGAGCCGGCACCGCATCGGATGATGGAGGCGGCGACGCGGATTGATCAGGCTGCGTCCCGGCGCGTGTCCGGATCATGCTCCTCGCGCCAGCCGGACATCAGAATGATGTGCTCGTAGCCGGCCTTCTGGAATTCCGTCATGGCAGCGATGAACTGGCTTTCGTCGGGCTCAGGCATGGAGAGGATGATTTCCGTCTCCTTGCTGCGCGTCAGCCGTGCGACGCCGGAGACTTCAGCCGCGCCACATTCCACCAGAACGATGTCATAGGCCGAACCGAGTGCGTCGAGGATCAGCGACAGACGATCGGCGCCGCGCATGGCACGGGCAAGGTCGCTCATGCCCTGCGGCACGAGATGGGCATCCGACAGGCGATCCGGATGGATCGTATCGGCAAAGGCCGCTTCGCCGCAAAGCAGGTCGGTTACGCCAGGAAGTTCGTCATGCTCTGCCATGAGTCTGGAGGGACATCCGGTGCCGGTCATATCGACCAGCACGATACGGCTCCCCGCATCGGCGATGGTCCGCGCCAGCATGACAGTCGCGGTCGAACCATTATCACCGGTCGGAGATATGGCGATCGCCAGCCGCGAGCCGCTGTCGATCAGATAATCCGCGACGGATTGGATGGAGAAATCTTCCTCTTCCTCCGTCGCGCGAGCAGCCTGCCTGGGTTCATGGTCCGGAGCGATTGCAGTGCCCGGGGCGGCAGCGGCGTCGGGCGCAATTGCAGTGTCTGCAACCTGAACCGCGATGTCTTCTGGCGGGATCGAAAGCATGCTTGCCGGCGCCTCGGCACCGCTCGCGCTCGCAACTGCCCGAACCGGAGCAGGTTCGACGACGGGTCGAGTGCGCTTCGCCGTCTCCAGCATGACGGCATCTTCCCTGCGGGCAGGCCCGACCGGCCGCAATGCACGGCCGCTGAACAGCTCCGCGAGCATGATAACGATGGCCGTGAGGATGAAGGTGGCAAGGGTAGCGACGATGACGATCGGGCCGACTTTCGGGAAAGAGGGATCGACCGGTTCGACCGCCGTGGAAACGATGCGCGCATCGGCAGGGCTGGAATTCTTGTCGACGCGAGAGGCCGCTTCGCGATAACGGGCAAGATAGGTCTCTAGCAATTGTCGCTCTGCCGCAGCTTCACGCTCCAGCGCATTGAGGCCCACTTCGTCCTCCCCTGCCCGGGCGCTATCGGCCTTCAGCGTATTCGATTGGGCGAGGAGCTGCTGTTCGCGCAGCTGCGCTACCTTCGCCTCGTTCTCGATGCTTGCCAGAATCCTCTGGGTCTCGCGATCGATCTGCTGACGGATATCGACGAGTTGCGCCCGCAGGCTCTTCAGCCGCGGATGCCCATCCATCAGCGTCGTGGACAGATCCGATATCTGCGACTCGAGATTAGACTGGGTCGCCTTCAGCCGCTGAATGGTTTGCGAGCCTGCGACGTCGGCAAGCGTATCGGTGGAACGGCCGCTGGACAGTGCGCTGCGCACCGCCTGCGCCCTCGCCTCGGCATTGGCCTTGTCGCCACGCACCTGCGCCAGCTGCGTCGAGATATCCGCGAGCTGCTGCGTGGCGAAATTGTTGTTCTGACTGGTCTGGAGAAGCCCGTTGGCGGAACGATAATCCGCAACCTTCTTTTCCGCCTCGCTCACCTTATCGCGCAGCTTGGCGATCTCCGGCTCCAGCCAGCGCGTCGCCTCGCTATTGGAATCGAGCTTGGCGCCGCTCTGCATGGATAGATAGACCTGCGCCATGGCATTCGGCACGCTGGCGGCGAGATCCGGATTGCGGGACGTGAAGCTGATGCCGATCACGCGTGAGCTGTTGATCTGATAGACCTGCAGGCGGCTGTTGAAGGCGTCCAGCATCCGCTCTTCCGGGGCCTTGTCGGCCGCCGCCCGCTTCAGATGCAGCTTGATCAGAATATCAGAGAGAGCAGAACCGTTGTTGCCGGCGGCGAATTCGGGACGATCGTAGAGCTTGAGATTGGTAATGACCTGTTTCACCAGATCCGCCGACTGCAGGATCTGCACCTGGCTGGCAATATTCAACTCGTCCAGCAGCGGGCCAGCACCGGCATCGTTGCCCGATGTCGTCGCCGCAAAGGCAGGCGCACGCTGCTCGATGAGGATGCGGGCCTCGCTGCGATATTCCGGCGACATGACCTTGGCGATCGCGAATGCCGCGCAGGCGCCTGCCAGCGTGATGGCAACGACGCGCACCCGCCGCTGCCACACAGCGCGAAAGAGCTGAGCGAGATCGATGTCCACATCCTGCTGGGTGTTGTTGACACCGGACATATGCAAAACTCCGTAATAGAAAGCCAAAATTAATCGTAAACGACTATGGTAACCCAAGCGTTAATAGTATTTCGCCAGCATTATTTTTGGCATCTCTAATTTTTTCCTGGAATTTGATTTGCTCTTTACCGACCGTTAACCCTAACGGATCGATAACGACGGCAGTGTCTTCCCTTTCTAATGAGCGCGAAATGCCCTTCGCAAAGTCAAAGATTGTCCTTGCACTCGGCATGGCTGCCGTGAGCGCCGCGCTCACCGGCTGCAACACCTATCAACCGGCACCCAAGGCCTTCAACGAGGCCACGATCCAGCCCTATACCCTCGACAGCGGCGACCGGTTGCGCGTCACGGTGTTCGACCAAGCCGGGCTGACCAACACCTATACTGTCGATCAGGCCGGCTATATCGCCTTCCCGCTGATCGGCCAGGTTGCTGCCCGCGGCCGCACGCTACAGCAGCTCTCCGGCCAGATCGCGCAGAAGCTTCGCCAGGGATATATTCGCGATCCAGACGTCACCATCGACATCGACCGCTATCGCTCGGTCTATATTATGGGCGAAGTCGGCCAGCCGGGCCAATATTCCTATGTGCCGGGCATGACCATCCAGAATGCCATCGCGGTCGCAGGCGGGTTCACCAGCCGGGCCAACCAATCCAACGCGGATGTCACCCGCAAGATCAACGGCCATGTCATGACTGGACGGGTCGGCATCTCCGATCCTGTGCTGGCAGGCGACACCATCTATGTCAGAGAGCGGTTGTTCTAACCGCGACCGCTCATGGCCCGACCGCTTCGAATCCTTCACTGCTTCAGATCGCCCGTCGGCGGGGTCTTCCGCCATGTTCGGGATTTGGCGGAGGAACAGAGCAAAGCGGGCCATGAGGTCGGCATCCTTTGCGACAGCCTGACGGGCGGCGAGCATGAGGATCGTCTGTTCGACGATATCGCGCCATTCCTGGCTCTTGGCGTCGTCCGTCTGCCGATCCGACGGCAAATTACCCTCTCGGATGCTGCGACACTTTGGAGCAGCTATAAAGAAATCAAGAGTTTGCGGCCGGATGTGCTGCACGGGCACGGCGCCAAGGGCGGCCTGCTTGCGCGCGTTCTCGGCTCGATCCTGCGGGTCAACAGGTGTCGCGTAGCCCGCCTCTATACAGCGCATGGCGGAAGCCTGCATTTCTCGCGCGGCTCGTTCCAGGGCATGCTGGTGCACAGCCTGGAACGGATGCTCGAGTTTCTCACCGATGGCCTGATCTTCATTTGCGACTTCGAACGCCGCACCTATGAAAGAAAGATCGGCAAGCCGCGCACCCGCTCTGTGATGATCTATAACGGCATCAGCGAAAGAGATTTTCGCACCATACCGACACGATCGGACTCCGTGCATTTCGTCTATATCGGCATGCTGCGGGACCTCAAAGGTCCCGATCTGTTCGTGGACGCCTTTGCAAAAACGGAGCGGCGGATCGGCAGGCCGCTGTCAGCGCTGATGATCGGCGACGGACCGGATAGAGACAAATATCACCGAATGATGGTCGAACGGGGCCTCGGTCACCGTATCGGCATGCTACCCGCGATGCGCGTGCAGGAAGCCTTCACGGTATCACAGAACATCGTCGTTCCCTCGCGCGCCGAGGCCATGCCCTATATCGTTCTTGAAGCGCTCGCAGCCGGCAAGACCGTCATCGCCTCGCGCGTCGGCGGCGTTGCGGAAGCGCTTGGCGAAAACAGCGCAGCACTCGCCAAACCGGAAGATGCCGATGACCTCTCGCGCATCATGGCCGAAGCGATCACAGAACCGCTGTGGGGCGCTCGCAACATGCCCGATATCGGAACGATACGATCAAATTTTTCGGCTTCAGCCATGGCGCGGGATACTTTGCACTTGTATCAAAATATACTTGGCCTGAACGAAGACGGTTAGAATACAGGCAAGTGTTGTAAGTGTTTTTTAGCTGATATCTGATAGGCCTTGTCCGGTAACGACTGGATAAGTTGCCATGAACACTACCGAAAAGTCCGAGCAATTCAACTTGGACCATCTTCGCAAACAGGTTTCGGAAATCCGCACTCGCGGTGCCAGCGAGCCTCATAGCGATCGCCCAGACAGCATGAATGCCTATGCGCGGCAAATCGCCGAACAGCTTCGCGAAACCAACCAGTCCCCGGCAATCATCGTCGGACAATACCGGCTGTTCGAATTTCTGTCGCTGCTCGCATTCGGGCTTGCGATCCTCCTCTTCGGGACGTCGGACAATCATCCCTTCCTGTCGAAGGCCGTGGTGACGATCGCCCTCTGCGGCCTTGCCATCGTCTTCCTGCAGATTGCGGATGCCTATCAGATACCGGTCTTGCGCTCGCCGCATCACTTCCTGCACGGGATACTGGGATCCTGGGCAGCCGCCTTCGCGGTCATGGTCATCGCCCTCTTCCCCTTCGACATCAACAATATCTATTCGCTCTCACTTCTCAGCCTTTGGTTTGCGGCGGGTGCAGGCTTCCTCCTCGTCGCCCGTCTGCTTTTCGCCTACGGTATCCGCCACTGGGCCCGTAACGGCGTCATGGAAAGACGCGCCGTCATCGTTGGCGGCGGCGAACCGGCAAAGGAGCTCATCCGCGCGCTCGAGCATCAGCCCGACAACGATATCCGTATCTGCGGCATCTTCGACGATCGCGGCGAAAAGCGCTCGCCAGTCATGGTCGCCGGTTACCCGAAGCTGGGCACGGTATCGGAACTGGTGGAATTCGCCCGGCTCGTGCGCATAGACATGCTGATCATCGCGTTGCCGATCAGCGCCGAGGATCGCATTCTGCAATTGCTGAAAATGCTTTGGGTGCTACCCGTCGACATTCGTCTTGCCGCCCATGCCAACAAGCTGCGGTTCCGCCCCCGCGCCTATTCGCATGTCGGCGCCGTACCGATGCTCGACATCTTCAACAAGCCGATCCGTGACTGGGATGGCGTTGCCAAACGCATCTTCGACATCTTCTTCAGCCTGGTCGCACTTGCGTTGCTCTGGCCGATCATGCTCGGCGCCGCAATTGCCGTGAAGGCAACCTCGAGAGGGCCGATCTTCTTCATGCAGAAGCGCCACGGCTTCAACAACGAGATTATCAACGTGTTCAAGTTCCGCTCGATGTACACCCATATGAGCGATCCCTCGGCGCGCAATGCCGTGACCAAGAACGACCCGCGCGTGACCCCCGTCGGCCGCTTCATCCGCAAGACATCGATCGACGAGTTGCCGCAGCTCTTCAACGTGCTGCTCGGCAGCCTCTCGCTTGTGGGACCGCGCCCCCACGCCGTTCTGGCCGCCAGCCATAACCGCACCTATGCCGACGTCGTCGAAGGATATTTCGCGCGCCATCGCGTCAAGCCCGGCGTCACTGGCTGGGCGCAGATCAACGGCTGGCGCGGCGAGATCGACAGCGACGACAAGATCAAGTTCCGCACGGCTTACGATCTGTACTACATCGAGAACTGGTCGCTGCTCTTCGATCTGAAGATCCTGTTCCTGACGCCGTTCCGTCTGCTCAATACGGAAAACGCCTATTGACCACGCTGGACCTGCCATCGCCCCGCGTCGCGCAGCCGCAGCTTGCCGCCATGCGGCTGGTCGGCACAGCAAGCGTTGCTGTCGGCGTGTTTCTGTCGGGTTTCGTCATCGCCGAGCCGGCACCCTACGAGCTGTGGCTCGCTTTTCTGATCGGTACCTGGTTCATTCTCGGGCTCAAAATCTCGCGCAGCGTCGCGCCACTGCTGGCGCTGTTCCTGCTGTTCAATATCGGCGGCATGCTGTCGATCACTCAGATGCATGATCTCGCCGCCAGCGATCATCTCGCCGGTCCGATCTATATCGCCGTTTCCACTTTCCTGGCGCTGAGTTCCGTCTTCTATGCCGCCATCACCGAAGACAACGAAAAGCGGCTGAAGCTGATCTTCAATACATGGGTCGTGGCGGCGCTGATCACCGCGAGCCTCGGCATCCTCGGCTACTTCCACGCCGTGCCGGGCTTCGACATCTTCACCCGCTATGATCGCGCCATGGGTGCGTTCCAGGATCCGAACGTCTTCGGCCCCTATCTCGTGGCGCCAAGCCTTTACCTCATGCACGGCTTGCTCATCGGTGACCTGAAGAAAGCGCCGATCAAAGGCATATGCCTGTTCGTGCTCGCCTTCGGTATTTTCCTGTCTTTCTCCCGCGCCGCTTGGGCCCTCTTCGCCTTCGCCTCGGTGATGCTGATCTTCTGCATGCTGCTGAAGCACCGCAGCAATACCTTCCGGCTGCGGATCCTGGTGATGTCGCTGGCGGCCATCATCCTCATGGTCGTTCTGCTCGTCGTTGCGCTGCAATTTCCCCAGGTCAGCGACCTGTTTTCGACGCGCTTGCAGCTGGTTCAGAGTTATGACGGCGGACATCTCGGCCGCTTCGAACGCCACAGCATCGGCTTCCAAATGTCCATGGAACGGCCTTTCGGCATCGGGCCGCTGGTCTTCGGTCAGATCTTCCGCGAGGACGAACACAATACCTGGCTAAAGACACTGACCACTTATGGCTGGCTCGGCTTCGTCACCTGGGTCAGCATGATCTGCTGGACCATCTATATCGGCTTCCGCAACCTCCTGAGGGAGCGTCCCTGGCAGCCCTGCCTGATGATCGCCTGGATCGTCATTCTCGGCCATGTCGGCATCGGCAACGTCATCGATACCGACCACTGGCGCCATTTCTACATGCTGATCGGCATCGTCTGGGGCTGCGGCGCCCTGGAGCAAAAGTATCAGCGTGACCTGAACAAAAGGAAAGCTGCGCCGTGAACATTCGCACCAACGTCAAACGCCTGTCGTTGCTGCAGGTTCTCGAGCCGAGCGGCGGTGGCTCCGGGCGACATTTTCTCGACTTATGCCGGGCCATGCAGCATCGCGGCCATTCCGTGACCGCTGTCTATTCCCCGGTGCGCGCAGAGCCCGCTTTCGTCACAGAACTGGAAAATATCGGCCTGGACAATGTCATTCCGCTTGGCATGCGGCGCGCGCCCGGCGCCTGGGATCTGACTGCATGGTGGCAACTGCGCAAGATCGCGGCCAGTCATGGGCCGTTTGATCTTATCCATGGCCATAGCTCGAAAGCCGGCGCGTTAACGCGCTTGCGTTTGCCGGGGCGCCATGTCCCCGTTCTCTACACGCCGCATGCCTTCCGCACCATGGACCCGACGCTCGGTGCGAAAGGCCGCCTGATCTATGGCGGTATCGAGCGCTTTCTCGGGACGTGGCTGACCGATCGCCTGGTCTGCGTTTCGCAAGATGAATATAATCACGCCCTGTCGCTCGGCATCCCGGAAAAACGCCTGCGGGTCGTGGTCAACGGCGTCAACGCACCTCCCCTCAGCCAGCGAGCAGCCATCCGCAGACGATACGGCATTCCTCAGGAAGCTTTGCTCTTCGGCTTCGTTGGCAGAATGACGCAACAGAAGGCGCCTGAGCGCCTGGTCGCGGCTTTTGCACGGATAGCAGCCCAATTGCCGCAAGCCCATCTGCTGATGATCGGGATCGGTGAGCTGGCCGACACTGCAAGGGAGATGATCAAGGCGGCCGGGCTTGAAGATCGCGCCCGCATTGATGGCAGCGTACCGGGGGTGACGGCCATCGACGCCTTCGATGTTGTCGTCATGCCAAGCCGCTATGAGGCGATGTCCTATGTGATGCTGGAGGCCGCAGCTGCGGGCAAGCCGCTGCTGCTTGCCGATGTCGGTGGCGCGCGCACGGTGCTGGAGCACGGCAAGAACGGCTACATCGTGCCGAACAGCGATAATCCGGAAGCGTTGGCGGCCGCGATGGCACGTCTTGGCGATCCGACGTTGCTGGCGAATTTTACTGCCGAAGCCCGTCGCCGTAAGGATGGATATACGCTCGCCGGCATGGCGGATGCGACCGAGAAGATCTATCACGACCTGCTCGGCTACCCCACCCCTGCCCCGCTGGAATTGGTAGCAAATTCCAGTTTGGATAATAAGCGCGAGGACCGGGAGAAAAGCGCGGCTGCCCTTTAAACTCGCAGAGGATTTTCGTCGGAAATCGGTTCCGCTTTTCAAGCCAATGCGATAGACTTAACTCATGATTACTTCAGCACAATTGCGCGGCGCGCGCGCCATGCTCGAACTGACAGTGGAGACGCTTGCCAGCGAGAGCAAACTCCCGGTTTCGGCGATCGAAGCGCTGGAAACAGGGACAAGCCCGGCGGATATGAGGGCGCTTGCGACAGTTCGCTCCGTCCTCGAGAGCCACGGAGTGCTTTTCCTCGCCGGCGGCAGTGACGGCATGGGTGGCCCTGGCATTCGCTTCAAGCATTGGTCCGAAAATGATGGCGTCCGGCCTGAGAACCTGAATGCCACCAATGACGATTGACGGCTGACGCAGTGCCTGAAATCTCCCAGCGCCGCTTCGCCTTCAGGCCTTAGGTCTTGCGATCTGCCTCAGGCCGCGAGCTTCCAGCCTTTGACAAGCTCTTCGGGCGCAGAGAGGGCTGCAGGCAGGATGTAGCGCTCGGTGTTGTTTGCCGGCTCCCAGCCTTCAACAATGGAGCCAACCGGCAGGCCATGCCCGAAATCGGTCAGCGTCACGAGCTCCAGGATCATATGGCCGTAGTCGTCGCGCCATTCGCGCCGCTCGCCACCTTCGAAGAGACGCAACCGACCCTTGGTGCGCGGACGCTCGCGAGCAGTCAGCCATTGCGCCACGGATGCCTCGGCATTGGCGAAAGACACCACATTATCGGCATCGCCATGCCAGATGGAGACGACGGGATAGCGAGCAGCTTCGGGGGAAACTTCGCGAACGAGCTCGCCCCATTTTTCCGCCGGGCGGCTTGAGCCGCGCTTCATGACGTCAAGCGCCGATATGGCATCGCGGGCAGCGCCGAAAGGCAGGCCGCCGATGATGGCGCCTGCGGCAAAGAGTTCCGGATAGGTCGCGAGCAATGCAGCTGCGATAGCGCCACCGGCCGAGAGGCCCATGACGAAAATCCTGCTATCGTCGATCGCATGCAGGCGGCGGCTGAAATCAATCATTTCTCTGATGGATCCGAGCTCACCGCGATCGCGCGTGACCATGCTCGGGCGAAACCAGTTGAAACAGAGATTTGGGTTGTTCGATGCCTTCTGCTCCGCATAAAGCACGGCAAATCCGTGCTGGCGCGCAAGTGCGGTCCACCCGCTCGCGCGGTCGAAATCCTCGGCATTCTGATGACAGCCGTGCAGGACAACGACAAGCGGCATCGGTCCCTTTACCCCCGGGGGCACATATTCGAGCATGCGCAAATCGCCGGGATTGCGGCCAAACCACAAAACTTCCGTCAGCCGCTGCGGCGACGGGCGCGTGGAAACGCGACGGCGCGACGGCTGCGATTGCGGCTGCATCATCGGAAATTTGAGCTGCGGCAGCTCGACGGAATCGACGAGCAAGCGGCGAAGCCGGCTCGGAACTTTAAAATTCATCATGGACCTTTCTATCCACGTCAGCCACGGCCGGTTTTTTCCTCCGCTGCGGGCTGACGCGCACTGTTCCTTTCCAGAATCAGTGACATCGAAAAATCGAATCTCTTTGTGCAACGCAGCAAATATAGGGAGGCCGACCCGCTTCGAACAGGCACAAAGCATCATTGCTGCTATGTGAAATCAGCTTAAATCGATTAGATTTTCGGCCACAAAAAAACGCAGCTGCGTCAGAAATAAGCCCGTGCAAGCGCGAGAAGCTTCGCGTCGTCCTTTACGCCCTGGCGATAAAGCTGAATAATCAATGCGCCGAGGCGCTCTGCTTCGAGGCTTTGCGGGCTCATGCCACGATCCTTGCAGACCGTATCAAGCACCTTCTCGAGTCGGTCCAGATCGTCTGAAAACAGCGGCAGATCTCGTGGATGGATAGGTGTGTCCAGCATTTGCGCGTCTCATTGTCCGTGGGGCAGAAGCACGCAGTACTTCGCCGGCACCCGTTTTATTCCCGACGATAGGATTAGACTATGCGCCTTGCGCGTGGGGTTGGCAAGGAAGCATTTCGGCCGACGCATTTCTGATTCGCAGATTTTACGGAAATTCGATCGAAGGTACAATTTTAAGTTAGTGCATCACCAAGCCTTTATCCGCATCTGCAATAAGCGGAAAAAACGGAGGCATAATGATGACCAGATTTCTGATCCGGGCTGCTCTCAGCTTGACGCTTGCAGCGGCGGCCCTGCCCGCCCTCGCGCAGAATTTTTCGAATCTTCCGCTGCGCAACCCTCGCCAGCCACCCGAAGGATATATTTCCGTGCAATCGGGAATATCGATCTCCTATCCCATGACAGATGGTGACAGCGAGGAGCAGCAGGAGAAGGCGTTGAAATCCTTCTATAAGTTTGCCGCAAGCAGCTGCGCCAGCCTGCTCGACACGATTGCCGATGCCTGCGAGATCAGTGCTCTGTCGAGCAATACTTCGGTCAACAATCCAGACAATCGCGGCACGAGACTTTCCATCAACGGACAGGTGACGATGGCGGTGAAACTGAAGCCGCCGACGGCGGCCACGAAATAGCCCTGCCCCATCGCAGTTCATGATCGCCGCCAAAGCCAACGGATCGGTAAGAAATGGCGGCGATAATCCCCCTCGCAATTGAGGGATGATACCATGGCGAAAGCGAAACGACGCACGCGGCGCAGGCCGCAATCCAAGGCGGGCAATTCGATGTGGCTATGGGGTGTTGTCGGCCTGGCAACGATAGCCGGCATCTACGCCTATCAGCATCGCAAGGACATGCCGTCGATGCTGGCGCATGCCGGCGCAGTCGCAGGCATGCCGCATATGGCTCGGGAAGCACCGGTGCCAGCGGCAAAACCGCAAATAAAGACGGCAGCAGTGACTTCGGAGCCGCGCGCGACATCCGCCCTGCCGGTACCGCCTGCCGCCATTCCTGTGGCGATGCCGGTTAACAAGATACCGGTCGAACGGCCGATACCCAGCCTGCGTGCGCAGTCCGGCGGTCGTTTCGTGCTATGCGGCGCTGGCTCTGGAACGAACTGCGTCGTCGATGGCAATACCTTCTGGCAGGATGGCATCCGGATTCAGTTGGCCGATATCGATGTACCGGACGCCGGTGCCGCGCGTTGCCCGAGCGAAAGACAGAGAGGCGTAGCCGCGAAACTGCGCCTGCAGGCCATTCTCAATGACGGAAGCTTCGTGCTTTCCGGCAGCAGCCGTCGCGACGACCCGAATGGCGGCAAACTGCGCATTGCCATGCGCGCGGGGCGCTCGCTCGGCGATCAGATGGTGTCGGAAGGTCTCGCACGCCGCTGGACCGGCCAGGCGTCGTCCTGGTGCAGCTGACTTTCAGAAATTCGATTGGGAGTTCAAGGAGATAAATGGTCGGGGCGACTGGACTCGAACCAGCGACCCCTTGACCCCCAGTCAAGTGCGCTACCGGGCTGCGCTACGCCCCGACCTGCCGAAACGGCTTGTTTCGTTTAGAGTTTAGCGTTTCCCGACGCAAGCGAAAAGTGTCGGCCTGCTCAGAAAAAGTTGCCGTTTCAACGGCACAGCTGCCTCGGTCCGCGGCTCGGCTGATAGGTGTTATCGGAGGCGCGATAAGAGCGGTAGCGGCTTGCGCAGTCACGCGCATGAACGCCGTAATAGCTCTGTGAGCCCTGCCTGTTGAACAGCGTGCCGGTCACAAAGGATTTAAAGAGCACGCCGCTATCCGAATCGTCGTCATAATAGCTGTCCGAGCCATGCAGCCGATGGCCGCTGCCCCAACGATTATGGTGATGATGCCAATGGCCGTGGCCATGACCGTGATCGCGCACCTGGATGATGTCCGACTGTCCGGTTGCAGGCACGGTCAGGGTCGGCATGGTGACGGCATTCGCCGGCATGGCGGCACCGGCCGCCAGCAAAAGACCAAAGCCTGCGGCAGTTATCGATCTCGCAATCGTAAACATATGCGACTCCTTCGAAATCCGGCGGCGCAATCAAGTAAATCTGCACAACAACCTTGCTGCCGAGCACGCCGTCATTATCTGTATATAGTGATTTGGAGCCACACTCATAGATGCCCTTCCGTCTTTATGTGCGACGGATATCGCAAGACGGAAAGTGGGCGGAAAGTCAAAGCAATGAAGCCTTATATAATGACTCTCCTGTTATGTGCACCGCTGCTTTCCTCGTGCAATACGACGGAATCGGTGCAGCCCATCCCGGGCAGCATTACCTATGGCGGCCAGCCGCATATGAAATTGACGAAATCGCCTCCCGGATCGCAATTCCAGCATCACTTCACGAACCAGTGGGGCCAGGATGTTATCGAAACCTATATTGTCCAGCCGGACCGAAGCGTGAAGCTCGTGAACCGCCAGGAAATGAGCCCGCCAGACTAGAGCCGTTTTCTTCGAAACGCGAAAACGCCCATCCACTTGTCTTTCCACATCTCTGGACGGAAAATCGCTGCAGTCTCCTGGAGCCGCTCTGGAGATTCGTTGGCCTGAAACGAAAACTCCGTCAGCGTGAGCCGACGGAGCGTGTTGGAATGCAGATAAAAGCACGCTTACCAGCAGCGGTAGCACCGACGGTAATAGGGTCGGCCGTAATAGCCGCGGTGATGATGATTATCGCTGACAGCGGCGCCGACGAGAACGCCGCCGATGATGCCGGCGGCGGCCAGGGCAGCAGCCTGGTTTTCAGCCTGTTGCGCCTGAGCGCGATTGGACTGGTAGGTCGCGCCGACGCAGCGGTTATAACGCTGCGTACCTGGACGGAAGCCCTGCGACTGGCAGGTCATTTCCGCATTCATTGCAGATTCCTGCGGTGTCTGACAGCTCGATAGAATGGTTGATATAGCGACAAGGCTCGCCGCCATCGTGGCACGTATGCGCATATTCCCTCCGGCAATTTAGGATACAACCCCGGAAAGCGAAATACAGCCAAAGGTAAGCTTTAGCAAGCCAACCTTATCAAGCATCGCGCGAAAATCCGTCAAATCGTGGCAAAACTGCACGCAAGGATGGCATCGTGCTTAACGACCGGATAGCAGCATAGCGCAAAATGAAAAGACCCCGTTGAGACGGGGCCCTCATATCCGATTTGCACGCCCGCAGCCCATCAAGACGGCGGGCGTGTTTTCGATCAGAAGTTCCGTTCGAAACGAAGGATGCCGGCGACCGTATCATCTTTGATGTAGTCGTAGTGCACATAGGTGAGTTCCGGCTCGACCAGGAAATCCTTGACCGGATAGATCTTGAGGTTTGTGGTCGCTTCGAACATCTTCGACTCTGTATAGGCGAGCTGCAGGTTCCACTTCAGCTTGTCGTTGACCGGGACGCCGACGCCGCCCCAGAGCGCCCAGTCACCCCAGCCGCATTTGGCGGCATTCACAGTGCCGTTCGATCTCGTGCAGGCCGAGATGTCCTGGTTCGTGCCTGCATATTTGTTCAGCTTGTCGCCGTCCGTATTCCAGCCCCCCATCAGGAAGGCTTCCACGCCACCGAATTTGGCGTCGAGACGAGCCTTGATGGCACCCTCCTCGACGATGGAGTCATAGCCACCGACAACCTTGATGCCCCAGTTGCCTGCCTTATAGCCGAGGCCAGCCACGACGTCGGGAGCATAGTGGTTGGATTTGTCGTCCGTCCACCAGCCGGCACCGTAGGAGGCCTCACCGTCGGAGGTGGAATTGGAGTCTTCCAGCGAGATCATAGCCGAGAAGCCATTGTCCGGCTCGTATTTATAGGTCAGCTGATTAAGTTCATACGGGCCGTCATAGATCACGTCGTCGTTGATGACATCGCCAGCATAGCCGGCGTAAAGATTGAATTGCGAATCGAGCTTACCCACCGTGAAGCCGGCGAGGCTGATATTGGCAAACAGCAGCTTCGAGGATGTCGCGCCCCCATCGTTCCACTCCCAGCGGAAGATGGTGTTGGTCTTCAACGGCCCGTATTCGGTGTCGGTCGCCGTATCGACGTTGAGCTCCACACGCTCATGCCAGAGCGTGCCGACCTTGCTGCGCGGATTATAGGCGTCATACCACTCGCCCTCCGTGCGAACCTTTCCGCCGATTTTCAGGCAGGTTTCAGTGCCGGGAATATAGAAATAGCCTGTGCCATATCCATCGCAGATGCGGACATATTCAAGCGGTTCGGGTTCCGCAGCGACAATGGCGTCGGCGGCATGGGCGGCGCTCGCCGCGGCGATGGCAGCGGCGGAGCCAAGAAGAAGGCTCTTGATGTTCATGGTGTCTCCATTCGACTATCCGTCAGAGATGGAGTCTCCCGGCAGACAACAGCGTGCCCCTCCATAGCCTGACTGTTCCCCTCAAACAGGGCGAAGCAATAAGCTTCGCCGTCAAACTGAACCCGTGAGCTTGCCCCAGCAAGTTAATAAGGCTGACGAACTAATTCCTACAACGCAGAAGAGTGGCAGACGTGACAAAAATGTCACATGCCGGTCGCAATGACAAAACGAACGCACCACAGGTAGCCGAAACATGCATCGGACAAGAGAATGCATACACCTGCAACATAATATGCTTTAAACGCAATCCCCAACACCTGCGACCCGGGGCGCGGGCAGTCTTATCGCACCTGATCGAGGAGACGCTTGCATTCCAGAAGATCGTAAAGCGTCTCCTGAAGCAAAGCGCGATCTTCCTTGCCGACACTCGATTTGCCGATGGAGACGTCAGGCACGCCATCGTCACCACTGACGAAATTGAAGAAACGGCGGCTGATCGGCGCCTTGGCGCGGCCGACGATCTGGTCTTCGTCGGAATTGGCGGAGGCGACGCGGGGCTCCATGGCGGCAGGCTCCTGGGCCGCCGCAAGCGCCTCCACACTGGCCAGATCACCATGCCCAACAGCGATGACGAACTTGTTGCCGTTGGTCTTCAGAAGCTTCTGAACACCCTTAATCGTATAGCCGTGATCGTAAAGGAGATGGCGGATACCATTCAGCAGGTCGACGTCCTCGGGGCGATAGTAGCGCCGGCCGCCGCCCCGCTTCATCGGCTTTATCTGCGGAAACCGGGTCTCCCAGAACCGTAGGACATGCTGCGGCAGATCAAGGTCTTCCGCGACTTCGCTGATCGTGCGAAATGCATCCGGGCTCTTGTCCATCATCATACTCCCACACTGCGCATGCAGCGCCGTTTGGCCGGATCACGCAAAGCGGATGTCGGCATTCGTATCGTTCCATGATACGACTCACCATATTTCAACGGTTTGGCGGTGGAAATTCAAGTCACATCTTCAGCCGCTGCACAGGCTGGCGACAAATCAACACAGAAGATGCACTGGAGCGACCGCACGACAAGGCATGCGGTCGAGCGAAAACAGAAATCATAAGGATGGATCAGGAGGCAGGATTTACCGGCTTGGCCTTCGCCTTGCGGCTCGCATGTGCTTTCAGAATGCGGGTCTTGAGGACGTTCGACGCCTTGAAGGTCATGACACGCCGCGGAGAGATCGGCACTTCCTCGCCGGTTTTCGGATTGCGGCCAATGCGCTCATTCTTGTCACGCACCTGGAATGTCGCAAACGAGGAGAGCTTTACCGTTTCCCCACGCACGATGGCGTTGCAAATTTCATCGATCACAGTCTCGACGAGCTCCGCCGACTCCGTTCTGGAGAGACCGACTTTCCGGAATACCGACTCCGCTAGGTCTGCGCGCGTCACTGTCTTGCCCGTCATAGCTCCCCGCCCATATTGCTGCGTAATCTTCTTCAAGTTTCGCGAGACTATTGCCGTTGCGCCGAACGGTCAAGCTCTTGTTCGGAACGGCTTTTAGAGATGTGGCACTACCAGCGCAGCAGGACCGCGCCCCAGGTGAAGCCGCCACCCATAGCCTCCAGCATCACCAGGTCGCCCTTCTTGATTCGTCCATCACCTGCCGCAACGGCGAGCGCAAGCGGAATTGATGCAGCCGATGTGTTACCATGAAGGTCCACGGTGACCACAACCTTCTCGGGAGCAATTCCGAGCTTCTTGGCGGAGCCGTCGATGATGCGGCGATTGGCCTGATGCGGCACGAGCCAATCGAGATCGTCGGGCGTGGTGCCCGTTGCATCGAATGCGGCCTGGATGACGTCGGTGATCATGCCGACGGCGTGCTTGAAGACCTCACGACCCGCCATATGGAGAACGCCGACGGTTCCCGTTGTTGACGGGCCGCCATCGACATAAAGCTTGTCCTTGTGCGAACCGTCGGAGCGCAGGCTTGCCGTCAGCACGCCGCGATCGCTATTGGCACCACTTCCCTCGCCAGCTTCCAGGATCAGCGCGCCGGCACCGTCCCCGAAGAGGACGCATGTCGTGCGGTCGGTCCAATTGAGGATGCGGGAAAATGTCTCGGCGCCGATGACGAGTACGCGCTTGGCAAGGCCGCCGCGAATATAGGCGTCAGCCGTGGTCACCGCATAGACGAAGCCGGTGCAGACGGCCTGGACATCGAAGGCGAAGCCATGATGCATGCCGAGCCGGTTCTGGATATTCACCGCCGTTGCGGGAAAAGTATTGTCCGGCGTCGAGGTGGCAACGATGATCAGATCGAGGTCATCCGGCGTCAAACCGGCATTGGCGAGAGCGGCGCGTGCCGCCTGCTCGCCCAGGGACGCCGTGGTTTCGCCTTCACTGGCGATGTAGCGCTGACGAATGCCCGAGCGTTGGACGATCCAGTCGTCGCTCGTGTCGACGATCTGCTCCATCTCGGCATTGGTCATGACGCGTTTGGGGAGCGCCGCCCCAAAACCGCGGACTATTGAACGGATCATTCTGCGTATACCCCGTCTCTCATGCCGCTTCCGGCCCGATAGGGGGCAGCCGTTTGGCATGATATCTCTTCAAATCGTTTTCGATTTTCTGCGTGAGCCCATTCTTGGCCATATCGTAGCCGACATCGATGGCGGCTGCGAAGGCTTCGACATTCGCACCGCCATGGCTCTTAATGACGATGCCGTTCAGGCCAAGGAAGACGCCGCCATTGACTTTGCTGGGATCGAGCTTTTCGCGCAGCAGGTCGAAGGCGCCCTTGGCAAAGACATAACCGATGCGTGCAAGCAGCGTGCGCGACATGGCGGCGCGCAGATAGGCGCCGATCTGCTTTGCCGTGCCTTCGGCCGCCTTCAGCGCGATATTGCCGGAGAAGCCTTCCGTGACGACGACGTCGACCGTGCCCTTGCCGATATCATCGCCCTCGACGAAACCGGAATATTCAAGCGATTCGAGATTGGCTTCGCGAATGAGGCGGCCGGCGTCCTTGACTTCCTCCTGCCCCTTGATTTCCTCGACGCCGACGTTCAGCAAGCCGACGGTGGGGCGCTCGATCTCGAAGAGCGCGCGTGCCATGGCGCCGCCCATCAGGGCAAAGTCGAGCAATTGCTGGGCATCGGCGCCGATCGTGGCGCCGACATCAAGCACGATGCTTTCGCCACGCAGCGTCGGCCAGATCGCCGCGATTGCCGGGCGTTCGATATTGGCCATGGTGCGGAGGCAAAATTTCGCCATCGCCATCAGCGCGCCGGTATTGCCGGCGGACACGACGACATCAGCATCGCCCGTCTTCACCGCCTCGATCGAGCGCCACATGCTGGAGACGTAGCGGCCGCGGCGAAGCGCCTGGCTCGGCTTTTCATCCATGCTGATGGCCACTTCGCATTCGTGAAAGACCGATTTTTCGCGAAGCTTGGGATATTTGGCGAGGACCGCCTCGCAGCGTTCCTTCTGTCCGTACATGACGAATGTGATATCGGGATGCCTATCCAGCGCCTTGGCCGCGCCGGGAACAACAACCTCAGGGCCGAAGTCGCCACCCATTAGGTCAAGAGAAATTCTGATCACGCGTCCCTAGTCCTTTTTCTTCGCCGCGACGGGCGAATTTGGCGTCAAAATACCGTTTTCTCCCCCGGTTACAACTGAATTGTGCTCGAACGGCACCGGGGCCTATTCCTTTTTCCAGTCTTTCAGAACAGCGAAGGGCGACGGTTTTCTGTCATCTTCGCCCGTGTCTTCAATATGCGCTTCGAATTCGACGCCAGGCTTGCGCGGATAGGGATCGATGGCGAGAGCGGCAAATTCCGCAACGACCGCGCCGGCATCAATCGTGTCACCGGTAAAGGTCTCCAGAAGATCCGGACCATCGGGATCAAGTATCATTTCTCCGGCATCCACAGAGGGCGCACGCGCCAGTTTGGAATCCTCGGGCACGAAGATGTGCTCGAAGTCCTCGTCGATATCAGATTCGACCGGCTCGAGTGTGACAACGCAAGCCTGAACGATCTTTGCCTTCACATTGCCCTTGATGCGCACGCCGTCGCGCTTCCAGCGAGAAATCTTGAGGTCGGCTTCTAGCTTGCCGACCGAGAGAACATCCCAGAGAGCAGCGAGCCCTGCCAGTTCGCGATCGTCAGCCTCGAGGCGCACATCCACCGGATTGGCGGAGATATGCCCCACCTTCACCGGATAGGAGAACGGCGTTTCATCGGAGTCGTGTCTTTTCATTTTTATCTCCTAACCGGCCCGTTGGCCGACTTTATCTGGCACTGGCAGCGTCGCCGAGCCCGTAGCGATCTGATTTTCGGTTATGGTCGCCAAGTGCGCTTCTGCGATCATCATCCAATCGGCCAGCGAACGCATGGATGCCGCATTTTCATTCGCCTTGGGATAGATGTTGCGCTGTAGCGCCGCGGCAAGCGCGGTGCGATCATCGCTATCCATGGCACCCGCATAGCTTTCGAGCCGTCCATAAAACATGCCGGCCAGCTTCTTCATGCGCTTCGGCACGCTGTTGTCGCCTATACCGAGCTCGCGGATCGAATAATCGATATCCTCGAAGAAGGCATCCACGATTTCCTGCGCCAGCTCCTGGCCGCTTGTCGCCGAAGACCGCGTGCGGCGAAAGAACAGGATCATCATGACAGACAGCAATTCGAAGCGCCCCATCACCGTATCAGGCACCTCGTAGTCGGTATAGAAAACCGGCTGCCGCGCCATGGATGTCAGGATCTCATACTGCCTGACCACGATGATCTGATTGTGATTTCTTTTACGGAAGAGCCCAAAAATCATGAAAATTCCCGGAATTGGCTCCCTCAGAGCGCGCCGTTTTTGCTTGGCCTTGTTGCATCCACGCAAAAGCTGGTTTACCGAAGCAAGCGCGAATTGCAATGCCGTTTGTGCCCGCTTCGAGGCTCCAGCCCTTACCGTCGTCACGTTGTGCATGATCGGTGACGAAGAGTGCCGAACAACATGATTGTGCCTTTTGCCATCGCGGAAAGGCCACAATGATGTGCACAGCAAGGTCATATCGGCCGTCCGGCCATCGGATTGATTCATTAGGGGAGATGAGATGTCGTTGACCAGACGGTATTTCAAGTCTGACATTACTTTCAGCAGCGCTGCCGCCATCGCCCTGGTGATTGCGACCATGGGCCTTTCGGGATGCAAGACCAGCGAGGTCATGAACAACGGCTACATCTTTGACCCGCAGTCGCTGGCGCTCGCGCCGGTCGGTTCGAGCCGCGAACAGGTTCTATTGTCGCTCGGCACGCCTTCCACCACCGCAACCTTCGATGGCGAGGTCTTCTACTACATCTCCCAGAAGCGTACGCGCGCCGTCGCCTTCATGAAGCCGAAGCTGGTCGACCAGAACATTCTGGCGATCTATTTCGACAAGGACGGCGTGGTGAAGCAGGAAGCCAACTACACGCTGAAGGACGGCAAGGTCTTCGACATGATCAGCCGCACGACCCCGACCGGTGGTCGCGACATCACCTTCCTGCAGCAGATCCTCCAGGGCAGCGGCAGCGGCGTCAACGGCGCAAGGAACTTCCTCAACAACCTCAACCCGGGCCAATAAGACCGGGACGGTATCTCAACGAAAAACCCGCGGGGCACTGCGCCCCGCGGGTTTTCTTTTTGCGTTCGGTCTGCTTCGCTTAGCCGGCGAGAATCGCAAGTAACAGCAGGGCGACGATATTGGTGATCTTGATCGCCGGATTGACGGCCGGACCCGCCGTATCCTTGTAGGGATCGCCGACGGTGTCGCCCGTCACCGATGCCTTGTGAGCTTCCGAGCCCTTCATGTGGCGCGTACCGTCTTTGTCGACGAAACCGTCCTCGAAGCTCTTCTTGGCGTTATCCCAGGCGCCGCCGCCCGACGTCATCGAGATGGCGACGAAGAGGCCGTTGATGATCACGCCGAGCAGCGAGGCGCCGAGAGCGGCAAAGGCAGAGGCCTTGGAGCCGGACAGCAGCAGGACGCCGAAATAGACGACGACAGGCGCCAGAACCGGCAGCAGCGACGGGATGATCATTTCCCGAATGGCAGCCTTGGTCAGCAGATCGACGGCGCGGCCGTAATCGGGACGCTCCGTGCCCTGCATGATGCCGGGCTTTTCACGAAACTGCCGGCGCACCTCTTCCACGATCGAACCGGCGGCACGACCGACGGCCGTCATGGCGATACCGCCGAAGAGATAGGGGATCAGACCGCCGAACAGCAGGCCGGCAACGACGTAGGGGTTTGAAAGCTCGAACGAAATCGTGCCTACATTGGCGAAATACGGGAACTTGTCGCCGTGCGCCGCGAAATATTGCAGGTCGTTCGAATAGGCGGCAAACAGCACGAGCGCACCGAGACCGGCCGAACCGATGGCATAACCCTTGGTGACGGCCTTGGTCGTGTTGCCAACCGCGTCCAGCGCATCGGTGGATTTGCGCACTTCCGGCGGAAGATGCGACATTTCCGCGATGCCGCCGGCATTGTCCGTCACCGGACCGAAGGCATCGAGCGCGACGATCATGCCGGCAAGGCCGAGCATGGCGGTAACAGCAATACCCGTGCCGAACAGGCCGCCGAGCTGGTAGGTGGCGATGATGCCGCCGACGATGACGATCGCCGGCAATGCCGTCGATTCCAGCGAGACGGCAAGGCCCTGAATGACGTTGGTGCCGTGACCGGTAACCGACGCCTGGGCGATGGAATTGACCGGCCGCTTGTTGGTGCCGGTGTAGTATTCGGTGATGACGACGATCAGCGCCGTGACGATGAGACCGACGATACCGCAGGTGAAGAGCTTCGTGCCGGTAACGTCGAAGCCGCCAACGGTGCCGATCGAACCCCAGCCGATGGTGAGCGAGGTGGCTGCGGCCAGACCGACGATCGACAGCACGCCGGTCGCGATGAGGCCCTTATAAAGAGCGCCCATGATCGAGCCATTGACACCGAGCTTGACGAAGAAGGTGCCGATGATCGAGGTGATGATGCAGGCGCCGCAAATCGCCAGCGGGTAGATCATGGCAGAACCGAGGATCGGGGAGCCGGCGAAGAAAATGGCGGCGAGAACCATGGTCGCAACGACGGACACCGCATAGGTCTCGAACAGGTCGGCTGCCATGCCGGCGCAATCGCCGACATTGTCGCCGACATTGTCGGCGATCGTGGCGGGATTGCGCGGATCGTCTTCCGGGATGCCGGCCTCGACCTTGCCGACGAGGTCGCCGCCGACATCGGCCCCCTTGGTGAAGATACCGCCGCCAAGACGGGCGAAGATCGAAATCAGCGAGGCGCCAAAACCAAGGGCGACAAGCGCATCGATCACGTCACGCGAACCCGCTTCGTGACCGAGGATGCCGGTAAGCACATAGAAGTAGATGGAGACGCCGAGCAGGGCGAGACCTGCAACCAGCATGCCGGTGATGGCACCGGACTTGAACGCAATGTCGAGGCCTGCAGACAGGCTCTGCGACGAGGCTTGCGCGGTACGAACATTGGCGCGCACGGAGACATGCATGCCGATGAAACCTGCGGCGCCTGAGAGGATTGCGCCGATCAGGAAGCCGAACGCGGCTTCGGCCGACAAGAGGAGCCAGGCCGCGATGAAAACAATGATCCCGACGATGGCGATGGTTCTATATTGGCGCGCCAGATAGGCTTGCGCTCCTTCACGAATATACCCGGCAATCTCCTGCATGCGGGCATTGCCCTGATCGGCAGCGAGCACCGACCGGGTTGCCCATACGGCATAGATGACCGAGAGCAGTCCGCATGCGATCACTCCTAAAAGAATCGACATTTCGCTTTTTCCCTCCAAAAAAGCCGGCGGTTTACTCCTCCCCCGGCCGCCTGCGACAACGATCGGTCCCCTCCTCCAGGAGATCGGCTGATGTGCAGTTGCGAGATTGATGGCGGGAAAACGTCGCGTCAAGACCGTCCGCGGGTAAAACACCCGCAGGAGGTTCAAAAGAATATTCGAAGATGAAATCAGGCGCGAACGAAGAAAACGAAAATGCGTTACATCGCGATCTGAACGTCCGGCGAAGCCTATTTCTTCGCTTCGCCGCGAACCTGCTTGGCGATTCGGTCGAGCACGGCATTCACGAGCTTCGGCTCGTCCTCCTCGAAGAAGGCATGCGCAATCTCGACATACTCGGTGACGATGACCGGGACCGGCACGTCCTTGCGGTCGATAAGCTCGAAAGTGCCGGCGCGCAGGATAGCGCGCACGGTGCTGTCGAGACGCGACAGCGCCCAGTCATCCTGAAGCGCGGAACCAATCAGCGGATCGAGCCGGGTCTGCTCACGCACGACGCCCGACACGATGGAGCGGAACCAGGATGCGTCGGCCTTCAGATAGGTCTCGCCATCCAGCTCCTGCCCGAGACGGTGGGCCTCGTATTCAGCCACCACCTCCAGAACGCCGGTTCCGCCGATATCCATCTGATAGAGCGCCTGAACCGCCGCAAGACGTGCGGCACCCCGCTGGTTGGCGGGCTTGGCCGGTCGCTCGTTATCCTGATTGCTCATCTATTATGCACCCAACTTCTCTTTCAGCGCGATCATGGTCAGCGCCGCACGGGCAGCGAAACCGCCCTTGTCCTTGTCCGAACGGCGCGCACGCGCCCATGCCTGCTCATCGTTCTCGACGGTGAGGATACCATTGCCGATCGCAAGAGATTCGCTGACGGCCAGGTCCATCAGAGCCCGCGAGGATTCATTGGCGACGATATCGAAATGATAGGTCTCGCCGCGGATAACCATGCCGAGAGCCACATAGCCGTCATAAACCACATTACCATTGTCGCCGCCATCGAGCGCCATGGCAATTGCCGCAGGGATCTCCAGCGCGCCGGGGACGGTAACGACGTCATAGGTCGCGCCTGCCTCATCGAGAGCGGCCTTGGCGCCGTCGAGCAGGGCATCGGCCATATCGTCATAGAAGCGAGCTTCGACGATAAGGATATGAGCGTTGGAAGAGCTGGTCATACATCACCTGCAATTTGAGAGGGCGCGGCACCTTGTTAGGCCCGGGTCAAATCACGGCGAGCCTCGCTTGGCAAGTGTTTTTCAATGGCGCGGGCCCGATTCCGACCCTATTTGGAAATGATCGGCGCACCGCGGAAATTGTGGCTTTCGCACACGCAACCGCTTCGGTAATAATTTGCAGCCTGCGAGGGGGAGGTTCATGACAGAGAAATCCACACCCGCCATCAATGTCGGCGAGCTTGAACTGGAACATTGGCAGCAAGGCAGCTTCTTTGCCGGCAGCGACACGTCCTTCGGGGCGAAGCTCGGGCTGAAGCAGCTTGGCATCAGCTACAACGAGGTGCCCCCGGGCAAATCCGGCTGTCCATTTCACAATCATCATGTCGAGGAGGAGATGTTCGTCATTCTCGACGGCGAAGGCGAATACCGCTTCGGCGACCAGCGTATCACGGTTAGCAAGGGCGATGTTCTTGGAGCTCCGGCCGGCGGCCCGGAAACGGCACACCAGCTGATCAACATCGGCCCCAGCGTGCTCACCTATCTCGCCATTTCAACGAAGGCGCGGACCGAGATCGTGGAATATCCCGATTCCGGCAAGTTCCTGGCCAAAACTTATAGCGGCGGCAAGACGGCGTTCCGCGCCATCGGCCGCGCCGCTGCCACCAACCTCGACTACTGGGACGGCGAGCCCGGCGCCTCGGACGACTGACCATCACCAAAAACATTTTCGGCAAAGACCTGACCCGATGACCCACATTCCAACATTGACGACTGACCGGCTTCTGCTGCGCGGCCATACGCTTGATGATTTCAACGAATTCCTCGAGCTCTGGAAGCACAAGGAGATTGTCCGCTTCATCGGCGGCGAGATGCCGACACGCGAGCAGGTTTGGGCCCGACTGTTACGCTATGCCGGCCTATGGCATCATCTCGGCTTCGGTTTCTTTGCCGTCGAGGAACGCCAAAGCGGCCGGTTGATCGGCGAAGTGGGCTTCCTCGACCTGCATCGCGACATGACGCCGATGACGGAAGGCACGCTGGAGGCCGGTTGGGGCATTACGCCGCCGATGCAGGGCAAGGGCTATGCTACGGAAGCCATGAATGCGGCGATTGCCTGGGCGGACAGACTGTTCGCAGGCCGTCGCATGACCTGCATCGTGGATTTCGAGAACCTGCCGTCGATACGGGTTGCCGAAAAAATCGGCTTCCGCCGTATCGGCGAACTCGTGCTCAAGGACAGGTCCAACGTCCTATTCGAACGTTAGGCGTTGCGGGGAGAACTATCATGCCGGCTCTGCAGGACAGGTTTTCCGTCAGATCTTACGAACCGGATGACGCCGAAGCCACGATCGATATTTTCCTGAGAGCCATTCGCGAGGTGGCGTCCAAGGACTACAACCCGGCCCAGATCGCTGCCTGGGCGAAGGTCGATGATGCAGAAAAATGGGCACAATATCGAGCGAGCCGGCCGACTTGGCTTGCGATGGACGGTTCGAAACCCATCGGCTTTACCGATCTGAAATCGGATGGTTGCCTGGATATGATGTTCGTTTCGCCCGATTATCAGGGAAAAGGCGTCGCCAGCCTGTTGCTTGCAACCGTCGAAAGGGCTGCACGCGTTCAAGGCTTTCAACGGATTTTCACCGAGGCGAGCCTGACGGCCCGCCCCTTCTTCGAGCGCAAGGGCTTTGTCGTCGTGACCGCGCAACAGGTAGAAAAGCGCGGCCAGATCTTCTCGAACTTCCTGATGGAAAAAATGCTCGCGTAAGTCGCCGAGGCGCGGCCGGCGCCCCGCCGCAGCGAGCCTGTAACACTCAGTCCTCACGGACGACAGGGAATTCCGCCAGACGAGCGGCGTAGCGGGCCATGGTGTCGACTTCGAAATTGACGAAATCGCCAGCCTTGCGCTCGCCCCAGGTGGTGACTTCCAGGGAGTGGCGGATCAGGAGCACATCGAATTCCGTACCCTCGACGGCATTGACCGTGAGCGAGGTGCCATCAAGCGCGACCGAGCCCTTCGGCGCCACGAATCTTGCGAGATGCTCCGGCGCGCGCAGGCGGAAGCGGGTGGCCTCGCCTTCTGATGTCACCGATAGGATTTCCGCCTTGCCGTCGATATGGCCTGACACGATGTGGCCGCCAAGCTCGTCGCCGATCTTCAGGGAACGCTCGAGATTGATCTTAGCCCCGGCCTCCCAGCTGCCGATGGTCGTCAGGCGGAGAGCCTCTTCCCAAGCCTCGACCTCGAACCAGCGTCCATTGCTGCCCTCTTCCGGCAATCCGGTCACTGTCAGGCAGACGCCTGCGTGCGAGATGGATGCGCCCATGTCGATCGTCGCCGGATCGTAATTGGTGGCAACGCGCAGCTTGATGCCTTCCTGCATCGGGGAAATGGATTCGACCGTGCCGACGTCGGTGACAATTCCGGTAAACATCAAAAACCTCTCTCGTATTCGTCGCAGAGATCGTCGCCGAAGCGGCTCTCGCCGACATGCATAAAATCAGCTGGGATATTGGACTTGAGGACCGGCGATTCAATACCGCCCTCGCCGATATCGGCCGGCCCCCGGAACAGCAGAATGCGATCGACGAGCCCGGCGTCGAGAAAGCGCTGCGCCGTCCTGGCGCCACCTTCCACCAGCAGGGACGAGATGCCGCGCGTACCCAGCGCCTCCAGCAGCTCTCCCGGCTCGCTGGAATTGGATTGCAATACCTCGACACCAGCAGCATCGAGCGCCGCGCGCCGTCCGAGGAATGCAGCATCGGTATTGTCATCGAAGGACGGCGGATGGCCGGCAACTGCGATCACCGGATACTGCCGGGCCGTCCGGACCAGCTTGCTGCCGAGAGGCAGCCGCAGTTCGCCATCGATGACGATACGGAGCGGCGAACGATCCTCCAGGCCGGGAAGCCGGCAAGTCAATTCTGGATCATCTGATATCGCCGTGCCTATGCCGACGAGAATGGCGTCGCTTTCGGCGCGCAGCATCTGGACCTGCGCGCGCGCGATATCGCCGGTAATGCGAACCTGTCCCGCGCCCGTCTTGCCGATCATGCCATCGGCGGAAACGGCAAGTTTGAGAGTCACATAGGGCCGGTTTCTCGTCTGGCGCATGAGATAGCCGGCGAGAGACCGCCTGCCTTCCGCCTCCAGAATGCCGGCGTCGACCTCGATGCCCGCATCGCGCAGCATGGCGATGCCACGCCCGGAAACGCGCTGGTCGGGATCAGTGACGCTGATGACGACGCGTGCCACGCCATAGGTAATCAGCGCCTCGGCGCAGGGCGGTGTCTTGCCGTAGTGAGAACAGGGTTCCAGCGTCACATAGGCGGTAGCGCCCCGCGCCGCCTCCCCCGCCTCGGCCAGCGCCTGAGGTTCGGCATGCGGCCGCCCGCCAAGCGCTGTCACAGCGCTGCCCAAGACTACATCATCTTTGACGATGATGCAGCCGACGGACGGATTGGTGGAGGTCAGTCCCAGATGCCGGCGCGACAGGCGGATGGCCGCGGCCATGAAACGCTCGTCTTCAGGCCGCAACACCATGGTCAAGGGTCCAGCGGATCGCGGGCGATCTTGGCGTTGATCTCGTCGATCACGTGCTCGAAATCCTCCGCATGCGAAAAATCGCGGTAGACGGAGGCGTAGCGCACGAAGGCGACGTCATCGAGACTTTTCAACGCTTCCAGCACCTGCAGACCGATCTGCTCGGAGCTGATTTCGGTTTCGCCCGAGCTTTCGAGGCGGCGGACGATACCAGACACGGCACGCTCGATCCGGTCACGATCGACCGGACGCTTGCGTAGCGCGATCTCGAAAGAGCGCACCAGCTTGTCACGATCGAACGGCACCTTGCGGCCTGTCTTTTTGATAACCATGAGCTCGCGCAGCTGCACGCGCTCGAAGGTGGTGAAGCGGCCGCCGCAATCCGGACAAATGCGCCGACGGCGGATGGACGTATTGTCCTCCGCCGGGCGCGAGTCCTTGACCTGGGTATCTTCTGAGCCGCAGTAAGGGCAGCGCATGCGCTCTCCTTAGCCCATGTAGCCGTACATCGGGAAGCGGTCGGTGAGCTTGACCACCTTCTCACGCACGGCAGCCTCGACGGCAGCATTGCCTTCGTCGGAATTGGCAATCTTCAGGCCATCGAGCACTTCGATGATCAGATTGCCGATCTCGCGGAATTCGGCTTCCTTGAAGCCGCGCGTCGTGCCGGCCGGCGTGCCGAGGCGGACACCTGAGGTGACAAAAGGCTTTTCGGGGTCGAACGGAATGCCGTTCTTGTTGCAGGTGACGTAAGCGCGGCCAAGTGCGGCTTCCGCACGCTTTCCGGTGGCGTTCTTCTTACGCAGGTCGACCAGCATCAGGTGGTTGTCGGTGCCGCCAGAGACGACGTCGACGCCGCCGGAGATCAGCGTTTCAGCCAGAGCCTTGGCGTTCTTGACGATCTGGGCGGCATAGTCCTTGAAATCGGGCTGCAGCGCTTCGCCGAGGGCAACGGCCTTGGCGGCGATGACGTGCATCAGCGGGCCACCCTGGAGACCCGGGAAGACGGCCGAGTTGAACTTCTTTGCCAGATCCTCGTCATTGGTGAGGATCATGCCGCCGCGCGGGCCGCGGAGCGACTTGTGCGTGGTCGTGGTGGCGACATGGCAATGCGGGAACGGCGACGGATGCTGTCCGCCGGCGACGAGACCGGCAATGTGGGCCATGTCGACCATCAGATAGGCGCCGACGCTGTCGGCGATCTCGCGGAAGCGTTTCCAGTCCCATATACGGGAATAGGCTGTGCCGCCTGCAATGATGAGCTTCGGCTTGTGCTCTTCGGCCTTGCGCTGCACTTCATCCATGTCGAGCAGGTTATCGCCTTCGCGCACGCCGTAGGACACGACGTTGAACCACTTGCCGGACATGTTGACCGGCGAACCATGCGTCAGATGACCGCCCGAATTCAGGTCGAGGCCCATGAAGGTATCGCCCGGCTGCAGAAGCGCAAGGAAGACGGCCTGGTTCATCTGCGAACCGGAGTTCGGCTGAACGTTGGCGAAGTTGACGCCGAACAGCTTCTTGGCGCGCTCGATGGCGAGTTCTTCGGCGATATCGACGAACTGGCAGCCGCCGTAGTAGCGCTTGCCCGGATATCCCTCGGCATATTTGTTGGTCATGATCGAGCCCTGCGCTTCCAGAACGGCGCGCGAGACGATGTTTTCCGAGGCGATCAGTTCGATTTCGTGCCGCTGGCGACCGAGTTCCTTGCCGATCGCGCCAAAGATTTCCGGATCGGTGTCGGCAAGCGAGCGATTGAAGAAGGGTTCGGTGGACGCGTTGGTCATCGTGAAAGCTCCTGAACGGGCCGGAACGGCAATGCAGACGGTATTAGCGCCCGGGTCGCCGGAGAGCAATACGACCAGCGACATTTGCTGGGCAAACTACGATAGCTGACACCGACACACGAAAAAGCCGCGTCCGAAAACGCGGCTTCGATAAGAATTGCAATTGGAATGCCGATTATTGAACCGGCTGCTCCATGCCCTCAGTCGTATTGAGCGCCAACTGGGAATTGCCGTCGAGATTATAGATGTCGTCACGGAACTGGACGATGCCGTCGCGGGCGCTCCAGGCCGAAATATAAACGAAATAGACAGGCACTTCGGTCGCCAGCTTGATCGGCGTGTTGACGCGGGTGGAAATAACCTGCTCGATGTGCTGACGCGGCCAGCCTGGCGTTTCAGCCAGCAGCCAGGTTGCGAGGTCGCGTACGTTCTGGACGCGCACGCAGCCCGAGCTGTCGAAACGCATTAGCTTGTTGAAGAGGCCCTGCTCGGGCGTATCGTGCATGTATTCGTTATTGGGATTATAGAAGTTGATCTTCGTGGATGCCATGGCATTCGTCTTGCCCGGGTCCTGACGGAACATCAGGTCCGGCGCCTTGTCCGAATTCCAGTCGATCGTCTCGGGGGCCACTTCCTGGCCCTTGCCGTCGAGAAGGCGAATGTTGTTCTTCGTCAGGTAGGTCGGGTCCTTGCGCATCAAGGGCACGATGTCCTTGACGACGATGGAGCGCGGCGCCGTCCAGTACGGGTTGAGGATGACCTCATAGATCTTCGAATTGATGATGTGCGTCGGCCGCGATTCACGGCCCACGATCGCCTGGTGGCGCAACGCTACCTGGCCATCCTCGACGGCTTCGACACGTGTCGCCGGGATGTTGACCATGACGTGACGACGGCCGAGGTCGGACGGGAACGTCTGGAGGCGAACAAGATTGGTGTTGAGCTGCTGCAGGCGAACATTGGCGGGGATGTTCATCGCCTTCAGCGTGAAATCGCCCAGGACGCCATCTGCCGGCAGTCCGTGACGGGCCTGGAAACGCTTGACCGCACCGTCGACATAAGAGTCGAAGGCAGAGGAGATACCAGCCTCACGCGGCAGGTCGCCGGTGATCATCAAATGCTGGCGCAGCGACTGTACCGCCGGATCGGTCACACCGAGCTGCAGCGGCTGCTGGCTTGTCGGATTGATCTGCGGCCATCCGCCGTTGGCGGCAATACTCTGATATTGCGCGATCGCCTGCTGAATATTCGATACGGAATCTGGCCCGAGAATTGGCGTGTTCGACTGAACAGCAGCGGCGGTGCGCGCCGCAGCCTTGGCGTCGAACTGATCATCCCAATTGCCGCGAGAACGGTCGTTGATCAGCGCTTCCAGTGGGGTCGCGTTTTGCGCGAGAGCCGGAGCAGCCAGTGCGGCAGCGCCAAGAGTTGCAGCCGACCGCAGGAAAGCGCGGCGCGAAAAGGGTTCAATTCCGTTTTTCTTCGACATATCCTAACCATTCAACGCTGCGATCCAATCATGCGCAGCCTAGAGAGGAAGCAGTAAATAGCGCAAGCTTGCGCCAAGTAACGTGGCTCAGTATCAATCCGTTCCCTTAATGCACCACCAAAAACTTGGCCACGAACTATCACAATATCGCGAAGCCAAGATCTTCAGGTCGGAAGATCGTATTTCGAGAACGCTGCCTGCAGTCGATTTCCGCTGTCATAGCAATATGGCCAATTCGTGTCTCACGGCATGAAACTTGCTTTGCCGCGCGAGTGCGAAAGAAAAGCCAAACTGCATTTGCTAAAATACCACAGCTGCGCGTGGTTCATAGCGTGTCCTGATCTTGCGTCAATGGCTTAGCCGCCCGGGACGTTACATGTGACGGAAGGTGAAGCGCGGACGTGGCAAAAAACGCACAACGGCCGACCCGTTAACGCGTTCAAGCCGGACACGCAGGGAACGTGTCCAGCTTGCTTTGACTGGAAGGTCTTGGGATCTGTCCCTGCCCGCTACTTACAGGCGATAGAGGATCTGATCGTTCCAGAAGCGGTCCAGACGCTGCAGGAGCTTGTTCATCTGGGTGAACTCGTCCGTGCCGATGCCGCCGACCTTGTCGATCGAGCCGATATGGCGCTCATAGAGCTTGGCGACGGTTTCGGCGATATCCTGGCCGGTTTCCGTCAGGCTGATGCGGACCGAGCGACGGTCGATGCGCGAGCGCTGATGGTTGATGAAGCCCAGGTCGACCAGCTTCTTGACGTTATAGGAAACGTTGGAGCCGAGGTAGAAACCGCGGGAGCGCAGTTCGCCGGCCGTCAGCTCGGAATTACCGATATTGAAAAGGAGAAGTGCCTGTACGGCGTTGACATCGTCGCGACCCTGGCGGTCGAACTCGTCCTTGATAACATCAAGCAGGCGGCGGTGCAGACGCTCGACCAGGTGAAGGGATTCCATGTAGAGGGCCCGGATGTCATCAACCTGCTGATCCCGAGCGTTTGCAACTGCCTGCGGCTTGATTTTCGTGTTCATCATGACTTGGCCTCACTCTGTTTTGTTTGGCGGTGTCGTTTTCTTCCCGCCTTGAGTGAGACCCTATCGAATACACATAAAATTCTACTTAAACTGCAGGCTTAACAGCACCTTACCAGGAAGTGTTGCTGTCTCAGGGTAAATCAACCATTACCTGCTGCCGACGACGCCGGCGTTTCTCCTGCCACAGCAGGACGCGGAAAGCGCAATAAATCACCGCGACACAGGCATGCAAGATCATGATCAGCGGATTGGATCCGAATATCTCCGGCCAGACGCCATACATCAGCCCCTGCCCGCCTGCAGCCAGCACCCACATGACCGGCCCCCAGGAAACTGTAAGCCATAATCCAAGGGCTGCGACCGGAAAAACCACGGCAAGCCCGGCACCCGCGACCTTCCAGGGCAGAGCGAGCAGATCGAAGCGGGCGTGACCATCCAGCGAATAGCCGACCAGCATCGCCCAGTATTGCAGGCCGAGCCAGAAGCAGGCGATCGCGATCAGCCGCAGGAACAGCACGAACAGGATGTCCGTCAGCGTATTCTTGGGTACGGTCGAAGAATCAGGTTCCATGCGCGAACAATACGTAGGAGGCACGTGCCTCGCCAGAATATAATGGCTGCGGCCTTTCGCCTTGTTTTGAATCCTGGGGACGGCGTGATAGGTACGCGCCCCATAGAGAATGCCATAAATAGACGAAGAAGGATGGCGGCATCATGGAGAACAAGACGCATCTCGTTGACGAGATCACCGGTCATCGGCGCATGCGGCGCAACCGCAAGGCCGATTGGACGCGCCGTCTCGTGCAGGAAAACCGGCTGACGGTCGACGATCTGATCTGGCCGATCTTCGTGATCCCAGGCACCGGCATCGTCGAGCCCATCCCGGCCATGCCCGGCGTCAACCGCATGACCGTGGACAAAGCTGTGGAAGCGGCCAAGGAGGCAGCCGATCTCGGCATTCCCGCGCTCGCGACATTCCCCAACATCGAGATGGAACTGCGCGATGAGACCGGCTCCAACAGTCTCGAGAAGAATAATCTCATCAACCTCGCCACGGCCGCAATCAAGAAGGCGGTGCCGAACATTGGCGTCATCACAGACGTCGCGCTCGACCCTTTCACCAGCCACGGCCATGACGGCATCCTGCGCGGCAACGAGATCGTCAATGACGAAACGGTCGAACAGGTGGCGCGTGCCGCAGTATATCAAGCGGATGCCGGAGCAGACATCATCGCGCCTTCGGAAATGATGGACGGCCGCATCGGCGCGATCCGCCAGGCACTCGATGCAGCCGGCCACCAGAGCGTCGGCATCATGAGCTATGCGACGAAATTCAGCTCGGCCTTCTACGGTCCCTATCGTGAGGCAATTTCGACCGGCGGTCTGCTGAAGGGCGACAAGAAGACCTATTATATCGACCCGGCAAACGGCACCGAGGCCGTGCGCGACGCGACGCTCGACGTCGAGGAAGGCGCCGACATGCTGATGGTCAAGCCCGGCCTGCCCTATCTCGACATCTGCTGGCGGCTGAAGGAAGCCTTCGGCCTTCCGACCTTCGCCTATCAGGTCTCCGGCGAATACGCTATGATCAAGGCTGCCGCGGCCAACGGCTGGATCGACGGCGAGAAGGTAATGCTCGAAACCCTGCTCGCCTTCAAGCGCGCCGGCTGCGATGGCATCCTCACCTATTTCGCTGTCGAGGTGGCGAGACATCTGGCGAAGAAATAACGTCACGCCGCTCGCTTATTGTATTTGCTGAAGCCGATACCATATGTTCGGCAAATGTTTCCTCGCCGCGACTTTTGCGTGCCCTACCGGTCGCACAAAAGTCGCAGAGGGATCTTTAACTGGCATTGGCCCCTTGCGGATCTGAAGAATTGACGGGGGCTAGTGCGAAGGAGCAAAACGATGAGCCTGAACCCCAGCCCGCTCTATGCAGCACCGGATGACTGGCGCGCCTATAGTGGCGTGCTGAGCCGGCGCATCTTCGCCTTCATCGTTGACTACATCATCGTCGCGCTGCTGTGCATTCCGGCGGCCGTACTGCTGTTCCTCGTTTCAATCCTGACACTGGGGCTCGGCTTCTTCCTTTATCCGGTGCTGTTCGTTCTCGTTGCCGGCCTCTATTTCGGGTGGACGCTTGGCGGCCCCTATCAGGCGTCGCTCGGCATGCGCGCCATGGGCCTCACCATGGTTCGAGTCGACGGCCGGCGCATGGATTTCCTGACCGCGATCGTACATCTGGCCCTGTTCTGGATCCTGAACTCCGTCCTGACGCCGCTTATCCTGCTGGTAGGTCTCTTCACCGACCGCAGCCGGCTTGTGCATGACCTGCTGCTCGGCACGGTCATCGCCCGGACGGCCTAAAACAACGCATAAGCATAGGGCACCCCACGATTTCCCACGGGCCATGGCGCGCGCGGGAGATTATTTCTGTGCATGGTCAATTAGGAAACTTCGATCTTTAGCGAAGGACGTAGTTGACGTTTTCTAAACTTGGGCCATGCTTGTAGAAAACGGGTGCCGAGAGAAAGGTCAATCAACGGCAGATGAACACGCAGTCGACGCCATCTCCGCAGTTTTACCTGACGGCACCGGCTTCCTGCCCGTACTTGCCGCACGAGATGGAACGCAAGGTCTTTACGCACCTTGTTGGTCCGCGTGCCGCGGAGATGAACGATATTCTGACCCAGGGTGGCTTCAGGCGCTCGCAAAACATCGCATATCGTCCCGCCTGCGAATCCTGCAGGGCCTGCATATCAGTGCGCATCCTCGCTCAGGAGTTCGAGCCTACCCGATCGATGAAACGGGTGCTGACCGCCAACAGCGATATCATCGCCACCGAATTTCCGGCGCAGCCCTCCAGCGAACAATATTCGCTCTTCCGTCGTTATCTCGACTATCGCCACCAGCAAGGCGGTATGTCCGACATGACCGTGCTCGACTATGCGATCATGGTCGAGGACACGCATGTGAACACGCGAATCATCGAGTATCGCCGCCGCGAGGAAGGATCGGGCCTGGAACAGCGTCCCAAGGGTGAGCTCCTGGCCGCCGCCTTGACCGACGTCATGAGCGACGGGCTGTCGATGGTCTATTCCTATTTCAATCCCGATCTCGACGAGCGATCTCTCGGCACCTTCATGATCCTCGATCATATCAAGCGGACGAAGGCTCTCGGGCTGCCGCATGTCTATCTCGGCTATTGGGTCAAAGGCTCGCGCAAGATGGACTATAAGACGCGTTTCCAGCCTCAGGAGCATCTCACCCCACGTGGCTGGGAACGCTTCGATCCTACCGCCGACGGCGACAAAGAAACCGTCCGCTGAATGTTCTCCCAGCTTTCGGATCACAAGAAGGGCCTGCTGCTGACGACGTTCGGCGGCCTGGCCCTGTCGATGGACATACCGTTGATCCGGCTCTCCAGCGGCGAAGTCTGGTCGGTGCTGTCGGCACGCAGCCTTGCGACCATTGTCGTGGCGCTCGCAGCCCTTTTCGTCATCCGCCGTGTCACGGGTTCGCTGCGCGGCGTATTGCCGGGCTGGCTCGGGCTTCCCGTCGGTTTCTTCTACGGGCTGACGACCATCACCTTCCTGCTTGCCGTCTATTATACGAAGGCGGCAAACGTGGTTTTCATCATTGCGTTGAACCCGATGTTCACCGCCCTGCTCTCGTGGGTCTTCCTCAAGGAACGCCCTGCCCTTTCGACCTTCGTCACAATGGCCGTTATGATCATCGGCGTCGGCCTGATTGTCGGAGATGGCATGGAGGGCGGCCATCTGCTTGGCGATGCGCTTTCCGTGCTCGCGTCGTTCTCCATCGCCTGCGCCATCACGATCAGCCGCGCCTCGGGCCGGGATATGGGTTTTGCCTCCCTGCTGGCGGCCGTCATTCCGGCGGCCGTCGGGCTCTATCACATGGTGCCGTCGGGCTTTTCCATCGACCATCCCGGCTGGATCCTGTTCGACGGCGCCGTGCTGATGCCGCTTTCCTTCTGGTGTCTTGCAACGGGCACGCGCTTTCTCTCGGCGCCGGAAGTGGCGATGTTTTATCTGCTCGAAACAATCCTCGCACCGATCTGGGTCTGGATGATCTTTTCGGAGGCACCGACCAACATGACGCTTGCGGGCGGCGCGATATTGATCCTGGCGCTTGCCGCGCACTCGCTCTGGCAGGCGCGGGTCAAGGCAAGAGCGGCGTTGGCAGCGCAGGGTCTTGCGCATTGAAACAACGGCCATCCACTGTTATAACTTTGTTATTACATTGGAGCTGAGCCATGAACGTCACTATCCGCAAGATCGGCAATTCCGAAGGCGTGATTATTCCGAAGGAAATCCTTCATAGGCTCGGCCTGAAGAACGGCGATGCGTTGGAAATACGCGAAGTCAACGGCAACATCGAGTTGGTTCCGGAGCGCGCCGATCTTGCCGAGCAACTGCGGGCTGCGCGGCTTGGCATGCAGAAATATCGCGCTGCTCTGCGTGAACTCGCAAAGTGACCGAATACAAATGGCTCTCCCGCGAAGCCATCGAGATCATGCACGAGGAACAACTCGCCGAGCATGGTGGCTTGCCGGGTTTAAAGGATGAAAATGCTTTGGAAGCGGCATTGGCCCGTCCGCTCAACAAGGCCGTATATGGCGAAAATGACGTATTCGCTCTGGCCGCCGGCTATCTTTATGGCCTGGTGCGGAACCATCCTTTTTCCGACGGCAACAAAAGAACCGGATATCTGGCGGCTTTCACATTTCTCTACATCAATGGCTATTTGATCGAGGCAGATGATGGGATGATCGTTGCGCTCGTATTGGGTGTCGCGGCTGGAGAAATCGATGAAATCGGCGCCATGCACTTCTTCAAAGACTTCTGTGTTCCGCTAGCCGGGTGACGGACTGCCGTATCCGTCACCCTCAGCGTTTTCGGTAAGGCTCAGGGCGTTCATCGCTGCAATCGACCCGCTGGGTCGATTGCTCGGGCTTTGCCCGACCGCTCCTCACCCCGAAAACCGGCCGCTTCTGGGGAAGCCCTTCGGCACGGCTCGACCGGCACCGGCGCGGTCGCCCAGCCATTCCACCAACTCGTCCTTCGTCTTGGTGAAGGTGCGGCCGGCGCTGTCTTCCCAGGTCAGGCCCTCGGCGATCAGGAAACACCTGATATCGGCGATGCCGCCATCCTTGTAGCGCTGCAGGCGAACGCCCTTGCCGCGCGACATTTCCGGCACTTGCGCCAACGGGAAGATGACCATCTTGCGGTTCTCGCCAACCACTGCGACGTGATCGCCGGAAATCGGAACCAATAGCTTCGTCTCATCGGGATAGGAGACGTTCATGATCTGCTTGCCCTTACGGGTATTGGCGACCAGTTCCGCCTCGGCGACAATGAAGCCATTGCCTGCCGTTGATGCGATCATCTGCTTGCGCTGGGGATCGTGGACGAAGGCGGTCAGTACATCCTGATCATTTTCCATGTCGATCATGATGCGCAGCGGCTCGCCATGGCCGCGGCCGCCGGGCAGCTTGTCGCCGCCGAGCGTATAGGCCTTGCCGCCCGTGGTGATGATGAGGATCTTGTCCGTCGTCTGCGCCGGGAACGCGACCTTGAGACCGTCACCCTCCTTGAAGGTCAGCGAAGACGTATCGGAAATGTGGCCCTTGAGGGCACGGATCCAGCCCTTTTCCGAGACGACGACCGTGATCGGTTCCTTCTCGATCATCGCCTGCTGGATGGCTGCATCATCGGCTTCCGGCGCTTCGGCAAACTGTGTGCGACGGCGGCCAATTTCAGTCGCCTTGGCGAATTTCTTCTTCACCTCACCGATTTCCCAGGCAACCGTCTGCCACTGCTTCTCGTCCGAAGCGAGCAGTGCCTCGATGTCGGCTTTCTCCTTGGTCAGGCCGTCGAACTCCTTGCGGATTTCGAACTCTTCAAGCTTGCGCAAGGAGCGCAGCCGCATATTGAGGATCGCCTCGACCTGATTATCCGTGAGGCCGAACCGCTCCATCATGACAGGCTTCGGCTCATCCTCCTCGCGGATGATGGCGATGACCTCATCGATGTTGAGATAGGCAACCAGCAAGCCGCCGAGAATTTCTAGGCGCTTTTCGATGGCCGCCAGGCGGAAGCGCGAACGGCGCAACAAGACTTCGCGGCGGTGATCCAGCCACTCCTTCAGCACCTCGTTCAGGGCCATGACCCTGGGGATGCGGCCCATGGAGAGGACATTCATGTTGAGCGGGAAGCGGCTTTCCAGCTCCGTCAGCTTGAACATCGATTCCATCAGGATCGTCGCGTCGACTGTGCGGCTCTTCGGCACGAGAACGACGCGGATATCCTCGGCGGATTCGTCACGGATGTCCTCGAGCAGCGGCAGCTTGCGCGCCAGCAGCAACTCGGCAATCTTTTCGATCAGCCGCGACTTCTGCACCTGGAACGGGATTTCCGTGACGACGATCTGATAGCCGCCGCGACCGAGGTCCTCGATCTCCCATTTGGACCGGACGCGGAAGCCGCCACGGCCGGTCTTGTAACTTTCTATGATGCTCTGCCGATCATCGATAATGATGCCGCCGGTCGGAAAGTCGGGACCTGGAATATACAGTTCAACCAGCTTCTCGACCGTCGCGTCGCGATCCTTGATCAGATGCAGGGCGGCATCGCAAAGCTCGTGAGCATTGTGTGGCGGAATGGAGGTCGCCATGCCGACGGCGATACCCGAAGAGCCGTTGGCGAGCAGATTGGGAAAAGCCCCAGGCAGAACGATCGGCTCGGAATTCGACTCGTCATAGGTGTCACGGAAATCCACCGCATCCTGGTCGATGCCTTCGAGCAGCAGTTCGGAAACCGCCGTCATCTTGGATTCGGTGTAGCGCATCGCGGCGGGGCTATCGCCGTCGATATTGCCGAAATTGCCCTGGCCGTTGACCAGCGTGTAGCGCTGCGAGAAATCCTGCGCCAGGCGCGCCAGCGCATCGTAGATCGATTGGTCGCCATGCGGGTGATAGTTACCCATCACCTCGCCGACAATCTTGGCGCATTTGCGGAAGGCGGCGTTCGGGCGGAGCCCCATCTCGCTCATCGCATAGACAATACGGCGATGCACCGGCTTCAGCCCGTCGCGGACGTCCGGAAGCGCGCGTTGCGTAATCGTCGACAAGGCATAGGCCAGGTAACGCTCTTCGAGCGCGGCCTTCAGATCGACCGGAAGGATGTTGTCGTCGCCGTCACCGGGCGGCGGTGTCAGATTTTTTCCCATGGCCCTTGACTATAAGAGATGACGATTCACAGCAAGAAATCAGCCGAAAGCACCTGTGGATGAAGGCGTTTCAGGCACATTGCAGGGTGGCTATCGATACATTTTTGCTGCACTCGCACTCTACATTCATTGTCGTTGGATTTTCACAGAAAGATCAATATAAGTCAGCGCAGTACACGCTCAATCTGTACGTCCCCGCCAATACCACCGGCTCAACGAGGAACGCCATCATGACTTTCTATCGGACCACGCGGCTGATGCTGTGCAGTGCCGCCATCCTGTCTTTCGCCAGCTCCGCCTTTGCGCTCGACGGCAATGATCTGCTGAAGAAGATCAACGACGTCTATAGCCAGCAGGGCGGTTCGATTGCCGCTAGCAGCATCGATGTCGACGGCAGCACAGTGACGCTGAAGGGTGCAAGCGTCAAGGCGGCCGGCATGGAAGACAGCATTCCGCTGGGCGATATCACCCTTGATGGCGTCGAGGAAAACAATGGCGGCTACACGATCGAAGAAATCGATTTTGCGGATGTCGATTTCAAAAAGGACGGTGCCTCCGTTTCCGCCACCGATCTCAAGCTGAGCGGCGTAGAGATCCCGGCCGACGCAAGCAAGGGCGACCTGAGCTCGCTGCTCTACTACAAGAGCGCTCATGCCGGCGCCGTGTCCGTAACGAAGGACGATACCGAGGTGTTCTCGATCGAGGGCGCCGACGCCAACATGAAGAGGCGTGACGACAAGTCGGGCCTCGACTTCGACGCCAAGATCAACGGCATCAAGGCCGATCTCAGCAAGGTCGACGATGCGAAGACAAAGGAAGCGATCGATGCGCTGAAGCTGCAGCAGATCGACGGCACCGTCTCCATGAAGGGCAGCTGGGAAATCGGCCCCGGCACGATCGACATCAGCGAATACTCCTTTGACTTCAGGGACATCGGCAAGCTGAACCTCGCCTTCAGCATTTCCGGCTATACGCCCGCCTTCGCCAAGTCGATGCAGGATGCGCTGAAGACGGTTCGCGCCAATCCGAACCAGCAGGAAGCGCAGCAGTCCGCCGGCCTCGCCATGCTCGGCCTGCTGCAGCAGCTCACCTTCAACAGCGCCCAGATCCGCTTCGACGACGCGTCGATTACGGCACGCGCGCTCGACTTCGCCGGCAAGCAGCAGGGCGTTACCGGCAAGCAGCTCGCCGACACGCTGAAGGCAATGACGCCGATCATGATGGCGCAGCTCAACGTTCCGGAGCTCCAGAATGCCGTCTCCGCAGCGGTCAGCGCCTATCTCGACAATCCGAAGAGCCTGACGGTCACGGCTGCTCCCGGCAAGCCGGTGCCTGTGCCGATGATCATCGGCGCTGCCATGGGCGCGCCGACGACGATCCCGCAGGTCATCGGCCTCAAGGTTTCCTCGAACGACTAATCGGTCATTTCCAAAACCATTCCGGAACCCGGCGATCTCGGTCGCCGGGTTTTTCTTTGCCTCGGCTCAGGCTTCCTGCCGCACTTGATAGGTTTTCAGTTCGTTGAGCGCATGAGACAAGAGGGCGAGCAATTCGTCCGTGGTTGCGCCGTCGCGGGCCTGAACGGACATGCCCTGCACGATCGCGCCCAGAAAACGCGCCAGCGACCGAGCGTCCGCGTCCGGCCGCATATCCCCCTCCGCAATCCCGCGCTCGATGCGGGCGGTGAAGATATCCAGCGTCTGCAGACGCATCGATGCGACATGATGGGCGATCGGCTCGTTCTCCTCTGCGCAATTCAGCACCGCGGTGGATATCATGCAGCCTTTCGGGTGTTCCGGCGCCGTGAAGATCTTGGCGGAGTTCGTCAGAAAGCGCTCGAAGGCAGTCACGGTATTCACCTTGTCCTGGAAGGGATTGCCGGGTTCCGGACGGGGCATGCGCCGATATTGATCCAGCGTCTCGCGATAGAGCTCGGCCTTCGAACCGAAGGCGGCATAAAGGCTTTGCGGCGTAATGCCCATGGCGGCCGTCAGGTCGGCAATGGAGGAACCGTCGTAGCCGTGCTTCCAGAAAGTATCTCGCGCGGCGGCAAGAACCGTTTCCCGATCGAAAGCGGGCGGCCGCCCACGCTTGCGTGGCGAAGAATTTTCCTTCTCTTCAATATTTTTCACAATGGTCACTCTAGAATTATTTCCCGACTTGGTTTATTCAGGAATGGTCATTGTGATTATATAAGGTTTTTCCCCATGAGTCTTCCACTGGAAAATTCCGTTCCTCTCACCGACGGCAGCCTCGCTGAAGGCGTCGATGCTGCAATCGATTCCGCGCTGGCCGACAAAAGGCTGGTCGGGACCGTCGTTCTGATCGCTCAGGACGGAGAATTGGTCTACACCCGCGCCGCCGGTCTGGCGGATCGCGAAAACAAAGTCGCAATGCGGGAAGACGCTATTTTCCGCCTTGCTTCCGTCACCAAACCGATCGTCACCATTGCCGCCATGCGGCTCGTCGAACAGGGCCGCATCGGTCTCGACGATCCGATCACCAAATGGCTCCCGGATTTCCGGCCGCGTCTGCCCGATGGCGGCGAAGCCGTTATCCGTATTCGACATCTTCTCACCCATACCTCCGGGTTGGGTTACACATTCGCCGAGGCGCAAGACGGCCCCTATCACACGGCTGGCGTATCCGACGGGCTGGACACACCGGGTCGTTCGCTGGCAGACAATCTCCAGCGCCTCGCCAGCGCACCCCTTCTCTTTGCACCTGGTGAAAGTTGGCAGTATTCGCTGGCGATGGATGTCCTTGGCGGCATCATCGAGAAGGAAACCGGCGGCCCGCTCGGTGATGCGGTTGCCGATCTTGTCATGAAGCCGCTCGGCCTTTCCGACACGGGCTTCTACGTGCGCGACCGTAGCCGCCTGGCAGCCGCCTATGTGAATGATGCTCCCGAGCCGCAACGGATGGGGGAAGAGGCTCTCGTCCCGATTTTCGACGGCACGATCCGCTTTTCACCCGACAGGATATTCGACCCCGCTTCCTACCACTCCGGCGGCGCCGGCATGGCCGGAACGGCAAGCGATATCCTTACCATTCTGGACACGATCAGAAAGGGTGGAGCACCGCTGCTGTCGGCCGATACGGTGAAGACCATGATGACAGATCAGGCAGGCGGCCACATGCAGGCCCAGCAGGCCGGCTTCGGTTTCGGCTACGGCTGGTCCGTCGTCCTCGATCCCGTCGTCGCTCAGGTCCCCTTCTCGGCTGGCACGATCAAATGGGGCGGTGTCTATGGGCACAGCTGGTTCGTCGATGCCCAAAAGGGCCTGACGGTGGTCGCGCTGACGAATACAGCGCTCGAAGGCATGTGGGGGCAATTCACGATCGACCTGGCGAAAGCGGTCTATGCCGCAATCTAACTGATATCAGCAGACAAGCAAAAACCCGGCGATTGTGAACTGACCCCGTAAAGTTGGACGGTTTATTGGCTGGGCTGATTTAAGGGCTGTGTCCTGTATTGAACAGGGCTCAGCCCTTTGAGTTTTAGCCTGATGCGATCGTTGTTGTAATATCGAATAT
>NZ_JAEPVT010000013.1:0-236170 GCF_027109195.1 Rhizobium sp. AG207R
TCGGCTTGAAGCCTTCGACGAGCGCTGCCTGCCCCACCCCTTCCTCGGAGATGAAGGAGACGCGCATGAAGAACTTGCCGGTATCGAGATCGTCGAACTGGCTGGAATCGACGATGTTGCAGCCCTGTCCGGCCAGATAGTTCGAAATCGCCGCAACGATCCCACGCGTCGATTGGCACGTCACTGTCAATACATAGCTCGTCATGTCTTTATCTCTTCTATCCCGAGGATGTCCGCCTGCTTAGATGAAATCGGAGGTCTGGGAAATACCTCCCCCCAGCCATGTTTCGACGGATATTTAGGCAGGATGGCGGGCAAAAAGCCGTTCCCGTTGCGTCTTCGAACGGCGTATCCCCGCCTCAGCCGCCGGTTGCCAGCGAAAGCTTTTGCGGTGGTTTCGCCAGACTTCCCTCGTTGAATTTCAGGAATCCCACAAGAAGCCAGACCAGTCCGGCCGTCTTCATGGAGAAGATGGCTGTGGAGCCGATCATCAGATTGAGGAACAGGAAAAGGGAAAGCGCATGGCCAAGGCGTCGCTGATTGACCGTTTCGCCGCCCGGATAGAGCGAGGCGTAGAGCCAGAACAGAATCAGGCCGAAGATGGTGGCGCCATAGATGATGTAGACATATCCGCTGTCGAAAAAGATGCCGACCTGATCGAGCTGCAGCCCGATCGTGCTCTGCAGGTCCATGCCGAGGAAGGCTTTGACCGTGCCATTGATGCGCCCGACGAAATTATCGCCCGTCACGCTCGGCTCGAGCGCGTGAATGACGAAGCCGACAACGATGATGCCGGGCATCGTCAGCAGGTCGAGCGTCTTCGGGAGCCATGGATAGATGAAATAGCCCGCAACGCAGATGAGGCTGAAGATCAGCATCGTGCGTGTGTCGTTCGTCAGCAGGATCAGCACGACCGTCGAGAAAAACAGCAGCCGGTCCAGCAAACCGAGACGATTGGAGAAGCTGATCAGATACAGCACCATCACGCCGCAGAAATTGGCAAGCGAGACCTGCTCCAGGAAGATGGAGGACGATCGGTGGTCGATCAGGCCGAAAGAGAACCGGCCCTCGAATCCAAGCGCGCCGCGAAACAGGCCGATATCGCTATAGGTCGCCGGCGGCACGCCGCGCGTATTCTGAAAATATTCGGCCGGATGAAACAGCGCGACATATTCCTTGACCGACACGATTTCCAGGACAAGCACGGCAAGCACGATGAAGCATGAAATCTTGAAGGCAAGCTTGACGGTCCGCTCGTTGGCAAGCCGCCCCATGATCGAAAAAGCGAAGATGATCATCACGTTGCGGAGATGATCGATATAGGCCTGCTTGTTGATGGCGATGACGAAAACCGTCAGCACGATGGTCAGCAGCAGATAAAGGAGCGGTGCTATGTCCTCCTCATATATGCCTTTCGTCAGCAGGTAGGTGAAGGCGGCGACCTGCAACAGCACTTCGGACAGCACGACGGAGCTCGGCGTCAGCGGTGTGATATTGTGATTGATGAAGGCAAGGATGCAGTTATAGCAGACCGCCAGCAGCGAAATCGTGAGAATGACGAAATTGATCGGCTGCTTTTCGCCTGAACGTTGCATCAGATATCCGGAGTGGTGACGTCTTCACTGGCGGCGGCAGCATATCAGGCCGATGATTCGCGACAAAGAGCCGGCTGCCCGTCACTGATCATTTCGCCGGCTTGACCAACGCGCATGAGGCTGCCAGCGACACTTTTCGATTGAGCCCCTCGGTAAGAACCTTCATCTGCGGCTTGTCGCGGCCGTTGTGTGGCTGGACGTTGAGCGGCTCCTCCGGCGGCCACCAGTCGCCGGCGGCCCAATAGGTCCAGCCGAGCCACACGTCGCTGTTGGCGTTCATGATGTCGAGAACCTGTTTGAGACCGTCGAGGCAACCATCATTGGCGGCGACGCCGAATTCACCGAGGAATCCGCGCTTCCCGTTCTTGCGCAGCCAGTCGGTAACGTCGTTCATGCCCTTCACGGCTTTGTCGGTGCCGTCGCAGACCGGGTGCGTGCCCGAACTGTCCGAATCCAGATATTGGTGGAATTCGAAGGCGTAGAAATCGATCGGGTCCTTGACGCCGAGCATGACCGTGCCATTGGCGCCGCCGCCCAGAACGTCGGCCGACCAGCTATGCGCCCCCGTCCAGTTCGTTCCGGGTACGAGAATGAGATTGCGCGCGCCGATGGTTCGGATGCTGCGGATGGCGGTGTTGGCAAGTTCGAGCCAATCGGGAGCCTTGATATCGTGGGGCTCGTTCATCAGGCCGAAGGCGACGCCCTTTCGATTGGAGAACTCCACCGCAAGCCGCGCCCAGAAATCGCCGAAAGCAAGATCGGTCGCGGGAGCCTGCTTGAGCTGCGTCTTGTCGTAATAGGCGTAATTGTGGGGATCGAGAACGACTGTCATTCCATGCTTCTGGATGAGATCGACGGCATCCTTCAGCCGCTGCAGTTCGTCATCATCGAGAGGTGCTCCGAGCACGGGCTGCAGCCGTTCCCATCGGAAGGGAAGGCGGATTGTATTCATGCCTTTTTCCGCGAAATAGCGCACGGTCTGTTCGGACGGATATGTGTAATTTACATTCACGACCCCGCCGCGCTCGCCATATTCCGCACCGGACAGATTGACGCCGCGATAGCATAGTTGCTGCGCCGCAAGGGGGCTTTCCGCCTGCGCCGTGAAAGCGAGCATGATCGTGGCGGCCAGCAGGCGTCGCAGAGTTTTCGTCATCGATGCGGTCATTGCATGGCCCTGCCTTCCGTGCGCGTGTGGCTTTTCATAGGGATAATGGTGTTGAGCAATGATGAAGGGATGGATCATGCGCGCGCGTGCCACGCGATTTCCTGAGAGCGTCCTTAATGTTCCGTTAGCCAAACGTTTCTAAACTTCCGGCACCTGCTGCGTGGAATGCGTCTGCGGAGCATTGAAAGTCTGCCATGAGCTCAATGGAACGAAGCAAGAGATCGGACCGACTTGCGGGTTGGCGCGATACCGAGCCGTCTGACATACGGCGCGACGGTATGCGCTTGCGCAGTCCTGTCTTGCGCCCTCGGGATTTCGTCGCCGCTGCTGAGCCCATGGCACATTCCGAAGAGCTTGAGGCGCCCATTCCGGATGCCGCCGTTCCGCAAAGTCCGCCGAAGCGATCCGATGTTGAGGAGCCGGTGGCCCCCCGCTCCGTTTCCGAGCCGGTTGTCACCGCTGCGGTGCCTACTGTCGAGCAGGTTGCTGTTGTACCGGCATCTGTCGCTGCTCCGACGGCATCGATACCGGCGGCAAAATTGCCTTTGCTTGATCTTCGATCGGCCATCGCTTCGATCTGGGCGAAGAAGTTCGTTGTTCTTGCCCTGGCAGGCGCCGGCGCCGTTCTGGGCGGAGCGGTCATTCCCCTTATTCCGCAGAAATTCACCGCCGAGACCAGCCTCTATTTCGACCCTCGGCCGGTCGGAGGCTCCGATTCCGCCCAGCAGGCGCCGACGCCACCGGAATTGATCACGACGATGATCGACAGCCAGACGCAGATCCTGTCTTCCGGCAAGGTGCTAGGGCGCGTCGTCGATGCGCTGAAACTCGATCAGGATCCGAAATTCAATGGTGGCGCCACTGGCGAGGCGGCAAAATATGTGGCCACCGCCGCCTTGGCGAAAGCCGTGCAGATCGCCCGCGAATCCAGCACCTACGTCGTCAATGCCAAGGTGACGACGAGCGATCCTCAAAAATCGGCCGAGATCGCCAACCAGCTTGTGACCTCCTTCATGGAGGAAGAGAGCAAGGCGGCTGCGAGCACCTACAAGAACAGCAATACGGCGCTCGATTCCCGCCTGGAGGATCTGCGCCAGCAGGTACTGTCAGCCGAAAAGGCCGTCGAAACCTATCGCGCCGACAACGACATGGTGGCCGTCGAGGGCAATCTGATCTCCGACAAACGTCTGACCGCTCTGAACGACCTATTGGTAACGGCCCAGCAGAAAACGATCGAGGCAAGAGCCCGCGCGGACGCTGCCGGCAAGCTCAGCTTTGAAGATGTGGTCTCCAACAATCCGTCCGCAGGGGTGACATCGACGGCATTGAGCAGCCTGCGGCAGCAATACGCGACGATGGCGGCCAATGTCGGCAGCCTTCAAAGCCAGCTCGGCACCCGCCATCCGCGCCTGCTCGCCGCGAAATCGTCGCTGGATAGCCTCGCCGCCGAAATCCGCGCGGAGCTGCAGCGGCAGATGACCTCGGCCCGCGCCGATTATGAGCAGGCACAGAAGGCCGAGCAGGATATCGCCAAAGAACTGGCAGTACAGAAGGCCTCGCAGGTCAATACCTCAGGCAAGCTTGTCGGCCTGAACGAGCTGCAGCGCAAGGCGACCGCGGCTCGCAATCTCTATGAATCACTGCTGAAACGGTCCGGTCAGGCGAGCGATGCCCAGGACCTCTCGCAGAGCAATATTCGCGTGATCTCGGAGGCGGAACCGCCACTGAAGGCGGATGGGCCGAGCCGCAAGGTGATGATGGTGGCCGGGCTGATCGCCGGCGCAATCTTTGGTGCCGGTCTTGGCATGGCGTTTGCCGTTCTCCTCGGCCTGTTTCGGCATCCCGTCATCCGCGGCTATTTCGGCAAGTGACCATCGTCTTACCCTTTCGCATCGGCTGCCTTTTTCAGCATTGAGGATGCAATTGCGCGCCGACTGTTCTAAATGTAAATCGGCGCTGGGGATGATTGGGTCTTGCTAATGGAAGCGCGATACGGTCATTAAGCGTTGTGCGATACTTTGTGAGACAATCTATGCGAGAAAAGCGGTGCGTTGCTCCGATGACTGGCGCCAGGGAAAGCTGATCGATGGTGCCCGCGGATAAACTCGTTCTGCCGTTTCTGGCGTTGCCGCGCTCCACCAAGCGCGCGCTTGCGCTGCTGGTCGATGCCAGCTTGTGTGTGCTGACGGTCTGGTTTGCCTATTGTCTTCGCCTTGACGATTGGGTCATCCTCGAAGGCGTCGAGTGGCTGCCGGCGATCGTCTCCCTTCTGCTCGCCATTCCGATCTTCATCGTCCTCGGCCTTTACCGCGCCATCTTCCGCTATGCCGGCCTTTCGGCGTTCGTGACGGTCGTCAAGGCGGTGGCGATCTATGCGCTCGCCTTCATGACGATCTTTACCGCCATCAGCGTGCCGGGCGTGCCGCGCACCGTCGGCATATTGCAGCCCTTGCTGCTGCTGATCGCGATCGGCCTGTCGCGCATGTGGACACGCTACTGGCTTGGCAACGCCTATCAGCGCCTTCTCAATCGCAATCAGCTTGCCAAGGTGCTGGTCTACGGTGCCGGTGCTTCAGGGCGTCAGCTTGCGGGCGCGCTTGCCAACAGCGCGGAGCTGAACGTCGTCGGCTATCTCGACGACGATCGCAACCTGCATGGCAGCATTATGGGCGGGCTGCCGATCTACGATCCGGCCGATCTGCCGGCGCTCGTAGTCTCAGGCGAGATCAAGGGCGTCTTGCTCGCCCTGCCGAATGCCACGCGACAGCGGCGCAACGAAATCCTCGAAGACATGCGCAAAGCTCGCGTCACCGTACGGACCATGCCAGATCTGACGGCGCTCGCGCAGGGCCGCGTCGCGGTTTCGGATCTGCGCGAGCTTGATATCGAGGATCTGCTCGGCCGCAACGTTATCGCTCCCGATCGCGGTCTGATCGAGAAGAACATTCGCGGCAAGGTCGTCATGGTCACCGGTGCCGGCGGCTCGATCGGCAGCGAACTCTGCCGCCAGATCCTGAAGAACGGTCCGTCCTCTCTGTTGCTGATCGAACAGAGCGAGTTCGCCCTTTATGCCATTCATGGCGAGCTGGAGAAGGCGGCCGCCTCCGCCGGCCACGCTGCCGATGTGCGCATCATTCCCTTCCTGGCTTCCGTCCGCGATGGCCAGCGGATCAGACAGATCATGCAGGCCTGGCGGCCGAAGACCGTCTATCATGCCGCTGCGTACAAGCATGTGCCGCTCGTCGAATACAATCCCGTCGAAGGCATTCGCAACAATGTGCAGGGAACGCAGATAGCGGCCGAAGCTGCGCGCGATCATGGTGTCGAAAATTTCGTCCTCATCAGCACCGACAAGGCCGTGCGTCCGACCAACATCATGGGCGCCAGCAAGCGGTTGGCGGAAATGGTGCTGCAGGCGATGGATGCAGATCGCAAGCCTGGCACCGACAGTACCAATTTCGCCATGGTGCGTTTCGGCAACGTGCTCGGCTCATCCGGTTCGGTCGTGCCGCTTTTTCGCCAGCAGATCCGCGACGGCGGCCCGATCACGCTGACGCATCCCGATATCACCCGCTATTTCATGACCATTCCCGAGGCGTCGCAGCTTGTGATCCAGGCGGGCGCGATGTCGGGCGGCGGCGATGTCTTCCTGCTCGACATGGGCGAACCGGTACGCATTGCCGATCTCGCGCGGCGAATGGTGGAATTGTCCGGTCTGACCGTGCGGGACCAGGACGAGCCGGATGGTGATATCGAGCTTGAAATCACCGGCCTTCGACCGGGCGAGAAGCTTTTTGAGGAACTGTTGATCGGCGACAACCCGCAGCCGACCAGCCATCCGCGCATCATGCAGGCCAAGGAGGATTTCCTGCCCTGGCCGGAGCTGTCGAGGCGGCTCGCCGCGCTCGAGGCGGCACTGGATGAAAACGACATTCCCTTGGCGAAAGCCCTGCTGCAAAAGCTCGTTTCTGGCTATGCGCCGAGCAGCGAAGTGGTTGATCTGGTCTATCGCGAGCGCGAGACGGATCTGACGGTCGATCAGCCGAACCTTGATAACGTTGCACAGCTATAGGCGCGTGTCCTGTCACGACACCGGCGTCTTTTAATGCTTTCGGGTTTGGCCTCGCAGCTTTGCCGCAGCTACTGCTTCATCGCGATGGCGTAGTACCAGCGGCGCACTTGATCGCAGGTGCGGAACCAATGTGCCGTGAGCCGCAACAGGGGATGCCGCTTTACCGCGCGGTAATGCACGCGTTTGCCGATCGTGGTGTGGGCGCGATGCGGGCTGAAATCGACCAGGTTTTCAAAGGTCGTGAATGTCTCGACGCCGGTTGACCAGCCGCGTTCCAAGGCGACGTCGTAGGGAAGAAGCATGGGCTTCAGCGTCGTCAGCAGCTTCTTGGCCGCCTTGCGGTTGACGATATAACAGGCAGCCGATCCCTGCGGACCATGCATGCAGCGGCCGACGACATCGTTTTCGCTGGTTTCGCAGATCGGCTTGAAGCCGACAAGGCGATGATTGACGAGCTTGACGAGACGCGCCCCCTGGACGCTTTCCATCGCTGCGATTGCACGCGGGATAAGCTTCTCGTTGAGCTCGACGTCGTCTTCCATGATGATCGCCATCTTGTCGCCGCTTGCGACGAATTGCTCCAGCGCAATCAGATGGCTGCGGTAGCATCCGTACTCTCCCGGCAGGAGCTTGCGGCCGTTGTGATAGATGAACGAATGCGGATAAAAATCGACGCGGTCTGCCTCCGCGACGACACGTCCGTCGACGGCAGGAACGCGCGTGATATGCAGATCATATTCGACGGCCTGGTTGCACAGTCGTTCCCAGCGATCACGCGAGCGATCAAGATTGATGACATAAATGGAAACCTGCTGAGCGGCATCGTCAGCAATCTCCGGGTCAACAAGAGGCGGGATACGATTAATCTGTTCGAGAATGACTGTTACTCCTTCAAACAGAAATCGCGCCGACAACAACCAGGATGACAATTTTCATACTATATAACATGCTTATGACTTGTCGCAAATCGCTTGCACACGCCTGCATTGTATTTGCAGATAAAAGCATTTTTTTTGGTGTAACGTAGCGTGAATGGCCCGCGTCGGCGATGCGGAAACCATCCCGTGCGCATGATTTTGATCGGGGAACCCGTTGGCGCATGACCCCAGCCCCATTATATCTGTGATATGCGGTGTGTGGTCGTTGCGCTCGCATTTGTAAAGGAGCGTAGCAGTATATGTGGATCAAGTCGAAAATCGCCATTGCTGCCCTGTCCCTTGCGGTCTTGATGCCGGCGGCCGCACTTGCCGACAATCCGCTCCTCCCCAAGCCATATGTAGCTCCCGTCTATCCTTACAAGGACCTTCCGGGAGTTACTGCGCCGAAAATGGCTGATGACGAGAAGTTTCAATGTCGCACCGCCACCGTGTACGCCGATTATTTTCACGAAGGTCCGTTCTACCGCGGCTTGCCGCGCCTCGGTTACGTTTGCGATCGGAATGGCGTCATTTCCAGCAGCACCAGAAAGCCGAACTACCAATATTGGCAATATAACGGGCCGGATAGATAAGTCGTAGGCATTCTGCCGAATTAAGCAGCAGCGCAATCAAGGCGAGCGTGGCTTCATGTTCGCGTCGGTAGGTTTTGTTGGTGGTCTGAAAATAAATTTCATGTTTTTGGTTAAATGCGCGAACGTCGTTGACGAATGCGAAAATTTGCCCCAAGGTTACGAAAATAAATTACGTAATGGGAACATAAAAGCATGCGCGTTGGAATCATTGGGCTGGGATTCCGCCTAGGCTATCTGGGCTATGTCTTCAAGGCGATCGACGAGAGCTTCGAGATTGCAGGATATGTCGATCCGGAACCCGCGGGCCTGCCTGGTTTGCTCGAACGGGGCATCTCAGCCGGAAAGGCCTATGCAACACCCCAGGATCTGATTGCCAACGAAAAGATCGACCTCTTGATGATCGGTTCGCCGAACCACATGCATCTCGATCACATCCGCATCGGCCTCGAGGCCGGCCTCAAGATTTTCTGCGAAAAGCCGATCGTCACGACCATCAAGGACAGTATCGAGCTTGCCCGCCTCATGGCGAAATTCGGTCATGAGCGCCTGAATGTCGGCCTCGTACTGCGCTATTCGCCGATGTACCGCGATCTCCTGGCTGCCCAGGCCGAGGGGAAGCTTGGCCATGTCGTTTCCATCGAGGCTGCCGAGCATATCGAACCCTATCACGGCGCCTTCTTCATGCGTGACTGGCGCCGATACGAACATTATTCCGGCAGTTTCATGTTGGAAAAATGCTGCCACGATCTCGATCTCTATAATGGCGTGGTTGGCGCGCGGCCGGAGCGGGTCGCAAGCTTTGGCGGCCGCAAGAGCTTCATTCCGGAAAACGATCCCGCGCGGGAAGGCATCAACGATCTCGAGCTCTTCCATCGCAAGCCGAGCGGTTGGATGGGGTCTGACAAGGTCTTCGACAGTGACGGCGACATCATAGACTATCAGGTCGCGATCATTGAGTATGCCAATGGTGTCGGCATGAACTTCCACACCAATCTCAACGTGCCTGACCAGTTCCGCCGTTTCGCCATCATGGGCTCGCGCGGCATGGCCGAGGGCGATTTCATCCGCGGTTATTTCAATGTCCATGAGATGCTGACCGGCAGGAAGGTGATCGAGAAGACCTACGCGGCCACCACGCTTTCGCAGCACTATGGCGCCGACGAACAGATGGCCGCGGATATTATCGCGCACGTCAAGACGGGCCTGCATCTGCCGGTGTCGACCCAGAATGCGCTGGAAGCCGGCATTCTCGCGCTCTCGATGGACGAGGCCCGCATGAAGAAGACCGTCGTCGATCTCCGGCCGATCTGGGACGAGTTCGACGAAGCGCTTCATTCAAGAGCCGCCTAGGGAGGGGCGCAGGATGGGTGTTCAACGCGGCACGGTCATCTTCGCCTGGCTCCTTCTTTTTCCGGCTCTCCTTTACGTCACCGTCATCGTCGCCTATCCGCTGGTCGACACCATAATCCTGTCCTTCACCGATGCATCGTTGAAGAAGGTGACGAATTGGGTCGGTTTCGAGAACTACGCGAAGATCTTCAACGACACTTTCGCAGGCGTCATCGTCCGGACTTTCATCTGGACGTTCTTCTCCGTGTCGATCAAAATGATCATCGGCACGCTGGGCGCGGCGCTGTTGAATTCCGCTGTTCCGGGCCGCGCGCTTTTCCGCGTCTTGACCATGCCGCCCTGGGTTGTGCCGATGGCGATCGGCATCTTCATGTGGGGCTGGATGTATAATGGCCAGTTCGGCATGATTTCGGGCATGCTGCAGCGTTTCGGCATCGTCGACAGCCCGGTGGCGTTCCTCGCCTATGGCAGCACGGCCTTCTGGGCGACGATCATTACCGACGTCTGGATCGGCGTGCCGATGGTCACTCTTTATATGCTGGCGGCCATGCAGGCGATCCCGCATGATCTCTACGAAGCTGCCTGGACGGATGGCGCCGGCCGCTTCTATCGCTTCCGCCGCATCACCCTGCCGCTGCTGGTGCCGTCGCTGGTCACCATGTCGATGTTGTCGCTGATCGCCACTTTCAATTCCTTCGATATCATCTGGATCCTGACGCGCGGCGGCCCGAACGGCGAGACGACGACGATGATCATCGACACCTATCGCACTGCGATCGGATCTTACAAATATGGTGAAGGCGCTGCCCGCGCGGTGCTGATCTGCATCTTCCTGTCGATCTTCTGCCTTGCCTATTTCCGCCTGACCAGCCGCTTTTCCACGGGAGCAAAGCAGCGATGAGCCAGCCCGCCATGATCAATCGCTACAAGTGGTACGAACTCATCGGCATCTATGCCGGGATCCTCCTGTTCCTGACCTTCGTGCTGGCGCCCTTCGTCGAGGGGTTCCTGGTCTCGCTGAAGCCGCTCAGCCAGCTTTTCTCGTCGCCCTATCGGTTCATTCCCGAAAATGGTTCCTTTGCAGCCTATCGCACGATGTGGACCAGCGTGCCCGGTTTCGGCTGGTATATCTTCAATTCCTTCCTGATTTCCGGTGTGAGCACTGTCATCGTGCTGATTCTCGTCGTGCCGGCCGCCTATGCCTTCGCTCGTTTCGAGTTCCGAGGTTCTGGCCTGCTGCTTGGCGCCTTCCTGGCAGTCAACATGTTTTCCGGTGCCGTACTGCTGATCCCGCTGTTCCGGCTCATGCGCTCTTTCGGCTTTTTGAACACCTATCTTGCCATGATCGTACCGGGTGTCGCTTTCCTCATTCCCTCTGGGATTTGGTTGCTGCGCACCTATATGATGCGCATTCCGAAGGAACTCGACGAAGCGGCCTTTGTCGATGGAGCAAGCCATTTCTATACGCTGCGCCGCGTCATCCTGCCGATCGCCATGCCGGGCATCACCGTCGTCGCCATTACCACTTTCATCGGTTCCTACGCGCAGCAGTTCATCTATGCGCTCACCTTCAATTCGAAGACGGAATACATGCCGCTGCCAGTTGGGCTTTTTGCCTATTTTGGCCGGCAGGAGGTCGTCTGGAACGAACTCATGGCCGCAAGTTTCGTCGGCATCGCGCCGGCTCTGGTCGTGATCTTCTTCCTGCAACGGTATCTCGTCAGCGGTTTGACCGCTGGCGCGGTGAAGCAATAAAATCAATCAACCACCAGAGAGAACGGGAGCTTAAACGTGACATTCCATTTCAAGACGGGGCTTCTCGCCCTTGCTTTGCTCGGCTCCACCGTGCTTGGCGCCGTAAACGCCCAGGCCGCCGACAAGGAAATCAGCTGGATCTATTGCGGCGACAGCATCGATCCGATCCATGTGAAGTACATCAAGCAGTGGGAAGACAAGAATCCGGGCTGGGCCGTCAAGCCTGAGGTCGTCGGTTGGGAGCAGTGCCAGGACAAGGCAACCACGCTCGCCGCAGCCGGCACGCCGGTTGCCATGGCTTATGTCGGCTCGCGCACGCTGAAGCAGTTCGCTGACAACGACCTGATCGTTCCGATTCCGATGACGGACGAAGAGAAGAAGGCTTATTATCCGGGCATCGTTGGGACGGTTACCTTCGATGGGCAGCAGTGGGGCACACCGATCGCCTTCTCGACAAAGGCGCTCTACTGGAACAAGGATCTCTTCAAGAAGGCAGGTCTTGATCCGGAAAAGCCGCCGACCACCTGGGCTGAAGAAATCGCCGACGCCAAGGCGATCAAGGAAAAGACCGGCATTCCGGGCTATGGCCTCTCGGCCAAGACCTTCGATAACACCATGCACCAGTTCCTGCATTGGGTTTACACCAACAACGGCAAGGTCATCGACGGCGATAAGATCGTTCTCGATAGCCCCGAGGTTCTGGCAGCTCTCCAGGCCTACAAGGACATCACGCCCTACTCGGTCGAAGGGCCGACCGCTTACGAACAGAACGAAATGCGCGCCATCTTCCTCGATGGCAAGGTCGGCATGATCCAGGCCGGCTCCGGTGCCGCCGCTCGTCTGAAGGAAACAAAGATCAATTGGGGCGTGGCACCGCTGCCGCTCGGTCCTTCGGCCAAGGGTCAGGGCACGCTGCTCATCACCGACAGCCTTGCCGTCTTCAAGGGCAGCGGCGTTGAGGACAAGGCGATCGAATTCGCCAAGTTCATCACGTCTCCCGGCCCGCAGGGAGAATACGAACTCCAGGGCGGCGCAGGCCTCACACCACTGCGCCCGTCTCCGATGGTTGACGAGTTCGTCAAGAAGGATGCTTCCTGGAAGCCGTTCATCGACGGCATCGCCTATGGTGGTCCCGAGCCGCTCTTCAAGGACTACAAGGGCTTCCAGAACGTGATGATCTCCATGGTCCAGTCGGTCGTCACCGGTCAGGCTCAGCCGGCAGATGCGCTGAAGAAGGCCGCTGCCGATCTCGAGCAGTACAAGTAAGCCTGCAAGTCACCGGGCCGCGCGCAATGCGCGCGGCCTTTGGAGCCCTGCCCGCCCCATGGCGGCGCCGCGCGGAGACAGAGTTTGGGAAAGCTGCACCTTAATCAGGTCAAAAAATCTTACGGTCATTTTGAGGTCATCAAGGGCGTCGAGCTCGACGTCAATGACGGTGAGTTCATCGTCTTCGTCGGCCCGTCCGGCTGCGGCAAGTCGACCCTGCTGCGCATGATTGCCGGCCTCGACGATGTGACCAGCGGCGACATCAAGATCGATGGCGCCCGCGTCAATGATCTGCCGCCCGTCAAGCGCGGCATCGCCATGGTCTTCCAGTCCTATGCTCTCTATCCGCATATGTCGGTGTTCGAAAACATCGCCTTCCCGCTGCGGGTGGAGAAGATGGCGGAGGACAAACTCAAGGCCAAGGTCGAGAATGCTGCGCGTATCCTGCACCTCGATAAACGCCTTCAGGAAAAGCCGGGTCAGCTGTCCGGCGGTCAGCGCCAGCGTGTCGCCATCGGCCGTGCGATCGTGCGCGAGCCGAAGATCTTCCTCTTTGACGAGCCACTGTCCAACCTCGATGCTGCGTTGCGTGCCGATATGCGCATCGAGCTCGCCAAGCTGCACCGCCAGTTGCAGGCAACCATGATCTACGTGACGCATGATCAGGTTGAGGCTATGACCATGGCCGACCGCATCGTTGTGCTGAACGCCGGCGAGATATCGCAGGTCGGTGCGCCGCTGGAGCTTTATCACAAGCCGGCAAATACCTTCGTTGCCCGCTTCATCGGCAATCCGAAGATGAATTTTCTGCCCGTCATTTGCACAGGCGTCAGCGATGCGGGTGTGGAGGTGGAGTATAAGGGGCAGAAGGTGCTGCTGCCCGTCACGCCGCGTCCAGGCTTTGCCGGCAAGGCATTGACCCTCGGCATCCGGCCGGAGCATGTCCAGCTTGGCGATGGTGATCTGACCCTCACGATCGTACCGACGGTCGTGGAGCGGCTCGGCGCCCAAACGGTCGCCTATGCCACGGCTGATGGCATCGACGAGAATTTCTGTGCGACGCTGCCCGGCAGCGCCGCCATCCGCATGGACGCACCCCTGAAGACTGGTATCCGCCTCGGCGATTGCCATCTCTTCGATGAAAACGGCCAGGCTTTCGAGCGGCGGGTGGAACTGACCGAAATCGACATGGACTTGCTGAACCAGGCTGCTTCCTGACGGAGAGGTGATTGCTGGCTATCCTCGCCCTTCGACAAGCTCAGGGTGAGGATGGGGTAAACCTGGTCCTCGATACGGCTTACCGTTCTTGGGCTACAGCGCGGAGAGTCTGCCCTCTTGGTGAGGAGGCTCAAAGGGCCGTCTCGAACCACGAAGGCGGGTGAGGGATCGCCCTACCAGACCAGACCGCGAGCTGCTACCTCTTCGACGCGGGTGACGACGCCATCGCGATGGAACACCATCTGGTCGAAGAGATTGGAAACGACGCAGGTGTGGTTCGGTATGATGCGGATCTTGTCGCCGATCTCAGGACGAGCGCCTGCGCAGTTCGACAGATCGATGACACCATGCTCTTCCGATAGCCCCTTGATGACGGCATCGGGATAGTCGACCACCTGACCGTAATCGGCAAAACCGAGAAGGTCGGAAGTCAAAGCCTTCGAGCCGGCATCGATGACGGCGCGGTCTTCGGTTGGTCGGGAAACGACGGTCGCAAGGATGTGCATGGCGCAATCCTCTTCCCGGCAATGGCCCGCACGCACCATCGAGCGGTCATTATAGATGTAGGTTCCGGCGCGATGCTCGGTAGCGGCCGTGACGAGGTGGGCCTCAAAAAGGCTTGGGGTGCCGCCATTGCTGACGATCGGGCATTCGATGCCATCATTCTTCAGCTGCGCTACTGCTTCGACGAGGAAAGCCTGCGTCGCGGCGGCGTTGTTCGGCTTCGGATAGCTCATCAAGCCACCGAAGACGAGACCGGGCTTGCTGGCGATATGCTTGCCGAGAGCGGCCGCCTGCTCTGGCGATTGCACGCCGCAGCGCGCGCCGCCGGTATCGCATTCGACCAGCACGGTCAGCGGCTTGCGGGCGGCGAACCAGCCGGAAAGTCCATCAACCGTCACGGTGCTGTCGGCCACGAGCTTGAGGCCGGATATACGGTCGTTCAAAGCCGAAAGCCGTGCGAGCTTCTCAGCCCCTAGGATATTGAAGGTGATCAGGATATCTTCGAAACCTGCATTGGCGAAGACTTCCGCCTCTGTGATCTTCTGGCAGTTGATGCCCTTGGCGCCGGCGGCGACCTGGGCGCGTGCGAGGGCCGGAATCTTGTGCGTCTTAATGTGCGGGCGGAAATTCAGTCCGTGCGCATCCATGTAGGACTGCACGCGCGCAATATTCGCAGCCAGCCGGTCTTCGTCGATGATCGGGCGTGGCGTGGAGAGGCTGTCGACCGTGTCGCCCGGCTTGGGGCTGATTTCCAAGGCAATGTCGTGAGCGATATTCGGAGCCATGTCAGGCGTCTTTCCGTTCTTCTGCAAAGGGGTCCGCCACCATCGGCCAGATATCCTTTCGCGCGCGGCGGTAGGGCGTGCGCGCCGGATTGTTGGGATAAGGCGTTCCTGCGGAGCAGTAAAGGATCTGCGATGCGATCTTGGAGAAGGACGCGTAGAAATGATTGGTCGATTTGATGACCAGGATCTTTTTCGTGCTGGGGTCGATGCCCATGACGGAAAACAGGCTCGGATCGAAGCTCTGCGCGCGCGTCGAATTCAGGATGATGTCGATGCCATCGAGCTGAATATGTGCGGCATCGCCGAAGGGAGCGAAGCTCTCACCGAAACGCATTTCGGCATTCGGAACCAGGCGAACGATCTTGACGAGACCGTCGATCGGATTGCCCGTGCCCGGTGCCGATTTGGCGCCAAAACGCAGGGGGATTTTCGCGCCTTCGCCGGCCGCCATGCAGATCTGTACGGCCATCGGGTCCCAGATCGTGCCGATCGCCGTGTCGGTAGCGCCGCGATCGAGCAATTCCTGCAGGATGACCGTTGCGTCGCCTGCCGTGCCGCCGCCGGGATTATCCCAAAGATCGGCTATGACGACCGGACCCGAAGCGGCAGCCATGGCCTCGCTTACCGCCTGCTTCTCGTCGATCTGCGGCATGATGAAGGTGCCGCGCTTTGAGAAGAGTTCCAGGCCGAGATCGCGGGCGATTGCGGAACCTTTATCCGGCTTATTATCTGTGACGACGAGCAGCTTCGTACCCATCTCCGGCACGTCGCCGGCCATGAAACCATGAATGACCGAAATCGAAAGAATATCGGCGTCACTTTTTTCCATCGCCATAATCTTGTCGACGAAAGAGCGCATGGGGTCGCGCGAGGTCGGAAAAACATCGATCATGCGGCAGTCGAAGGCCGACATGACCGGCTTCACGCGGCCTTCTAGCGTATCGATTGCGATCCGCCAGAGGTCCTCGGCGCGATCGACGAAATCCGTATGCGGGAATTCCTTGAAATAGACGAAGAAATCGGCGGCCGCGAGGCGCTTCGCCGTCAGATGGCTATGCGGATCGAGCTCGGCGCAGATCAGGATATCCGGCCCGACGATGTCGCGCACGCGCGATAGGAAATCACCTTCCGTATCCTCGTAACCATCCGCAACCATGGCGCCGTGCAGTCCGAGAACGACAGCATCGACAGGCATTGCCGCGCGCAATTGCTCAAGAATTTCGTCGCGCAGTTCCTCATAGGTACGGCGATTGACCAAACCGGCCGGATCGGCCCAGGTGGAGGTGCCCTCGATCACCTCCCAGCCCTTTTCCACCGCGATACGACGTCCCACAGTGATCGGTGCGGAACATAGCGTCGGCGTTTCCGGATGTGTGCCCGGCGGCGCATAAAGAGAGGCTTCGAAGGCGCGCCGGTCGACGCAGATAGGGGAGAAGGTATTCGTCTCGGTCGCAAGGGCCGCCGTGAAAATGCGCAATGCTGTCGCCTCTATTCCATGGGGTTCGGCAGATAGCCGGTGAAGCCGCAGATCTTCCAGCTTCCTTTATGCAGGCGGCAGTAATAAAGTGTCTGCCACTTCATCACGTCGATGCCGCCATCCGACTTCTTCAGGCTGCCGTCGAACTTCTTGCGCACCAGTGCCATATCGCCTTCGATCTCGATGTCTTCGAGGGTCGTTGTCGTGAAGATGGCCGTGCGCGGATCTTCGGCGAAGGATTGCGTGGCGAAGTCGCGTGCCTGGCGCAGCCACTCGTCGCGATAGGCGGACAGCGTCGGGAAGGCGAGGCGCCATTTGTCCGGGCTGACCGCGCGCTTGCCATCGATGCCGATAAAGCCCTCTTCGACGAAATCGCCCGCGACCATCGACCAATCAGCGGCAAGAAAAGCATCGATATCGCGCGGGACGAGCATCTCCCAGATCGAATGCCTGGCGGTATCGCTGGCAGGGAAGGGATTCTTGAAAGGATCACGCATAGCATCCGCCGTCATTTAAATTCTTTTCATAATTTGCGATTTTCACTGGCCAAATTCCGCTTTCTATGGTCATTTGTCAACGTATCAAGAAAATAATTTGCAGGAACCGCATGGTGGCCATCGCATGTCACGGTTCCGGCGAAACGAGAACGAATGACGAGCTGCTTCTGCGCATACGCCTGTCCACAGGCGCCGGCGGGATCAGGAAGATTGAGATGGATCGTGTCGCTGACTACGTGTCAAACGTGGGTGAAGCAGCGACGAAGGGGGGCTGATGGATATCTTCACGACCATGCAGGAAGAGAGAGGCCGGCTTTCGCAATCGGAAATCCGTATCGCCGACATCGTCCTCAATGATTTCGAATTCGCCGTCAATGCTTCCATTATCGAGCTTGCGGGCAAGGCGGATGTCTCGCCGCCGACGGTGACGCGTTTCTGCCGACGTCTGGGCTGCGAAAGCTTTTCCGATTTCAAGGTGCAGCTTGCGCGGACAGCCTATGTCGGCATGCGCTATCTGAAGCCCGAGCCGAAGAGCATCGCACCGGCCGACGTTGCCCAGGATATTATTACCAAGGCGCAGAACGCACTCTTCCTGCTGCATCGCGGGCTGGATGTTGCCGCCATCGAGCGGGCGGCGAACCGCCTCGCCAGTGCGGAGATGATCTATGCCTTCGGCTCCGGTGGCAATTCCTCTATGATCGCGACCGAGCTGCAGAACCGCCTGTTCCGGCTCGGCCTTCGCATTACCGCGAGCTCCGACCACAGCATGCAGCTGATGATGGCTGCCGCCGCCAAGCCGACGGACGTGCTGATCGGCTCTTCCTTCTCCGGCCGCAACGCCGAGCTGGTGCGCGCTTTTGCGCTGGCACGCGAAGCCAAGGTGCCGACCATCGCCCTGACGCAGAGTGAAAGTCCGGTGGCCCGCGCCGCCGAGATTACGGTGCCCGTCGACCTGCCGGAAGGAGACAATATCTATCGGCCGACATCGACCCGCATCGCCTATCTGGCCGTGGTGGACATTCTCGCTAGCCTGGTCGCCTATCGCATTCAGCCGCAGGCAACGGTGACGCTGCGCCGTATCAAGCAGCAGCTCGTCACCCATCGCGATGGCGACGACCGTCAGCTTCTTGGAGATTAGAGCAGTTTCGCGAAGTCGGCGACGCTCATCACATTGGGCTCCGCCGAAACAACAACATAGGGTGGCGGATCAAGCCGCTCGGGGAATCGATCGAAGGAATATGATATGAGCAAATCCGTCGCCATCGTCACGGGGGCTGCCGGCGATATCGGCCGTGCCATTGCAAAACGCCTGGCGGATGACCACGACATCATCCTGCTCGTCGATATCGACGAGGCGGCCATGCAGAAGGCTGTTGGAGAACTCGGCCCGGCGGAGCGTTTCGTCACGTTCAAGGCGGATATCACCAGCGATGCCGATGTTGCCGCCATGGCAAAGGCCGCATCGGATCTCGGCGGGGTGAAGACGCTCGTCAACAATGCCGGTGCCGCTCGCGCCGTCAGTCTTCATGATACCACGCCGGCCATCTGGCGTGCCGACAATGCCCTCAATCTCGAAGCGGCTTTTCTCTGCTTCCGCGCCGTCGAGGACATGCTGAAGGCGTCGAAGGGGTCGGTGATCAATATCGCCTCCGTCAACGGTATGGCCGTCTTCGGCCATCCGGCCTATAGCGCGGCCAAGGCCGGGCTTCTGCATTTCACCCGGCTGGTCGCGGTCGAATACGGCAAGTTCGGCATCCGTTCGAATGCGGTCGCGCCCGGCACAGTGCGCACCCAGGCCTGGGAAGCGCGCGCCGCCGCAAACCCGAATGTCTTCGAGGAGGCAAAACGCTGGTATGCGCTGCGGCGCGTCGTCGATCCGGCCGATGTCGCCAATGCCGTCTCTTTCCTCGCAAGTCCGCTTGCCTCGGCGATCACTGGCGTTTGCCTGCCTGTCGATTGCGGCCTGACGGCGGGGCAGGCGGAGCTCGCCCATACTTTCTCCCAGTCCGAGCACTACTGACGGGCTACGCCGAAGGGGAATGGAATACAGCCGTCCCTATCATCCCCAAAACAGCTGGTCTCGCGAGCGCGGGAGTATGGTCGGTCGACATGGACGCGCTTTGGAGCGCCGGCTGGACCTTTATTCATGCTTCAGGCTGCCGAGATAGGTTTTCGGCGGCTTTTGGTGCCTGACTGTTATCGAGCAAAGGTAGGCAGAATTGCATGGTTGTGGCGCCGGAGCGCTCTAGCCTGCGCGCAGCGTCGCCATGTCGGTCGGGAAGAAACCCGCCCAGGCCATCACTGTCACCACGGTAATAACGAGCAGATACCACATGGCGACGTAATCACCGACGAGCCGCCGGTTCAACGCGGCAAAGAGAAGAGCGACACTGAAGGCGAGCCAGAGCAGGTTGCAGACGTGGTCCATTTTATTGTTCCCCTTATTCGTCTTTTCCTCCCTTCGGCAAAAGTTAACGAGATAACGTTGCGCGAGGTAGCGCCATAACGGGATGGAGGTTTGCACACAGCGGGAAGCGCGGATCTCGGTCACTGCCCTGATTGGGATATTTGACTGGTGGTTGCCCATCGCGGTTTCCATACAGAGCGTCTCGTATCCGGTCACATCCGATGAGGCGCCGCAAGAAAATCTTAACGCCCTGCGCAGAGCCCAGGAACATCTCGCCGCTGCTCCCGTTATGGGCTTGTAGCGTAAAGGCGAGGAGGGCTGCCATGGAATATGGTGATTGGAACAATCCCGTCATAGTCGATCTCGATGGCATCGGCCATTTCGCGATCATCACCAACGCGCTGGACGCGGCAAACTGCATGAGCGAGGAGTGGCCGGTCAATGGCGGCCCGGCAATGGATGAGGCCGTGCTGGTTTGCCTCGATGCCGTTCTTGGCAAGGTTTCCGCCGAGCGGTCGCGAAAGGCTTTTCTGGAGGCGGTGCGTGAGGCCGGACTTAGCGTCAGGCCGGATTCGGGAAGCCTTCACTAGTTGATGTAAGACAGGGGCGACAGCCTCCCTCGGCGAGAGGCGCTCAGATTGCCCAGAAGATAAGGCTGAGGATTATGATGACGGCGAGGATGAACCCTATCATCCTCCCTAGTCCTTCGTTGACATTGCCGTTGCCAACAATCAGGTCGTACCAGTCGCTCTTGTGGTCCATCAAACGTCCCTCAGGGTTTGCCCCATTAGGTCGATCTCTTCTTCGATAGTCAATGATTTAAAGACACTGGGCGGCAGCTGTTGACCAGGCATTCATCGCCTGCCAGCGGCGGGCATCAGGGATCCGTTCAAAGGACGATTATTCAGGGATGCCGAAAGGCCGGCTTTCATCCGGATAGCCGATTTCAAGACAAGTTCTTATGAACTCCCGGCGAACCGGAAGCGGCATTGCAAGAGCTCGCTAAATCTTGAAATCTTTGAGAAATCCGTGTTTCTCAAGAAAGGAAATGGTGCCCAGAAGAGGACTCGAACCTCCACGCCTCGCGGCACAGGTACCTGAAACCTGCGCGTCTACCAATTCCGCCATCTGGGCGACGGACACGCATGTAAGGGGGTGGCCGTCCGGTGTCAACAGGGTTTTTGAAGTTTTCGTGGCAATCGTCAAAAAAGCGGGTGGAGCCCGGGTCAAACCCGGGCTGCGGCCCATGCGCTGATCAGGCCAAGTCCCTGTTCCAGCAGGGCCTTTGCCTCGCTTTCGCTCGATGCTTCCACGTAGCAGCGCATTTCCGGCGCGTTGCCGGAAGGGCGGAAATGGATGATTCGGTTATCCACAAGTGTCACCCGCAGGCCGTCGATATCGCTCTTGGAAGCGACCGTCGCGATCGGCTTCAGGAAATCCGAAAGATTGGCGTCGGAGGCGCGCAGATAGGCCATCAGCGCGGCACTGGTTTCCACGGGAAAATTCTCCAGACGGTCGGCGGCGGCAAAGGGCAGGCGGTAGCTGCTGGCAACCGCCGAAAGCGGTTTGCGTGCCTTGGCGGCGGCATAGAGCGTCGCGAGAATCGGCAGAAAGCTGTCGCGCGTCGGCAGCGGCTCGAAAGCTTTTCCCTCGACGGTGAAGCGGCTGGCGGTCAACGTGCCACCATTAGCCTCGAAGCCCATGACATTGGCTTTGCCGGCCGCGATGGCCTCGTCCATGCCGGCGATCACATAGGGCGAGCCGACGCGGGTGCGGGTGACGGCATAGGAACCGGCGGCCTCGATGCCGGAATTGGAGGTAACCGGCGTCACCACAACATCGGCGCCGAGGAAATTTGCCGCGATGAGGCCAAGCAGATCGCCGCGCAGGGGCTCGCCGGTTTCGTCCGCGACCAGCGGCCGGTCACCGTCGCCATCAGCCGAGACGATGGCATCCAGGCCGTGCTCGGGCGCCCAAGCCTTCATGAGGCGGATGGTTTCGGCTGAGACCGCTTCGGTATCGACCGGAATGAAGCTCTCGGAGCGGCCGAGCGGCACGACGCGGGCGCCGTAATGGGTAAGCACCTGACCGAAGAGATCACGTGCCACCGTGCTGTGCTGATAGACGCCGATGGTCAGGCCGGCGAGGCTGCCTGGAGGCAGCAGACCCTTGTTGCGCTCCAGGAACAGCGCCTCCGTCTCCGCCGTGCGGTTTTCCGCCTCGGCAGGGGTTTCGTCGAGCACTGAATCGCCAATCGCAAGCGCCTCTTCGCTGATCGCCACCTCGTCGCGCTTGTCGATTTCGCCATCAGGGCGATAGAATTTGATGCCGTTTCGGTCGGCGGGGATATGCGAGCCGGTGATCATCAGCGAGGCGGCCTTCAGCTGCAGGCCGTAAAGCGCCAGCGCCGGCGTCGGCAATGTGCCGCAGTCGATCGGCGTCAGGCCGGCCCGCTTCAGCGCGCCGATGCAGGTGGCCGAGATCGCCGGGCTCGATTCGCGGAAATCGCGGCCGACGAGGATGAGGTCGCCCGGTTTGGCATGGCCGTTTTTCAGCAGATGACGGGCAAAGGCCGTCGCGTAGAGCGCCGATGCCCGTCCCGTAAGGTCTGCGGATAGGCCGCGAAGGCCGCTGGTGCCGAATTTCAAGCTGCTCACAGGCAATCTCCCTTGCAATGGTCGGGCTGTTATGGCGCAAGCGGTGGCGGCGATCAACTCATCGTGGATCGATAGGTTCCGGTTGCGGCAGCACTGGTTTTGCCATCGTCATGACCCCAACTAAGATAAGAGGTGCGGCGGCCCGCCATAGGTTCGCAGCGTCCGGAACAGGAGTATGTCATGGCTGTTTTTCATAGGATCGCATTTGGCTGCGTCCTCGCGCTTGCCTCGCTGTCGCAGGTGGATTTCGCTACGGCCGCCTCGGACTCCCGGAAGCTCATCACTCCGCCGCGCACCAATACGGTCATCTGCGATTCCCGTGGCTGTTTCGGTTTCGGCGAGCGGCAGTTCTACACCCGCCCAGGTCAGCCGCTTCCGATCACGCCACCCTATAACGGGGGCCTCAATCGCTTTGGCAGCCCGCGAGTTCAGGTTCCTCCGCGCGAAACCTTTACGCCACCGCCGAGAACAGTCTATCCCTCGCCGGCCCAGCAGCTCAAGCGGCATCAGACCTGGTGCGCCGAGCGCTACCGGACCTACAATCCCGGCACCGACAGCTATACGACGATCAACAACGGTACCAGGCCCTGTCGTTCGCCCTTCGACTAATGCCCCGCGCAGCGGGGCCTAGCTCTCCAGCGATGCGCGGTCGGTATGGCCGAGATCGCGTTCGGGGTCGATGACATCCCGCACCCGCTGCTTCAGCTCCTTCGGCCCGGGAAAGCCGCCATCCCGCTTGCGTTCCCAAAGCAGCTCGCCGTCGATGCGGATTTCGAAGACCCCGCCGGTGCCGGGGATCAGCGCCACTTCGCCAAGACTGTCGGTAAAGGTCTGCAGCAGCTCCTGCGCCATCCAGCCGGAGCGAAGCAGCCAGTTGCATTGCGTGCAGTAGAGAATGGTGATCCGCGGCTTGTCGCTCATTGTCCTGATCCTTCGTTGTTTGCTGAGATTTAGGTTCAACTTTAGCCCGCTGCAAGCCAAAGCAATTCCAGGAAAAGTGCCAGGCGGTTTTCCGTCCGGAATTGCGCAAGGAAAGACGGCCGGAGTGGTTGGACATTTCCGTTGAGTGTTGAAACGCTCTGGCCACTTGCCTCTCCCGCCGCCTCATGCTCATCTCCGGTGGTCACATTGCTCGGGAATCAACGGTATGCGCGTCGCCATCATCGAGAATATGAAGAACACCCCGCTTGGCGCTCTCGGTATCGCGCTGGAGGAGGCCGGAGCCGAGCTTGACTGGTTTCGCCCCTGGAGCGGGGAGGCTTTGCCGAAGGACACCTCGTCCTGGGATGCGCTGGCCGTGCTCGGTGGCGAGCAGAGCGCCCGCGACGACGACACCCATCCCTATCTGCCGGAGCTGGCGCAGCTCATGCGCCGCTTCGAAAGCGAGGATAAGGCCGTGCTCGGCATCTGCCTCGGCAGCCAGATCCTGGCGCGCGCCTACGACGCCGAAAATCTGCTCGGCACCGCCCATGAATTCGGCTGGAAGACGGTCGGCCTGACCGACGAGGGAAGGAAAGACCCGTTGCTCGCCGATCTTGGCGACGAATTCACCATCTTCGAATGGCATGGCGACACCTTTACCTTGCCTGCTGGCGCCACGCGCCTGGCCGCCAACGGCATCACGCCGAACCAAGCCTTCCGCATCGGCCGCGCCACCTACGGCACGCAGTTTCACTTCGAAGCCAATGCCGCCGTGGTCGAGCGCTGGCGCGGCGAATTCAAGGAAACGATCGAACGCAAGGAGCCGGGATGGCTCGAGCGGTATCCGGAACTTGTGGCCAAGCATGCGGCAGCGGCTGAGACGGCGGGCCTCGCCATCGCAAGGGCATGGGTGCGGACGATTGGCGCTCAGGCAGAACTTCCTCAGGTCGCAGAGGCTTGAGGATCGCAACGGGCCTCTAAGTAATTGCGCGACCGCCGGATCCGATCGCGATGTGCCGCGCGTCGATAAGCTGTGAAATAGGAGTAAATGACATCATGAGCACGCTGGAATTACCGAGCGAAGGCAGCTGCCGTTGCGGGCAGGTGCGGTTGAAGATCAGCGCCAAGCCACTGCTCACCATGGCCTGCCACTGCACCGGCTGCCAGCGCATGACGGCCGGCCCCTATTCGCTGAGCGCCGCCATCCCCACGCAGGGTTTCGAGGTGATGCAGGGCGAGCCTGTCATCGGCGGCCTGCACGGCGATGTCATCCATCATTATTTCTGCCCGCATTGCATGAGCTGGATGTTCACGAAGCTCGAAGGCGTCGACTGGTTCGTCAATGTCCGCGCCACCATGCTCGACGACACCAGCTGGTTCACGCCCTTCATCGAGACCTGGACGAGCGAAAAGCTGCCCTGGGTGACGACGCCGGCCAGGCACAGCTATGCCGCACTGCCGGCGATGGAAGAGTATGAGGGGCTGACGAAGGAATATATGGGGCAGGGGTGAGGTTAAACCTCACTCATCCCCCATCTTCAGCGCGGCAATGAACGCTTCCTGCGGGATTTCGACCTTGCCGAACTGCCGCATGCGCTTCTTGCCTTCCTTCTGCTTGTCGAGCAGCTTGCGCTTGCGGGTGGCGTCGCCGCCGTAGCACTTGGCGGTCACGTCCTTGCGCAGCGCCTTCACCGTTTCGCGCGCAATGATGCGTCCGCCGATCGCGGCCTGGATCGGGATCTGGAACATGTGCTGCGGGATCAGGTCCTTCAGCTTCTCGCACATGACGCGGCCGCGCTTTTCAGCCGCCGAGCGGTGCACGAGCATGGAGAGCGCATCCACCGGCTCGGCATTGACGAGGATCGACATTTTGACGAGATCGCTCTCGCGATAGTCCGTCAGGCTGTAGTCGAAGGAGGCATAGCCCTTCGAAATCGACTTCAGGCGATCATAGAAGTCGAAGACGACTTCGTTAAGCGGCAGGTCGTAGGTGATCATGGCGCGGTTGCCGACATAGGTCAGCTCGGTCTGGATGCCGCGGCGGTCCTGGCAGAGTTTCAGGATCGAGCCGAGATAATCGTCCGGCGTCAGGATCGTCGCCTTGATCCACGGCTCACGGAATTCGGAAATCTTGACCACGTCGGGCATGTCGGCCGGATTGTGCAGCTCAATCTCGGTACCGTCGGTCATGGTGAGCTGATAGACGACGGAGGGAGCCGTCGCGATCAGGTCGAGATTGAATTCGCGCTCCAGGCGCTCCTGGATGATTTCCAGGTGCAGCAGGCCGAGGAAGCCGCAGCGGAAGCCGAAGCCGAGAGCGGCAGACGATTCCATTTCGAAGGAGAAGCTGGCGTCGTTGAGGCGCAGCTTGCCCATGGCGGAGCGCAGATCTTCGAAATCAGCGGCATCGACCGGGAAGAGGCCGCAGAAGACGACAGGCTGCGCCGGCTTGAAGCCCGGCAGCGGTTCGGCGGTCGGGCGCTTGTCTTCGGTGATGGTATCGCCGACGCGGGTATCGGCCACTTCCTTGATCGAAGCGGTGATGAAGCCGATCTCGCCGGGGCCAAGGCTGTCGACGGCGACCATCTTCGGCGTGAGAACGCCGACACGCTCGATCTGGTACTTCGCGTCCGTACCCATCATGCGGATGGTCTGGCCCTTGGTCAGCGTGCCGTCGATGATGCGCACGAGAACCATGACGCCGAGATAGGTGTCGTACCAGCTGTCGACCAGCAGCGCCTTGAGCGGTGCCTTCTCGCCGCCTGTGCTCTTTGGCGCCGGCAGCTTGTGCACGATAGCTTCCAGCACGTCGGGAATGCCGAGGCCAGTCTTGGCCGAAATCAGCACGGCATCCGAGGCGTCGATGCCGATCACTTCCTCAATCTGTTCCTTGATGCGGTCGGGTTCGGCCGCCGGCAGGTCGATCTTGTTGAGGACGGTGACGAGCTCGTGATTGTTGTCTATCGCCTGATAGACGTTGGCAAGCGTCTGCGCTTCAACACCCTGAGAGGCGTCGACGACAAGCAGCGATCCCTCGCAGGCCGACAGCGAGCGCGAGACTTCATAGGCGAAGTCGACATGTCCGGGCGTGTCGATCAGGTTGAGGATATAGGTTTCGCCGTTCTGAGCCTTGTAGTGCAGGCGCACGGTCTGGGCCTTGATGGTGATGCCGCGCTCGCGCTCGATTTCCATATTATCAAGCACCTGCTCCGACATCTCGCGCTCGGCAAGGCCGCCCGTCGTCTGGATCAGGCGGTCGGCCAGCGTCGATTTGCCGTGGTCGATATGGGCCACGATCGAGAAGTTGCGGATATGCGAAAGCGGAGTGGTGGAATTGGTGCTCATGCGCGCCATATAGCAGCGCCGCCCCGCGCCGCAAAGCGGAAAAGCGGGGCTTTGACTGGTATCTTCACGTTATGTTAGCCTTTTCTGGCTCGCAGCTGCCGAGTGTCACAATGCTCTTGATTCCATCATGAGATCATGTATTTCTCATATAGTAGAATCACGAAGCGTGAGACATGAGTCATGGCGGATGATGATCTGGAACTGGCGATCGGTGCGCGCATCAAGGAGCTGCGCATCGCCCGCGGCCTGACGCTGGATGAGCTTGCCAATGCCTCGGCCGTCAGCCGTGCCATGATCTCGCGCATCGAGCGGGCGGAGGCGAGCCCGACGGCCTCGCTATTGTCGCGGCTCTGCGCAGCGCTTGGACTTTCGCTTTCGGCCTTTTTTGCCGAGGAGGACAAGGAGGTGTCGCCGCTTGCCCGCCGCGATCAGCAGGCGATCTGGCGCGACCCGGGAACCGGCTATGTCAGACGCGCCGTCTCGCCGCCGGGAACCGACTCGAATGTCGATGTCGTCGAAGTCATCTTCCCCGCCGGCGCGCGCGTCATCTTCCCGCCGAATTCGGCAAGTGCCGGCATGACCCAGCATGTCTGGCTGTTCGAGGGCGAAATGGAGGTGACGCACCGCGACATCGTGCACCGCCTCATGCCTGGCGATTGCCTCTTCATGGGCGTCGGAGATGGCCACGCCTTCCACAATCCCGGCGAGGTGCCGGCGCGCTACAGCGTCATCCTCGATCGCGGCCGTTCATAAACCCAAGGACCTTCTCATGCCCGATATTCGTCTTCTCTCCGCCGTTGAGGCTCGCACTGTCCTGCGGGATCTCTGCGATGTGCTTGCCGATTGCGTCAATGGCGGCGCTTCCGTCGGCTTCATGCAGCCTTATATGCCTGCCGACGCATTGCCTTATTGGCAGAGCGTCGCAGACAGCGTCGAAAGCGGCGGGACATTGCTTTTTGTCGCCGTGATCGAGGGCAGGGTCGTAGGCACGGTGCAGGTGGGCGCAGCCCAGATGCCGAACCAGCCCCATCGCGGCGATCTCAAGAAGTTGCTGGTGCACCGATCCGCGCGGGGTAAGGGCCTTGCCCGCCTCTTGATGGAGGCCGCTGAGCGCGAGGCAGCCCGTATCGGCAAGACCCTGCTTGTGCTCGATACGGCAACCGGCAGCGATGCCGAGGCGATCTATCCGCGCCTCGGCTGGCAGCGCGTCGGCGTCGTGCCGGATTATGCGATGTGGCCGGAGGGCGGCCTTTGCGACACGACCATTTTCTATAAGCGCATTGCAGCCTGAGAAGGCTATTCAGGCTGAGAAGGCGGCAATGGCGTCTTGCAATGTCGATCCCGCTGTCCATTGCATCGCCTTCCAGCCGAAGTGCCGCGCGGCCTCGATATTGGCCTCCACATCATCAATGAAGCCGATCTCGCTTGCGGATATCCCGACACGTTCGGTTGCCAGCCGGAAGAATTCGGCTGCTGGCTTCTGATAGCCGAGGGCGGCAGAATAGAAGATGCCGTCGAAGCGGGAGGAGAGCCCGAGTTCGCCCATCAGATAGGCGGCGCGCATATGCTCCTGATTGGTCGCAAGGAACATCCTCGTTCCCCCGGCCCGCAGGGCGGCGAGATCGTCGAGCAGGTCGTGGTCCAGGCGGGAGTCATTCTCGAACCAGTAGTCGATCAGCGTTCGGGCACTGAGATGAGGAGCGATTTTGCCGAGAACTTCTGCAAGCTTCGGCTCCAGCGCATCGCGGCCGGTGACGATATCGACCCAGCAGGTTTTGAAGAATGCCTGTTGAAGCACATCCAGCCGCAAGCCCAGATCGCGCTCCAGATAGGTGAACAGCGGCAATCCGTCACTTGGCCGGCCGTGCACCAACACGCCGTCGACATCGACCATCAGGAGTTTCATGCGGCCGCCTCCAATTCCTCAAACGCAGGCGGAAGGTGCAGTTGTTTGCAGCAGCATTCAAGATTGCATGTCACCCTTTTTTCTCGGACGCGATGCATGTAAGCCTTCGTGTCATCAGCAGAACTAAGTGGGCGATGGGGAGGCGAACATGCGGGTCATCTATTCGGAGGATCACAAGCTCAGAGACGCGAAGACCGAGCTGCATGATGGCCAGCTCGTCACACCCTTCGAGGCGCCCTTCCGCGCCGAATGGATCCTTGCCGCCGTGAAGGAAGCCGGCTTTGCCGATGTGGTTGCACCTCATGCCCACGGGCTGGAAACGGCGCGAAAGGTGCATGATCCGGCCTATCTCGATTTTCTCGGCGCGGTCTGGGAGCGCTGGGTCGCCGCCGGCTATACGGGTGAGGCGATCGCCAATTCCTTTCCCGTCAGGCGCACCAGCCAGCGCGTGCCTGACAATATCGTCGGCATGATCGGCCATTATGCCAACGCGGCCGATACCTCGATCACGAAAGGGTCCTATGAGGCGGCGCTCGCTTCCATGCGCTGCGCTCTGACAGGCGCCGACTGGCTCAACGCCGGCAACCGCTTCGTCTTCGCACTTTGCCGGCCGCCCGGCCATCATGCCGGCATCGATCTCTTCGGCGGTTATTGCTTCATCAACAATGCCGGCGTCGCGGCGCAGCGGCTGCGTGATCACGGCGCGGCCAAGGTGGCGGTGCTCGATGTCGATTTCCATCACGGCAACGGCACGCAGGACCTTTTCTACCGACGCGGCGATGTTTTCACAGCGTCCTTGCATGGTGATCCCATCCACGCCTTTCCCTATTTCCTTGGCCATGCTGATGAGGAAGGCGAGGGTGAGGGCTTGGGCGCCAACCGCAATTACCCCATGCCGCGCGGCACGCTTTGGGAGGTCTGGTCGGCGGCGCTCGACGATGCGCTTGCCCGCATCAAGGCCTTCGGTGCGGAGGCGATCGTGCTTTCACTCGGTGTCGATACGTTCGAGCGCGATCCGATCTCCTTCTTCAGGCTGACATCGCAGGACTTCATCCGCATGGGCGAGCGGGTTGCTGCCGCAGGCCTGCCCGTCCTCGTCTGCATGGAGGGTGGCTATGGCGTGCCCGAGATCGGGCTGAACGTCGCCAATGTGCTGAAGGGTCTCGAAGCCTGAGGCGTCTTGCATCAAAGTGCCTGATCGCAGGATGAAAAGTTTGAATTTGCCACTGCATGGCCACGCCTCTAAAACGCCGCCTAGTTGGGGGTGTTTATGGAACAGAAGCTTGTCGACAGTGGATCGGATGGCGGCGCGGGGCTGATGCCGCATCCGGATGTCGCGCCATCGACCGGCGGCATTGCTGCCGGCGTGCTGATGTGCGTGATGTCGATGTCGTCAATCCAGTTCGGCTCGGCCCTGTCGGCTCCGATCATCAACGCCTATGGGCCGGCGGGCGCAACGTGGCTGCGGCTCGTCTTCGCCTCCATCGCGTTGGCGATCATCGTTCGCCCGAAGATCACGAGCTACAGCCGCTCGCAATGGCTCGGCGTGCTGGCGCTCGGCACAGTCTCGGCGCTGATGACGACTTCTTTCTTTTCGGCAATCGCGCGCATTCCCCTAGGGCTTGCCGTCGCCATCGAATTTCTCGGGCCGCTGCTGGTTGCGACCCTCGGCTTCGGACTCAGCCGCCAACTTCTCTGGCCAATCCTTGCGGCAATCGGCGTTCTGCTCCTGGCCTATGATGGCGAAGAATGGGTCGGCAATCTCCCCGGCATTCTCTTTGCCATCGGCGCAGGCGCGGGCTGGGCCTGCTACATTCTTTTGACGAAGAAGGTCGGCAATGCCTTTCAGGGCCTCGAGGGGCTTTCCATGTCGCTGCTGGTTGCAGCGGTCGTTTCCACCCCCTTCGGCTTTGCCTCGGCCGTCCCGCATCTGACGGCCTTCGGCCTGCTCGAAATAGCCGGGCTTGCGCTGCTCGTTCCGCTGATGCCATATGTGCTGGAAATGGTGGCGCTGCGGCGCATGCCCACCTCGTCCTTCGGCATCCTCATGAGCCTCGAGCCTGCCATCGGCGCCTTTGCCGGCTTCGTCATCCTGTCGCAGCCGATGACGCCGTCTCAGATGTTCGGCACCGCGCTTGTTGTTGCAGCCAGTATCGGGGCGACGATCTTCGCTGCGAAAGGCTAAGACTGGCGGGGGGTAAGCCGTCGTTGCTTTGAGTTTGGCCCGGCAACTCTCCGTCAATCCGCGGCTTGAAGCCTGGCGATCTGGGGTGCAACGATTGCGATGAACAGTCCTGGATCGCCGAAAGCTCTCGCCGAGAGCATTGCTCCATGAACCGAGGCCATCAGGATTTGCGCCTCTTCCTCGGGCCGTTTGTTCAGCCGGAAGAGGCCATTCTCGGTTCCCGCCTGCAGCACTGACGTAAGCCACCCGGCGAGGCTATGAAAATGGCCTCGCACCTGGGATGCGACCTCCTCCGGCAGCATCTGCATCTCGCTGGCGAGCATCGCACAGACGCAGAAGGGCAGCGAGGCGTCCCGAATGCATGAGTGCCAGTAGCTCACATAGGCCTGCAGCTGTTCCGCGGGGCTCGAGATGCCTTCGCGCAAAGACTTCAAACCCGCTTCCGTCTGCTGCCTGTAACGGTTCACCAGCACCGAAACCAGTTCGGCCTTTGTCGGAAAGTGATGGTGGATGCTTGCCTTCCGGATGCCGATCGCAGCGGAGATGTCGGCATAGCTGAAGCCGTTGTAGCCTCCGGCCACGATAAGAGCCTGTGCGATGTCGAGAATTTTTTCTGAAGTGGAAGTTATTGATTTCATATCGCTGCCTACCTTTTGGTAGGCTGGTTGTCAAGATTGCCGCACCACTTCTGGCTCTCACGAAACGGTGTTCGAGCCTGTGTTGACTCAGCGAATGCATCTTCCTACTAGTAGGTAGGTAACTACAAGGAGCCTCCCGATGCAAAGTCGCATTTCATCGCAGCCCAACTGGCTGCAATCCTACTATTTTACACGTGCCCTGTTCTCGATCGTCTGGATTGCAGCCGCGATCTTCCTCAGCGCAAAACCGCCATCCGCCGCGTTTCTGCTGGTGATCTATCCTGTCTGGGATGCCCTTGCCAATCTGGTCGACGCCCGGGTTAACGGCGGCCTGAAGGTCAATCCGTCCCAGGCGTTGAATGTTGTCGTCAGCATCGCCACGGCGCTCGCCGTTGTCGTGGCCGCCTACAATAGCGCCTATGCCGTCCTGGCCGTGTTTGGGGCTTGGGCGATCCTCTCGGGCTTGCTGCAACTCTACACCGGCGTAAGGCGCTGGCGTATCTATGGCGCTCAATGGGTAATGATCCTGAGCGGCGCGCAGTCGGCACTTGCCGGCGGTTTCATGCTCAGCCGATCCCTCGGCACGGTCGAGCCGACCATTCTGGATATCGTCCCCTACGCGGCGTTCGGAGCCTTCTATTTCCTGCTTTCCGCAATCTGGCTTGCGGTCGCGGCCTATCGCAAAGCACATGCATAGGCGCTACCCGATCTTGCGGCGGCGAGTTTGAAGTGACTTGCCGCCGTATTTTCGCGCGGCCTGCCTTAAGCCGTCGTTCTCGCGGGATCGTCCAGCGCTGGATTATAGAAGAGTGAGAGCGTCAGGCTCTTGGCGATGCGCTCGGCCGTCGCCATGAACCAGTCTCTTGCCTCTTTGGAAGGCGCGATATCGGCAAGGGTTTCGGAGAAAAGCGCCAGCCATTCTGGAAAGAGGTCGGCGGCCATGCCCTCGACGCCGAGATGCGCCTGGACCGGTTTGCCGCCATAGGCGCCGTTCTTGAAGGCAACGGAGGACCAGAAGCGCTTCATCTTTTCCATGTGGTCGGGCCAGCGCCCGGCAAGGCGCCCGTCGAAGACCGGTCCGAGCCGGGGATGCGCCTGAACGCGCCCATAGAACGTGTCGACCAGCCTGTCGATGAAGGCGGGATCGATGCCCATCCGCGCCATCTCCGCCTCGGCCCTTTCGCGGATGCCGGCCAGATGGGCGGCGCTAGCCTGTATCTCGTTTTCCATAATATTCTCCGAGTGCCGGCGCGTGGAGAACCGCTGCTCCGACGTCTTTCAGGTCCCTATGTATGCAATTTCTCAGCGCGACCAAGACGTCATGGAGATGTTGCGGCAATCTGTCAAAGTCGCGTTACTATTTTCCGCGGCCCCGTTCGGCGGGCCACAAATTTTCCGGCACGATTTTCCCTCCGCAATGACGTCTCCGTGCTTGACCAGCGCAATTGCCGACTTTAGAATTAGAATAATTCTAAAGTTATGAGGTTGCCCCGATGCTGCTAGGCTTATTCCGCCCGTCGAAACGTCCCTTCACCTCTCTTTCCGAACAGGAGATTCTGGCGATTGCCATTGCGGCAGAGGAAGACGATTCACGCATTTATCTCGCCTATGCCGATACGCTCCGCCCGCATTATCCCGAGTCCGCCAAGGTTTTCGAGGACATGGCCGAGGTCGAGGATACGCATCGCAAGACATTGATCGACATGCACCGCCGCCGCTTCGGCGAGCGTATCCCGCTGATCAGGCGCGAGCATGTGCGCGGCTTTTACGAGCGCAAACCCGATTGGCTGCGCAAGAACCTCTCCCTCGATGCCATGCGCGACGAGGCCGAGGCGATGGAGCAGCAGGCCTATAATTTCTATGTCGAAGCAGCCAAGCAGGTATCCGATGCCTCGACGCGCCAGCTTCTCGGCGATCTCGCACTTGCCGAGCAGGGTCATGAAGATGTTGCCCGCCTGCTTGGCGAGAAGCATACGCCGGAAGAGGTCAAGCACGAGGAAGATGCACAGGCGCGCCGCCAGTTCGTGCTGACCTATGTGCAGCCGGGTCTCGCCGGGCTGATGGATGGCTCTGTCTCCACGCTCGCGCCGATCTTTGCCGCCGCCTTCGCCACGCAGCAGACCTGGCAGACCTTTCTCGTCGGCCTTTCGGCTTCGGTCGGCGCCGGTATCTCCATGGGTTTCACCGAGGCAGCCCATGACGACGGCAAGATCTCCGGTCGCGGTTCGCCGATCAAGCGCGGCCTTGCCTGCGGCATCATGACCGCGCTCGGCGGCCTTGGCCATGCGCTGCCCTACCTTATCCCGCATTTCTGGACCGCGACGATTACGGCCGCAATCGTCGTCTTCTTCGAGCTTTGGGCCATCGCCTTCATCCAGAACAAATATATGGAGACGCCGTTCCTGCGGGCTGCCTTCCAGGTCGTCCTCGGCGGCTCGCTGGTGCTGGGTGCCGGCATTCTGATCGGAAATGGGTGAGACGCGTTCGGCATAGCCGACGAAACGATCCGGTGAATCGTTTCGAGCGCCGAACGCCCCTTCGGCAGGCTCAGGATGCCCAAGCGAAGAGCCGGCGGTGAGGGACGGGCAATGTTTTGTGGTTTTGTCGCATCCGGAAGGGCAAAGACACTCCGAGATCACGAAATGTTAAATTTCGGAACGCCTTCCGCCGCCACCGGTTAGCAACACGAGGCCGCTCTTGGCCTCGTCTGCAAACCAAAGGAGATGATCCAATGGCAAACCAAGGTGGAACCCACGAGCAGCATGTGAAGGCTGGCCAGCAAAGCCACAAGCGCATGGACAATGACAACACCAGGAATGCTTCGTCCACCGGCTCCCGTGAGCAGCACTCTGCCAGCTCACGCGGCGGCACCCACGAGCAGCACGTCAAGGCCGGCCAGCAAAGCCATAAGAACTCTTGACGCTCGTGATGGTAGCAAATTCGTCCGCACCCAGGAGTGAGGACGGGTCTTATTACAAGACGAAAAAGCGAAAGGCCGGTCCGATGGACCGGCCTTCTTGTGTAACGAGAAATTAGCTCGCGCTTACTTGACGGCGCCGACCAGGACGTCGTTGCCGTTCTCGATGGTGACCCAGCGGCCGGCATTGAAGCTCGCCTGACGCTTCAGATAGGAATAGGGGGTCTTGGTCCAGACCTTGATCTCGTCCTCAAGGTTGTCGAGGATGAAATCGCCCTGCTTGGTGCGCAGCGTCAGCACCGCATGTCCTTCGCCATCAGGCTTGCGAACGACCGTCATCAACAGGTTGGAGGCGGAAATGCCGCTCTGGATCAGGAGCTTGCGCTTCAGCAGCGCAAAATCCTCGCAGTCGCCAGCGGTCTTCGGATATTCCCAATATTCTTCCTGGCCGTAGACTTCCATGTCGGTCGCCGGGCGGATCGTCTTGTTGACGCGCAGGTTGATCTGGTTGACGAGAGCCCAGGAGGCCGCGTTCATGTCGACGGGACCGACGTTACGGGTCGGACCGCACTCGTCGGTATGTCTCTGGCAGAAGTCGTAGTGTCCGATCGGCTGGGAGGTCACGTTGCCGACGGTCATCGAAACACCCTGCTGAGGTGCCGGCATCGCCGCCGACGACATCGCAACTATAGCAGCGAAGGCAATCAACAAGCCCTTAATACGCACGCCCACTATCCTTGTATCGTCCCTGCATTTGTTAACAAATTGTTAATGTAGGGGGGTGCGCGAAGTCAATCGTTACTTAAGTGTTAACACCGGAACCGGCTCCTATGGTTAATTTCGGCACAATCAAGGAGATAGTTGCCATAATTTCCTGCTGCCTGCGATTACGCAAGCGCGCCCCCGAGGCGGTCGCAAAAGGAGCCAGCGCGCCGAGCATTTCGCAGATATCTATTTGTTTTTATGGCGCTTTATGTAGCGCCAACGTCTCGGCCACAGCGAGCATGCGCTCGATGTCCTGCGGCCGCGACAGGCGATGATCGCCGTCGCGCACAAGCGTTAACACGACATCGTCCGCCGGCAGATGCTCGACCAGCTTTAACGAATGCGAGAAAGGCACGTCTGCATCCTGCATACCCTGCAATATATGTACCGGGCAGCCAGTCTCGATGATGCCGGTCAGCACGCGATTGGCGCGGCCGTCCTCGATGAGGGCGCGCGTGAAGATGTTCGGCTCGGGGCTGTATTCCGAAGGCTCCTCGAAATAGCCGCGTTCCGCCAGCGAGCGCCGCTCGACATCGGAAAGGTTCGGCTCGATGAGATCGATGGTGAAATCGGGAGCAGGCGCGATAAGCACGAGGCCGGCGATGGCGGCTGTCTTTTTGCGTTTGCGCAGTTCCTGGATGACCCTGAGCGCGATCCAGCCGCCCATCGACGAGCCGACGAGAACGATCTTCTTCGGCTTGGTATGATCGATGACGGCAAGTGCCTCTTCCAGCCAGCGCGAAATCGTGCCGTTGGTGAACTTGCCGCCGGACTGCCCGTGGCCGGAATAGTCGAAGCGGATGCAGCCGATACCAAGCCGCTCCGCCAGCGCATCCAGCTCCACGGCCTTGGTGCCGCTCATGTCGGATCGATAGCCGGACAACCAGACGAAGCTGACATTCCTGGCACCCTTGCCGGCGGTGCGCTCGATGATGGCGATCTGGCGCTCGCTCTCGCCCGTGCCAACGGGAAGGAAGGTCGGTTGGATGGACGTGGCGGTCTCGGACATGGAAAACTCCCGGATTTTGTGCCCTATAGAACAGATTCGCGTCCGCGTGACCTGAAAAATCCTCGATCTTTTCGCTGCGGTTTCTATATAAAGGGAGAAGGATACTGTGTCCTTCGCGCATCTCGCGCTTCCAGGACACTCCATTGACACGCGGGAGGTGCTTTTTTCCTGCTGTCATGCTATTGACTTCAACACAGCTTTTACGACATTTCCGTCAGTTGCGCCGACGGGGAGCGAGAGGCTGCAGCTATCCGAAACAATTCGTGGAGAATACGACCATTCGCAGACCTTTTAAAGCCGACGCGCCCGTAAAGGACGGGCCGCGTTCCAACAGGGAAATTCGCATTCCCAAAGTTCAGCTCATTACGGCTGACGGCCAGAATATGGGCATCGTCCCGACCGACCAGGCATTGAGAATGGCAGAGGAGGCCGGTCTCGATCTGGTAGAGATTTCCCCCAATGCTGAACCGCCTGTGTGCAAGATCCTCGATCTGGGCAAGCTGAAATACGCCAACCAGAAGAAGGCCGCCGAGGCGCGCAAGAAGCAGAAGATCGTCGAAGTCAAAGAAATCAAGATGCGTCCCAACATTGACACCCATGACTATGAGGTGAAGATGAAGGCCATCGGTCGTTTCTTTGAAGAAGGCGACAAGGTGAAGGTGACCTTGAAGTTCCGCGGCCGCGAAATGGCCCACCAGGAACTTGGCATGAAGCTGCTTCAGCAGGTCAAGGAAGATACGATCGAGATTGCCAAGGTGGAGGCCGAGCCCAAGCTCGAAGGCCGCCAGATGATGATGGTGCTTGCGCCGAAGTGAGGCGCAAGTCGGAGTAGAGAGGCCGGAGCCGTCCCTTGGACGGCTTTTTCCTTTTCTGCGGCAGGGGTCGATGCCTGTCATCGATCTGCAAAGATTCCCGCATTCGCACCGTTGCACTTCGGGGCAAGTGCGGTTATAAGCGCGCGTCCGAACTGACCGGCAGGGCATGCCGTGGCAGTTCAGAATGCTGGTGGAGTGGTTCGTCACCGTATCCGCCGTTCAACAACAAACGCTCCGGCACCTTGTTGCAGCCCGGCCAGTCCGGATCTGTGGGAAGGGCTTTAAGCAAAGCGCGCCAGGAAGCATCGAAGGAGTAGCAAAATGCCCAAGATGAAGACGAAGTCCTCTGCCAAGAAGCGGTTCAAGATCACCGCATCCGGCAAGGTCAAGGCAGCCGCTGCTGGCAAGCGCCACGGCATGATCAAGCGTAGCAACAAGTTCATTCGCGATGCCCGCGGCACCATGGTTCTCGCAGAACCGGATGGCCGTAAGGTTGTCAAGAACTACTTGCCGAACGGTCTCTAAGACTATTCGTAACGCTATAGACTAAGGAGATCATGAAATGGCACGCGTAAAAAGAGGCGTTACCGCCCACGCCAAGCACAAGAAGGTTCTGAAGGCAGCCAAGGGCTTCTACGGCCGCCGCAAGAACACCATCCGTACCGCCAAGGCCGCCGTCGACCGTTCCAAGCAGTACGCTTACCGCGACCGCAAGGTCAACAAGCGCAACTTCCGCGCCCTCTGGATCCAGCGCATCAACGCTGCCGTCCGCGAGTTCGGCCTGACCTACGGCCGCTTTATCGACGGTCTGAACAAGGCTGGCATCGAAGTCGACCGCAAGGTTCTCTCCGACATGGCAATCCATGAGCCGGAAGCTTTCGGCGCCCTCGTCGCTGCCTCCAAGAAGGCGCTTGAGTACCTCAAGGACGCTGGCACGAAGAACGAGTTCGAAGCCGCTGTTGGCTAAGAGCGTCTACTAGACAGTTTTTGTCATATTTATGAAACCCGCGCTTGTGTAACCAGCGCGGGTTTTGTATTTTTTGCAATACAATCAATTTGCGATAGTCACCTTGAGGATTCCCGGTATCGGGAATGGGTGAAATTGTTGAATGGCAAGACTGCGGAACTGAACTTCATACCCAATCTGAACGGTAAGGACATAGAGACCTTGCTGACGGTGCTGGTGAACGGTTCCAGCCGTGTCGAGCGAGTTGCCCTTTCTGCCTGTCAGGTCTGGATCAAGCGATACGGCACGAAGAAACCCTCTGCCTGGCGTCATCTGCAGAGGGTCTTTTCACGCATTGTCCCGCTCGCCTTCCTGCGCCCCTGTACCTATCTGTCTGCGCGGCAGATGGCCGAGCGGGAAATGCAGCGCATCGGCTTGTTCAGGCAGCGGGGTGTAGCCGTTCCGGAGGTTCTCTACGCTTCGAATGGCGCGCTTGTTCTTGCGGACGCCGGAATCACGGTTCAGCGCCGCCTTGCGCAGCTGAAGGAGAGCGATCCCGCTGCTCACGATGAACTCATGGTCGCTTGCGCTGCCGAGCTCGGCCGGCTGCATGCCAAGGGGCTTTGTCATGGCAGGCCCTATCCGCGCGACATGTTCTTCGCCGGCGATCGGCTTGGCTTCATGGATTTCGAGGAGGACCCGCAGACAGTCATGTCGCTTGCAGTGGCGCAGGCCCGTGATATTTGGCTGCTCTTCCTGCAGATCGCAACCGGCGCTCGCCTCGGGCTTGCGACGCAGAACAGAGCCTATGAAGCCTGGTCGGAGCAGGCACCAGCGGCTGCGCGCGCCGAGCTTCAGCGCATGATTCGCTTTCTAGGCGGTTTTTTGTTCCTTGCCCGGTTGATTGGCCGCGTGCACATGGGTAGTGATCTCCAGCGCTTCATCGTTGCGACAAGCTTTCTGATGCATGCGTTCACCACTTATTCCGTGGACTGAGAGCCCGATGGCCCCTGGTCCGCAAGGCAGGACCAGATGACGGAACTCGTAACACTTGAAACCCAACTCATGGCCGAGGTGGCCGCGGCGAACGACGAGCAGGCGATCGAGGCGGTCAGGGTTGCTGCGCTCGGCAAGAAGGGCTCGGTTTCTGAACTGCTGAAGACGCTGGGCTCGATGTCGCCGGAAGAACGGCAGACACGCGGCGCGGCCATCAATGCTCTCAAGAATTCCGTCACCGATGCCATTAACGCCCGCAAGGGCGAGTTGCGCGATGCGGCGATCGAGGCGAAGCTGAAGGCGGAGACCGTCGATGTCAGCCTGCCGGTTCGCTCCTCGCCGGCCGAACGCGGCCGCATTCACCCGATCAGCCAGATCGTCGACGAAATCACCGCCATCTTCGGCGACATGGGCTTCTCGATCGCCGAAGGTCCCGATGTCGAGACCGATTATTATAACTTCACGGCGCTGAACTTCCCGGAAGGACATCCGGCCCGCGAAATGCACGACACCTTCTTCTTCCAGCCGGATGAAAAGGGTGAGCGCAAGGTGCTGCGCACGCACACCTCGCCGGTGCAGGTGCGCACCATGGAAGCGCAGAAGCCGCCAATCCGCATCATCATCCCGGGAAAAACCTACCGCCAGGATTCGGACGCCACGCATTCACCGATGTTCCATCAGGTCGAAGGCCTCGTCATCGACAAGACGGCGAACGTCGCCAACATCCGCTGGGTGCTCGAAGAGTTCTGCAAGACCTTCTTCGAGGTCGACAATGTGACGATGCGCTTCCGCCCGTCCTTCTTCCCCTTCACGGAGCCGTCCTTCGAAGTGGATATCCAGTGCGACCGCTCCGGCCCGATCGTCAAGTTCGGCGAAGGCACCGATTGGATGGAAATCCTCGGCTGCGGCATGGTGCATCCGAACGTACTGCGCTATGGCGGTCTCGATCCGGACGAATATCAGGGCTTTGCCTGGGGCATGGGCCTCGATCGTATTGCCATGCTGAAATACGGCATGCCCGACCTGCGCGACTTCTTCAACGCCGATGTCCGCTGGATGAACCACTATGGCTTCCGCCCGCTCGACATGCCGACGCTGTTCGGCGGCCTGAGCGCGTAAGGAAGGGATAAAGCACATGAAATTCACACTCTCCTGGCTGAAAGAGCATCTGGAAACCGACGCCACGCTCGACGAGATCTGCGCCCGCCTGACGATGATCGGGCTGGAAGTGGAAGAGGTCGACGACAAGGCGGCGTTCAAGCCCTTCGTCATCGCCAAGGTTCTCTCGGCAGAAAAGCATCCCCAGGCCGATCGCCTCAAGGTGCTGATGGTCGATACCGGCAGCGGTGCGCCCGTTCAGGTCGTCTGCGGCGCACCGAATGCGCGCGCCGGCCTCGTTGGCGCCTTCGCTGCCCCCGGCACCTATGTTCCCGGCATCGATGTGACGCTCGCCATTGGCAACATCCGCGGTGTCGAGAGCCGCGGCATGATGTGTTCGGAAAAGGAACTGGAAATTTCGGACAGCCATGACGGCATCATCGACCTTCCGGAAGATGCACCTGTTGGCACGAGCTTTGCCGCCTATGCCGGTCTCGATGATCCGGTCATCGAGATCAATCTGACGCCGAACCGCCCGGACTGTACCGGTGTCTATGGCATCGCCCGCGATCTCGCCGCCTCCGGCCTTGGCACCCTGAAGCCCCGCCTCACGCCAACCTTTCCTGTCCAGGGCGAAACGCCGACCGAGCTCAAGATCGAGCTGGATGATGCGCGCCTGTGCCCCGGCTTTTCGCTGCGCCTCGTGCGCGGCGTCAAGAACGGTCCGAGCCCGAAGTGGATGCAGCAGCGCCTGCTCGCCATCGGTCTCCGTCCGATCAGCGCGCTGGTCGATATCACCAACTACATGACCTTCGATCAGGGCCGGCCGATGCACGTCTTCGACGCCGCCAAGGTCAAGGGCAATCTGGTCGTGCGCCGCGCCAGGGACGGCGAAACCGTGCTGGCGCTCGATGAGCGCGAATACAAGCTCAACCCCAGTAACGTCGTCATCGCCGATGACAACGGCGTCGAATCGATCGGCGGCATCATGGGCGGCGAGCATTCCGGCTGTGACGAGAACACCACGGACGTGCTGATCGAATCGGCGCTCTGGGACCCGATGAACATCGCCAAGAGCGGCCGCAGCCTCGGCATCATCACCGATGCGCGCTATCGTTTCGAGCGCGGTGTCGATCCGGAATATATGGTGCCCGGCCTTGAGCGCACGACGGAACTGGTGCTTGCCTGCTGTGGTGGCACGGCCGCCAAGGCCCGCGTCGAGGGTTACAAGGGCTATGAGGCAAAGGTCGTCGATTTCCCGCTGTCGGAAGTCAAGCGCCTGACCGGCCTCGAAGTCTCGGCCGATGAGAGCAAGTCCATCCTGACCAAGCTCGGCTTCTCGGTCTCCGGTTCCGGCGAGCGCATCTCGGTCGCCGTTCCCTCCTGGCGTCCGGATGTCGATGGTAAGGCTGACCTCGTCGAAGAGATCATGCGCATCCATGGCGTCGACAATATCAAGCCGCAGCCGTTGGCGAGCCACACCGCCGTGAACGGCAAGATCCTGACGACGCTGCAGATCCGCACGCGCACCGCCAAGCGGGCGCTCGCTGCGCGCGGCATGCTGGAAGCGGTCACCTGGTCTTTCATCTCGGAAGATCAGGCCAAGCTCTTCGGCGGCGGCTCCAACGCGCTGAAGCTTGCGAACCCGATCGCCGCTGATATGTCCGACATGCGTCCCTCGCTGCTACCGGGTTTGCTTTCGGCCGCGCAGCGCAATGCCGACAAAGGCTATGGCGACGTCGCGATCTTCGAAGTCTCTGGCACCTATGAGAACGATAGGCCCGAGGGCCAGCGTCGTGTTGCCGGCGGCATCCGCCGCGGCACGGCAACGCTTGTCGGCGCCGGCCGTATGTGGTCGAACGCCACCAAGGGCGGCGGCAAGCCGGTCGATGTCTTCGACGCCAAGGCCGACGCTTTGGCCGTCATCGAGGCCTGCGGCCTGCCGATGGGCAATATCCAGATCGAGCAGGGCGGGCCGGCCTGGTATCACCCCGGCCGCTCCGGCACCATCAAGATGGGGCCGAAGGTCGTGCTCGGCTATTTCGGCGAATTCCATCCGAAGACGCTGGAAGCGCTCGACGTGTCGGGTGCTCTCGCCGGCTTCGAAGTCTATATCGATGCCATGCCCGAACCAAAGAAGAAGGCGACCCGCACGAAGCCGGCGCTGGAGCTTTCCCCCTTCCAGGCCGTCAAGCGTGACTTCGCCTTCGTGGTCGACAAGTCGGTGGAAGCCGGCGCGATCATCCGCGCTGCGGCCGGCGCCGACCGCAAACTGGTCACCGGTGTAAACGTCTTTGACATTTTCGAGGGCGCATCGCTTGGCGAGGGCAAGAAGTCCATCGCCATCGAGGTGCAGATCCAGCCGGCAGAGCGTACGCTGACAGATGAGGATTTCGAGGCGCTGACCCAGAAGATCGTGGCAAACGTCACGAAGTCGACGGGTGGGGTGCTGAGAGGGTAATCGGCTGCTGCAGAGTTCGCGGAGGGTGAGTTACCCCCCTCTGTCGCTGTCGCGACATCTCCCCCACAAGGGGGGAGATTGGTAACTCGCGGCGCTCGCCTGCCTCAAGCTGACACCGCATCTGCTGAAATTGAAGTTGCTACTCCAACGAAGGTGAGCGGCAAACTCCCAACAATCTCCCCCCTTGTGGGGGAGATGTCACGAAGTGACAGAGGGGGGTATCAGACGCTCGGCATAGAAGGCGCACGGCTCGGAACGCCCACCTACCGATGCAGATGATAAACCTTGTTCACCACACTCCACCGCCCATCGATCTTCACCAATGACAGATAGTCCGAAAACCGCATCCCGGCGAATTCGTCGACGACCTTGACGGTTGCCGCATCGCCTTCGATGTCGATCAACTCGATCTCCATCAGCGGTATGGTGCCGGGCGGCGCGCTGCCTTCCTCGACGATCGCCGCGATAAATTCATCCCGCGTCATCCATTCCACCGCGCCCTGGTAATTGCCGATGATCGCTGCTCGCGGATGGAAGGCCTTGCGCAGTGCCGGCTCATTCGCGAATGCCATGCCATCGACATAGAGATGAACGACCGCACGGATTGCCTGCTCTTCCGACATCTCGTCATTCCTCGTTTGAGTTATGCCTAAGATATCATAGACGCCGGCAGCTGACAAAAATGCGAGGTCGTGAGCGCAATGATTTGACTTATATTATTCGACAAAAACCCGCACGCTTGCTGCGCGCCCTGCCGCATCGATGACCGTCAGCGTCGAATAGCCGGCGCCATCGGGCGTCCATTGGTTGGTGCGGCGGCGCGACATGTCGGGTAGCGGCTTGCCGTTGGCGAGCCAGCGGAACGGCGCCCTGCCACCCTGCAGCTTCAGCGCCAGCGGCATGATCTGGTCGTTGCCGCTGCTGGCGCCGAGATCGACGCGCGCGCCTTCCGGCGGATAGACGATCTGTGGGGCGGGTTCGCGGCTGGAGGCCGCCAGCAGCCCGGCGGCAGTCACGGAAAAGCGCCGCTGACTGATCGGCAGTTCGGTCGGCGCGATGCGCACGGCGCCCATGGGAGCGGCAGGGAAGAGGGTTATGGCAACGCCGGATTTGGCAAAGGCTTCGAACAGGATGGGAGCGGCGGAAACATAGCCCGCCAGCCCCGGCACGGCGCCATTGTCCGGACGGCCGACCCAGACGCCGAGTACATGCGCGCCGTCATAGCCGATCGACCAGGCATCGCGGTTGCCGTAGCTGGTGCCGGTCTTGTAGGCGATGCCGAGCTGCTTGCTGCCGCGCGGCGCGATGATGTCGGAGAGAATGTCGGTGATATTCCAGACCGCGATCGGCTCCATCAGCGGCTCGCCGTCGATCGGCCCCGGCTCGTCCTGAACGCCATCGCCGATCCGCATCGCCTTGCCGCGATTGGCAAGCCCGGCATAGAGCTGCACGAGGTCCTTCAGCGTCACGCCGACGCCGCCGAGGCCGATGGCAAGCCCGGGCGCTTCGTTCGGCGGCAGCTTCGGCTTCACCTCCGCGCGACGGAAGCGCACCAGCAGCCGCGTCGGACCTACGGCATCGAGCAGCCGCACGGCCGGCACATTCAACGACAATTGCAGCGCCTGCCGTACGCTGACATCGCCCTGGTAGCTCATGTCGAAATTGCGGGGACGATAGCCGTAGAAATCGGCGGGGCGATCCTCGATGATCGTTTCCTGGGCCACATAGCCCTGCTCGAAGGCAAGGCCGTAGATGAAGGGCTTCAGCGTAGAGCCGGGCGAGCGCAGCACCCGGGTCATATCGACCCAACCGGCGCGCGAGGAATCGAAATAATTGGCCGAGCCGACCTCGCCGATGATCTCGCCGGTCTTGGCATCGGCCATGATCATCGCGACCGACACCTTCGGCCCGAGCCGCTTTGCCGCCGCATCGGCAACGGCTTCGAGGCCCTGCTGCACGTCGCGCCGCAGCGTCGTCTTGTGCTTGATAATGCCGGGCTGTTTGCGCAGCGTAAGTTCGGCCAGATGCGCGGCATAGGCCGGGAGTTGCCGACGCTGAGCCGGAATGGGGGAGAGCGAGGCGCGCTCCGCTTCGCCTTCGCCGATAACAGCTGCCACCGCCGCACGCTCGAGCACGCGATGGCGGGCAGCCTGGGCTGCCGCGAGATTGCGGTCCGGCCGGCGCTTTTCCGGCAACTGTGGAAGCGCCACGAGCAAGCCTGCCTGCGCGACTGTCAGGTGTCGCGGCTCCTTGCCGAAATAGGCAAGGCTCGCCGCGCGCACGCCTTCCAGATTGCCGCCATAGGGAGCGTGCGTCAGATAGAGATCGAGGATCTGTTCCTTGGTCAGCCGCCGCTCGATCTGGATGGCACGAGCGACCTGCAGGAGCTTTGCCGTCATCGAGCGCTCGCTGCGCGGCTCGATCAGACGGGCGACCTGCATGGAGAGCGTCGAGCCGCCGGAGACGATGCGGCCATGGGTGAGGAGCTGCAGGAAGGCACGTCCGATCGCCATCGGGTCGACGCCGTGGTGGTCGTAGAATCGCCGGTCCTCATAGGCGACCAGCATGCGCAGATATTGCGGATCGACATCGGCAACGCCGGTCTTCAGCCGCCAGCGGCCCTCGGGAGTGGCAAAGGCGCGCAGGAGATCGCCATTGGCGTCGAGCACCTCGGCCGAAACCACGCGGGCATTGTCCAGCGGCGGCGGATAGGCACGGTCCGCAGCCTCCAGGCCGAAGACCAGAGCCGCCACTGTTGCGGCAGTGGCTCCAAAGCCGATCGCAATTTTCCACTGCGCCTTCATGTCTGCTTCTTACTGCTGGGCGCCCAGCACCTCCATGCGGCCCATCGCCGTGCGGGCCGAAAACTGCGGACGATACATGTCCTCGACGCTTGCGGCCGGATGATCGTAGACGCCCGGGGTTACGGCGCGCACGACATAGGCGAAGGTCATGTCACGGTCCGCGCCCGAACCCTGGTCGAAGGCGGCGACAAAGCGGTCGTTGCGGAATTCGACATGGGCCGGCTGAACTTCGCTAAGCCAGTCGAAGTTCGACAACTGGGCGCTGTTAACGATGCTCGGATTATCGATCTCGAAGCCTGCCGGCAGGAGATCGGTCACGAGGATGCGCTGTGGCCAGTCATTGTCCTCGGTCACGTGCAGCACGACCACGTAGCGTTCGTTCTGCTGTGCCTGGCTGACATTCGCCTCTTCGCCGTCGAGCGTATAGTACTTGCGCTCGATCTTGAAGCCGTTGCCGCCGGCCGGCAGCTGCGCGACCGGAGCCGCGACCGTAGTCACGGCAGCCGACAGCGGCTGGCGCGTCGTGTTGGTGACGGTCAGCGGATGGCCCATCAGCGCATCACCCGACATTTGCGCCATATAGGTGCCGCTATGGGCGGCGCCGTTGACGTCGAGTGTCAGGCCGTCATCGCCGTTCTGCAGGGCGCGGGCGGCGAGCAGCATCCAGGTCTGTTCCTGGGTGCTGGTATATTTCCGGCTCTGCCAATCCTTGGCGACGACGCTGGCGAGTTCCGGAATGATCGGCGGCACCGGGCGGCTTTCGGCAGCCAACGCCAGCACGGCCGCACCGTCGCGCAGCGACGAGCCGTAATCCGAGCGGACGAAGCTGACCTTTGTGACTGCCGCCTTCTGCGACATCTGCAGCGAGTCCACGAAGATGTTGCGAGAGCGCTGAGCATCCCCATAGAGCGCGAGAGCCGCAGCCAGATGCGCCTTGGAGAGCGGCGTCGGAAAGTCGTTCAGCATCGTGTCCGCATAATATCGCAGATCGCTGATCGAGGCCTTCTTGTTGCGCGCGAGCACATAGAGCGCATAGGCGATTTCGTTTCCGTTGTCCTTGACGTTGGTGTTGGCGCTCAGCGCATTCTGGAGGTTTTCGAGGCCCTGCACCATCGCCTGGTCCGGCACGTTGTACTTCTGCTCGCGGGCGCGGGTCAGGAAGTCCATGACGTAGGCGTCGAGCCAGAGATCGCCGGAACCCGGTCCCCAGAGACCAAAGCTGCCGGTCGAAGACTGGTAGGACAATTCGCGATAGATCGAATCCTGCACGCGCTTCTGGATCTCGGCGTCATCGGCAAGGCCATTCTTGATGGCCATGTCGCTGAAGTAGAGCAGGGGCATGGCGCTGCTCGCCGTCTGTTCCGCGCAGCCATAGGGATAGCGGCTAAGGCTCATCAGCAGCGCCGGCACATCGAAGGCGCTGGAGCGGCTGACATTCACGCTGACAGAGGCGCCGGGTAGCACGCTATCGGCAAGAAGATCGGCATTGACGGTGAGGCTCTTGCCGGGGGCCAGCGCGATGACGCGCCGTTCGGTGACCGGCAGCTGCGACGGACGAACCGGGATATCGACCGATTGATCGAGCGACATGCCCGAAGCATTCGACAGCTTGATCGAAACCGTGCCGTCGCCCGGCTGTCCGCCGGTCAGCGGCAAGGTGATCGCGTATTTGCCGCCGGTTTCGAGGTTGATCTTCTGCTGGGTAGCGTTTGCATCCACCGTCACGGCGCTGTTGCCTGTTACCGCGAGCGTGTATTCGCCGGCCGGCGAATCGGTGTTGGCGACGTCGAGACGCAGGTTGGCCTTGTCTCCGGGCGCCAGGAACTTCGGCAGGCTGGCGGTGACGACGACAGGATCGCGGATGATGACGTCCTGCGTCGCGTGACCGACGCCGGCCTTCGACCAGGCAACCGCCATCAGCCGCGCCGTTCCGTTGAACTGCGGAATGTCGAAGCTGACATTGGCCTTCCCATTCGCATCAAGCTTGATGGGACCGGAGAAGAACGCGATCAGCTTTTCCTTCGGCGGGCTTGCTTGTAAAGCCGCCTGTCCGCCGTCGCCGCCGGTGCGTAGCTTGCCGGTGGCGCCGAGCGAGCCATCGATGAGGCGACCGTAGATGTCGCGGATTTCGAGCCCGAGCTGACGCTGGCCGTAATACCAGTCATCCGGTGCCGGCGGCTGATAACGCGTGAGATTGAGGATGCCGACATCGACGGCGGCGATCGTGACATAGGCGTCCTCATTGGCGCCTGCGCCTGATACCTGCAGGCCGATATTAAGCGGCTGACGCGGAAGTGTCTTCTGCGGCGCGTCGATCTTGATCTGCAGCTTGCGCTCGCCGGGGTCGACGGGAGCCCATTTGATGCCGATGGCGCGCATCGGCATGCGGCTCTCCTGGGCATCGCCGGGACGGAACAACGTAGCCGTCAGATAGGTGCCGGCACCCCAGTCCGCCGTCACCGGAACATCCACTTCGCCGCCCTTGGCGCCGATATCGGCATTGGTGACCGAGATCAGCGTTTCCGAACCGGCCGTCACCATCAGCTGACCGGCATAGCGCGACGTGACCTTCAGCTTCGCCGTATCGCCGACATGGTAGCTTTCCTTGTCGAGCGCGATCTCAAGCGCGTCAGGCGTTTCCGTCGAGGTGGAGGCCACATACCAGCCGGCATTGAATTCCACGCTCGATTCCGGGCCGTTCGCGTCGGCGGTGGAGACTTCGAGCCGGTAGCGGCCCCAGGTAACGGGCATGGAAATGGCCGCGCCGTCCGTCGTAGCATTGACCGTGCCGACTGCCACCTGCTTGGTGGACATGATCGGCTCGAACTTCCAGCTGCTGCCGTCGCGGTACCATTGATAATTGCGCTCGACGCTGAGCAGCTTCCAGGTCAGGCCCTGCATGGCCTGTTTCTGGCCATTGGCGTCGACAACGATGACATGGAAGTTGCCGACGGAGTTTTCCCCGAGATCGCCGTCGAATTCCGGCTTGATGCCGATGCGCGGACCGTCCGCCTTGACGGGCAGCGTCAGCGAACGCTCGACGGCGCGGCCGCCGGCTTCCTGCATGCGCACCGTAATATTGGCGTTCAGGAGCTGCGTGGTCGAAGGCGTATCGTTGATCGTGACGTTGAAGGTGGTCTTGCCGTTTTCATCCAACGCCTGCAGGTCTTCAAGGGGAACCTGCGTGCTCTCGGCCTTGCTGTCGCCGCTGCCGCTGTCTTCGTCGTCATTGTTGGCGTTTGCCTTGCCGGCACCTTCGTCGGCGAGGCCGAACTGATAGCCTTTGTAGGCGTCGCTCTGGCGCGTCGGCTTCAGCGTCACTTCGCCTTCCAGATTGAGGCCGGCGGCCGGTGCGCCATAGAGATAGCGGCCATCGACATTGACGGGCGTCGGCTGGCCGACTTCGATCTCCTTGGCGTCGCTCTTCATGTCGAATTCGATGCGATCCGGCACGAAATCGTCGACGAGGAAGGTCTGTGAGCCGATAGAGGAACCCTTCGGGTCGGTATAGATATTCATCGTCCAGGTGCCGCGCATCGAGGTCTGCTGCAGCGGAAGATCGACATTATAGCCGCCCAGCTTGCCGCCATCGGTGACGATGCGGCGATCCTCGACGCCATCCGGGCGGAGGAAGACGAAGGTGAGCGGCAGGTTTTCGACCGCCGTCGAGCTGACGTCGCGGGCAAGGGCGGAGGCATGCACCGTCTCGCCGGCACGGTAGATGCCGCGTTCCGTCCAGGTCAAAAGGTCGATCGCACCAGGCGCGGTTCGACCGGCGACGCCGCGATCGGAAAGATCGAAGCCGGCGCGCGTCATGTCGAGGAAGACATAATCCTGATCGCCGTTTTGGGCGGTAATCACGGCCGGCGTCATGCCAGCAGTACCGCGCATCAGGCCGGCGCTGAAGACGGCGCGTCCGTTGTCGTCGGTCTTCGCCGTGCCGAGGATTTCATTGTTCTTGGCGAGCAGCTGCAGCTGGATGCCGGCCAGCGGCTTGGCGCTGCCGAGCGAGCGGGCGAAAACGTTGAGCCCGTCGGTGCCGGCATAGGTGGTGACGCCGATGTCGGAAACGACGAACCACTGCGTCGCCTGCGGGTCCCATTCATGACCGCCGCTCTCGGGCGCAACCGCCGTCAGCACATAGACGCCGGGTTTGCGCTTCGGCAGTGCTTCGTCCACTGGGAAGCTCGTCGCGACTTCCTTGTTGAGTTCCTGCTTGATCTCGATGGAGCCCTGCCAGACCAGTTCGCCATTGGTGTCCTGGATAGTCTGGGCGCTGTAGCTGTCCACCTGCGTCAGGAACTGCGAGTTGTTCAGAAGCTGCGCGATATTGCGGTCGCCGATGCGGTAGAGCTTGAGATTGGCCGTAGCGGCGTTGACCGAAACGATCGGGATGCCGCGCCGCGCGGTCGAAGGCAGGACGAAATTGTCGCCGGTGAAGCGCAGCGAAGCCGTGCGATCCTTGACGTAGATATCGACATTGACCTGCGAGGCGAGGTTTTCATCCACCGAGGAGGGCAGGCCGGCGCGCAGCGAAATGCGGTAGTGCTGGCCGAATTCCAGACCTTCGACGCAGATCTGATTGTCCTTGGCGTCGACGCCCTTCGGCGCGGCGCCGTTGAGAGTGACGAAGGGCGTGTAGTCGACACCGCTCTTCACCAGCTTTTCGGAGAACTGAACGCAGGCGCGGGGCGATGCATTGTCGTTGTCGAGCGTATTGCCCGTCACGCGGAAGCCCTGGCGGGCCAGAAGATCGTTATAGGCGGCCTGGACGGCAGCGGAGCTGACGAGATTGAGGCTTGCCTTGTAGGCGCTGAGCGCCGGACGATAGTTCTGCGCATTCTTCAGCGCTTCGGCGAGCACAGCCAGCGCATCGGCGCGGCTGCTCGTCGTGCGGGTCAGCTGGTAGCCGTTGAGCGCGGCATAGGCGGCCCGCGTGGCGACAGACGTGTCGTTCGTGATCGTATTGGCGGCGCGCGCCATCTCGATCCACAGATCACCATTGTCGGGATTGATTGAAAGCGCGCCCTGAAAGGCATTCAGGGCATCGTTGACATTGCCCGAAGTCAGTTCGATGCGGCCGAGCGCGATCAGGCTTTCGACGCCCTGGCCCTTCAGCTCGTTGCCGAGCGTCAGCGTGTTCTTTGCATCGCGCGCGCTCTGGACGAAATTGTCGGAAAGGAAGGAAAGGGCAGGGGCGGCGCCGATATCCGGCTCGCTGGTGGCGGCCGTCTCGACAATCTTGCCGGCGATCGCGCCGGGGAAACTGTTGAGCTGATTGAAGTCCGACTTCATGAAGCACCACTTCACCTTGGGATTGTAGGTGAAGGCCTTGCAGGACTTGTCGCCGATGCAGGAGGCGGAGCACTGATCCAGCGTCACATTCTGCTCTGTGCGCAGATCGAAGCCGAAGTAGTCGCCATCCTTCGTGGTGACCATCTGGCGCTTGACGTCAGCGGCGACCGAAGGGGTCAGAGATGCGAAAGTGGCGAGAAGAAAAGCAGAGAAGCCGATAAACGCGCGCCTAGACATAAGTCCTCCCCACGCTGCCCGTTTTTGATGGCGGCAATCTTCAAATTTCGCACCCGTTTGTCAACCGAGCGTGGAGCTTCTGAACGGGCTTCGCGTCCATGACAGTCAACCTAGGATTTTGAAAAAGCTTGCAATTCAGGCGATTCGCATGTTCGGTCACCCTCTCTGCGATTCTTCACTTTTCTTTTCGGTCTCAAAATGACACCGGCCTTTTCGGCCGATGTCTTCGCGTGGGCAGAAGGAGCAGTCCGTTTGTCATATATTCGTCAAGGCCAACGCGGCATCTGTATACCGCTTTCCGACGACGATCTCGGGCTTGATGATATCGCCGAGTTCCTTCACCTCTTGCGCGGAAAGGACGATATCGGCAGCCGCGGCATTCTGCTCGAGATGGTGCAGCTTGCGAGCGCCGGGGATCGGCACGATGTCGTCGCCCTGATGCAGCACCCATGCGAGCGCCAGTTGTGCCGCCGTGACATTCTTTTCTTCGGCAAGAGCTTGAAGCCTTGCGACCAGGGCCGCGTTGGCATCGAAATTCTCGCTCTGGAAGCGTGGCAGCGAGCGGCGGAAGTCGTCGGCCGCGAGATCCTCCGTCTTGTGGATCGCTCCGGTCAGGAAGCCGCGGCCAAGCGGGCTGTAGGGCACGAAGCCGATGCCGAGTTCGCGGCAGGTGGCGAGCACGTCTTCCTCGGGATCGCGGCTCCAGAGCGAATATTCGCTCTGCACTGCAGCGATCGGATGTACGGCATGGGCGCGGCGGATGGTGGCAGAGCCGGCTTCGGATAGGCCGAGTGTGCGCACCTTGCCCTCTTTCACAAGCTCCGCCATGGCGCCGACCGTATCTTCGATCGGCACATTCGGGTCGACGCGATGCTGGTAGAAGAGGTCGATGACATCCGTGCCAAGTCGCTTAAGGGAAGCTTCGGCGACTTCCTTGACATGCTCGGGCCGGCTGTCGACGCCGATCATCGCCGCCGGGCCACTTTTCGTGAGATCGAGCTTGAAACCGAATTTGGTGGCGATGACAACGCGGTCACGCACAGACTTCAGCGTGCGGCCGAGCAGCTCTTCATTGGTGAAGGGGCCGTAGACCTCGGCGGTGTCGAAAAAGGTGACGCCGAGATCGACGGCGCGATGGAGCGTCTTGACGGATTCGGTCTCGTCAGTGGCGCCATAGGCAAAGCTCATGCCCATGCAGCCCAGTCCAACGGCGGAAACGGTGAGATCCTTACCTAGCCTGCGGGTTTTCATGATGTATTCCTTCTTGAGACGTATGGGAGCGACAGGGGCTCGTGTCCGCTGCCTACGAGTTCAAGTTAGGGTTCCGGACAATGAATGAAAATCCATGCAAATTCTTACAGGTTGTTCTATAATTTAGATCAATGAACAGAACACAACTCTCTCAGCTTGCGGTTATTGCCGCCGTCGCCGCCCATCGCAGCTTCCGTGCCGCCGGCAAGGAATTGTCGATTGCGCCATCGGCGGTCAGCCACGCCGTCTCCAGCCTTGAGGAAAGCCTCGGCGTGCGGCTGCTTGCCCGCACCACACGCAGCGTGCTTCCGACCGAGGAGGGGCAGGCGCTATTGCAACGGCTGGGGCCGGCCCTGGAGGAAATCGATATCGCGCTGGAGGATGCGCTTGCGACCCGAGGCCGCCCGGCGGGGACGTTGCGCATCACCGCGCCGCGTTTTGCCTCTGACCTCCTGATGGCACCTCGGCTTGGCGATTTCCTCAACACCTATCCCGATATCACGCTCGAGATCGCCAACGAGGATGGCTTCAGCAATATCGTCAAGGAAGGCTACGATGCCGGCATCCGGCTGGCGGAGAGTATCGAAGGCGATATGATCGCGGTGAAGGTCTCGCCTGACATACGCACGGTCATCGCCGGGTCGCCTGCCTATTTCGAGAAGCATCCGAAGCCGCTGCATCCACGCGATCTCGTCCACCACCGCTGCATCAAGCGGCGATTTACCGATGGCTCGATCTATCGCTGGGAATTCGAGAAAGACGGCCGCGAACTGGTCGTTGCCGTCGATGGCCCCCTGATCGTGATCGAGGATCGGCTCGGCGTTTTGGCCGCCCTCAATGGCGCCGGCCTTGCCTATCTCTTCGACATTCGCGTGCAGCAGGAACTGGCGGAAGGCAAGCTCATCCGCGTGCTCGAGGACTGGTGTCCGCCCTATCCGGGCTTCTGCATCTATTATCCGAGCCGCCGCCAGATGCGCCCGGCCCTCAGAGCTTTCATCGATTTCTTCAGATATAGCGGGCCATAGCCATACCGGGGATGGATGGAGAAGGGCGGCCGAGCGTGGCCCGCCGCTCTTCCCTGATTGGCCCGGTATCGGCGGTCAAGCCGCGGCTTTTTGGTTGGCGGCGGTCGTCGCCAGCTTCGAGAGGGTCTTATCGGCATTGCCCTCTTCCTGCAGCGTCTGGTCGAGCAGCTTGACCACCTGCTGCTGGCCGAGCGTATTCGCCCAGGTCCGCAGCGTGCCGTAACGGGCGATCTCATAGTGTTCGACGGCCTGCGCCGCGGAAATCAGCCCGGCATCGAGAGCCGGTGTTCCCTTGAATTCATCGATGATCTCCTCGCCTTCCGCGATGATTCCTTGAATGGCTTCGCAGGTCTTGCCCTGTGCGCGCTTGCCGATCAGTTCGAAGACCTGTTGCAGGCGTTCGACATGTCCCTCGGTTTCCTGCAGGTGCTTTTCGAAGCCGGCCTTGAGATCGGGCGATTGAGCGGCGCGCGCCATTTTGGGCAGCGCCCGGACGATCTGCCTTTCGGCAAAGTAGATGTCCTTCAGCGTATCGTAGAAAAGATCTTCCAGCGTCTTGTCCTTCGGCATTGTTTCTCTCCATCTTCGGGATTGCCTATCTAAGCGATAGCCGCCTTTGGCGACCCCTACAGAAGCCGGTGCAGGATGAATTGTTCCCGTTGCTGACGGATTCGGGTGGTAGCCAGGGCGAAAATCGTCTGAGTTGGCCATGCCGATCGAGGAGGGAAGCGCACTATGAGAAAACCGGGATCGATGAAGGGGCTTGAGGATCTCGGCCGCATCAGGCTGTCGAAGAATTTCTTCTTTCGCGATTTCCTGCATTCGGAAATTGCGGATTTCTATCGCATTTCCAACATCCCGGAAGATCCCGATCTGGCGATCGAGGCCGGACGCCGGCTTTGCGAGGAATTGCTGGAACCGCTGGAGGCGACATTTGGCCGGCTACATATCCGTTCCGGCTATCGCTCACCCGAGGTCAATGCCTTCGGTAACAGGAATGGATTGAACTGCTCGACCAATCCCCATACCGCCGCGCACCACATCTGGGATATGCGCGATCTCGATGGCTGCATGGGCGCGGCCGTCTGCATCGTCGTGCCCTGGCTGATCGATCACCATAGTCACGAGGGCGATTGGCAGAGGCTCGCCTGGTGGATCCACGACCATCTGCCCTATGCATCGCTCTGCTTCTTCCCGAAGCTCTGGGCCTTCAACATCCAGTGGCACGAGCGGCCCAAGCGGACTATTCAAAGCTTTGTCAGCCCGCGCGGCATGCTGACCAAACCGGGCATGGCCAATTGGGAGGGCGATCATTCCGCCCATTACGAGGGCTTTCCTAAGCTCAGAAGCTGATGCGATAGCGAATATGCCCGTCGCTCTCGACATAGGTGTCGTAGAGCTTGCGGGCGGTCGCATTGCTTTCCTCGGTATGCCAGTAGAGACGTGCCCAGCCATTCGTCTTGCAGAGCGCGACGAGATCGTCCAAGAGCGCCCGGCCGACGCCGTGGCCTCTGGCACTTTCATCGACGAATAGATCTTCCAGATAGCAGTCGGGCGCGCGCACCCATGTGCCTTCATGCGTGAGGCTGAGGGTAAAGCCCTTCACTTCGCCATCGACCTCGGCCACGCGCATGAAGATCGCCGACGCCGGATCGAAGACCCGGCGCCATGTCGCATCGGTGATATCAGGCGCGACGGTGACGCCGTAGAAGGCCAGATAGCCGTCCCAAAGCGCGCGCCAACGGGCTTCGTCTTCGGGTCTGGCGTCGCGGATCGTCACGGTCATAGGCCTGCCTTTCTTATTCGCCGGCTGCGTCGAGCAGACGCATGGCGTCATCGGAAAGCGAAAGCTTTGCCGAATTGATGAGCGCGTCAAGCTGGCCGAGGCTGGTGGCGCTGGCGATCGGGGCGGTGACGCCGCGCTTGCGCAAGAGCCAGGCAAGCGCGATCTCGGCGGGCTTGGCGCCGGTTTCGGCTGAAACCTTGTCGAGGGCTGCGAGGATGCGCAGGCCCTTGTCGTCGAAATAGGCGGCAACCCGGTTCTCGCGTGCCCGTCCCTCCGTATCCGCCTTGGTGCGGTACTTGCCGGTCAGGAAGCCGGCCGCGAGGCTGAAATAGGTGATGACGCCGATCTCTTCCTTGACGCAGAGATCCGCAAGCGGACCTTCGAAGCTGTCGCGGGCGTAGAGGTTATATTCCGGCTGCAGCACGTCGTAGCGAGGCAAGCCGGCCTTTGCGGCAGCATCGAGCGAAGCCTGGAGCTGCGTCGCATCGAGGTTCGAGCAGCCGACATGGCGGATCTTGCCCTGTTCCTTCAGCTTGGCATAGGCGGCGAGCGATTCCTCATGCGGCGTCTCGGGGTCCGGCCAGTGCGAGAGATAAAGGTCGATGTGATCGGTCTGCAGCCGCTTCAGAGAAGCCTCGGCCGCCTCGATGATATAGCCGGCCTTGAGGCCTTTCTTGCCCGGCCCCATCTCCGATCCGACCTTGGTGATGATGATGGCCTTGTCGCGCGAAACGCGGCCCTGCTTCAGCCACTTGCCGATGATCTCCTCGGAATCGCCGCCCTTGTTGCCGGGGACCCAGCGGGAATAGACATCGGCCGTGTCGATCGTGTTGAAGCCGGCATCGAAGAAAGCATCGAGCAGTGCGTAGGAGGTTTTCTCATCGGCCGTCCAGCCAAAGACGTTGCCGCCGAAAACGATGGGGGCGACAAACAGATCGGTTCGTCCAAGCTTGCGCGTGTCCATGCTATTTCTCCAGGTCATTTGAAAGGTAAACCGGCGAGCGGACGCCGGAGGAAGGGACAAGGCAGGCTATCGGCCTTTCTCGGCGAAGACCACACACAATTTCTTTATTCCGTCGTCGAGCGCCGATAGTGGCTGGGCGGCAGCGCGTTGTATTTCGACCAGACGCGCCGCATATGCCGCGGCGAGGCGAAGCCGGATTTTTCCGCCACGCGCTCCATATCCAGCCGCGAATTGGCAAGTACGTCGCGGGCCAGCGTCACGCGCATCAGATTGACATAGGCCGTCACCGACAGGCCGGCATGCTCCTGAAACAGCCGCGAAATATGCCGTGCGCTCATTGCGCCGATGCCCGCAAGCTCGGCAAGCGACCAGCCGTGGGCCGGATCGGCCATGATCGCATCCTGAACGCGATGGATGGCGGGGTGGACGTGATTACGGCCGCTGAGCCAGGGCGAGAGCTGCGGCTCGCTGCCGGTCCTGCGCATATAGACGACCATGTGCCGGGCAATGGTCAGAGCCGTCATCGGTGAAGTCAGCTTGGAGGCGAGATGCAGCATCAGATCGGTGCCTGTGGTGATGCCGGCGCTAGAATAGCGATCGCGGTCTTCGACGTAGAGCCGGTTGTCGAGAACCCTGGCCGTCGGAGCGAATTCCCTGACTTCGTCGAGACAGGCGGCATGTGTGGTGCAGGCATAGCCGTCCATCAGCCCGGCGCGGGCGGCGAGCACGGCTCCGGAGCAGATGGTGACGAGGGTAATGCCCGGACGGATCGCGCTTTTCAGCCACGCCGCGAGCGTGGCTAGCTCCGGCTCTATATCCTCGGCATCGTCGGGCGGCGTGACGCTGCCGGACAGGATGACATAGGCGCCATCAGGAATGTGATCCGGCAACGGCCTGAGATCGGCAAGCGTCAGCCCGACCGAAGTCGTCTGTGACGGCTGGGCAGCGATGAACTGATAATCGAACAGGACGTCGTCCTGTTCGATATTGGCGCGGCGCAAAACCTCCACCGGCCCGGCCACGTCCATCAGCAACGTATAGGGCGGCAGAAGCACGTAGACAGGAATGATCCGCCGATGGAGGCGCCGGTCGCTTTGGGTCATGCGGCATTCAGAATCGTTGCATCAGCGAGCGCCTCTTCGACCGTTGCGATACGGGCGAAACGGCCCGATAGCACCAGTTCGCTGCGCTTCTTGATATCGTCGACGCTGAAGACCGTGCCCGAGGCATGCGTCATCGGGAAGGTCAGCGTCGCCTCGGTGACATAGTCGACCTCATAGCCGAGATCGGAGGCGTGCCGGGTCGTCGTCTCGCAGCATTGCTCGGTACGGATACCCGAGACGATCACCTTGCGAATGCCGTTTGCCACCAGCCAGACATCGAGACCGGAGCCGACGAGCGCCGAATGGCGGCGTTTGTGGAAGACGGCATCGGCCTCCAGCGAGATCTCATCGAGCTTGCGCACATAGCCGCTCTTCAGGCTGAAATGCGCGTCGCTGTCCTCGACATGGAAGATCTGGACGACGGGAATGCCTTTCGCCTTGGCGCCATTGATCAGCGCCTGCAGGCGGTCGGTAAAGACCGGCAGGTCGTCCGTTCTCCAGTAGGGACGCTGGCGAAAGGATTCCTGGACATCGATGACGAGCAGTGCGGTATCCGCATGGGACATTTTCGTATCTCCTGTGCTTGAAGGATAGCCGAGATTAGGCGTCGCTTGAAAGCTTCGAAAGCCATCTGGCAGACAGAAAAGGGACAAATACGGACATGGTGAGATGGTCCTTATGTCCTCGGGTTCGCGCCTGCGGGCCGTCTCGGGCGTTGCGCCTTCGGCAGGGGCCGAATAAGATTGGCGTCGATTTCGTTCAGAGCGGAATGCCCCGTTTCGCTTTACCCCACCGTGTTCACAAAGGATCCCGCCGGAAAGCCCGTGTTGCGATCATCGCCATGCGGCCGTCTGCTTCGGGACAATGCTTCAGGAGAGAGATCATGCTGCGCTTCGGAATTCTGTCGACGGCCAAAATCGGCCGCGATCTGGTCGTGCCCGCCATTCAGGATGCGGAAAACTGCGTTGTGACGGCGATAGCCAGCCGTGATCTCGCCCGCGCTCGGCAGATGGCAGACCGCTTCTCCGTGCCGCATGCTTTCGGCTCCTATGAGGAGATGCTTGCCTCCGACACGATCGATGCCGTCTATATCCCGCTGCCGACCTCGCAGCATGTCGAATGGACGATCAAGGCTGCCGATGCCGGCAAACACGTGCTCTGCGAAAAGCCGATCGCCCTCAAGGCGGATGAGATCGACAGCCTGATCGCCGCGCGCGATCGCAACAAGGTGCTGGTGACGGAAGCCTATATGGTCACCTATGCGCCGGTCTGGCGGAAGGTTCGCTCGCTGCTGGTGGACGGTGCCATCGGCCGCCTGCGCCACATCCAGGGCGCCTTCACCTATTTCAACCGCGACGCCGGCAACATGCGCAACATTCCTGCGCTTGGCGGCGGTGGTCTGCCCGATATCGGGGTCTACCCGACGATCAGCACCCGCTTCGTCACGGGCCGCGAACCCCTGCGTATTCAGGCGGTGACGGAGCGCGACCCGGAATTCGGCACAGACATCTATTCCAGCGTCAAGGCAGATTTCGGCGACTTCGAGCTGACCTTCTACATCTCGACCCAAATGGCCAATCGCCAGGTCATGGTCTTCCACGGCACGGAAGGCTTCATCGAGGTGAAGTCGCCTTTCAATGCCGACCGTTACGGCGCGGAAGAGCTGGAACTAACCAATCGCGGCCATTCGGAATCGCAGATTTTCCGTTTCCCAGACAGCCGCCAGTACAGGCGCGAGGCTGAGGCCTTCGCCTCTGCTGCGCTTGGTCAAGGCGCAGAGGTCGTGTCGCTGGAAAGTTCGAAACTCAACCAGAAGGTCATCGACGCCATCTACCGCGCCAGCGAGAAGGATGGCTGGGAGCCGGTCTGAGGATGTTCCTTATTTTCTGGCGCAATTCCGGGCGGAAAACCGCTGCACACTTTTCCTGGAATTGCTTCAGGGACTTTGCCGGTGGCGGAAAACGAAGCGTGAATAGCCGAAGAAGCTGAACGCCGTTGCCGCCGCTGATGCCAGCGTCAGCGCAATGATCGGTCTTAATGACGGCTCGGTCATTAGCAAAGAGCTGAAAAGGGCGTAGTTCAGCAGGGCCGAGGTCAAGCCGACCGAACCGTAGCGGAAGCCTTCGGCTGCCAGCGACCGGTTGGACCGGCCGAAGGTGAAGTTGCGGTTGATAAACCAGGTGGCAAGCAGCGCACTCGGGATCGAAATGGCACGGCCGACGAAGGGGCCGAAAGGTGTGAACCACAGCAGCAGATGCAGCACGCCGGCATCGACGACGAAGCCGACGCTGCCGGCGATCAGGAAGCGAAAGAGCTTCTTCATGCAGCCTTGGCCCTTTTCTTCCGGCTTGCCGGTTTGTCGATCTCAGCCATGTAAACCGTCCTGTCATTGCCGCTTTCGCGCGAGGAAGGCTTCGGCAGGCTCATATAGTGGATGCGCAGCTGTTCGGCGCGGGCGCGTGCCACGGAATCGAGGATGATACCGGCCGTAAACAGCATGAAGGCGATCATTGTCAGTGCCAGGGAGAGCATCCAACTCGGCATACGCAATACCTGTCCGGTTTCGAAATACTCGATGAAGACCGGGATGGAGAAGCCGATGCTGAGCTCCATGGCAATGGCGCTCAGGATGCCAAAGAAGGCGAAAGGCCGTGTTTCCTTCATCAGCATGGCGAACATCCAGAGGATCTTGCCACCGTCGCGGAAGGTGGAAAGCTTTGAATGCGAGCCTTCCGGCCGCCGTCCGTAATCGAGTTCCAGTTCGCTCACAGGCAGCTTCAGCCTGGAGGCATGCACCGACATCTCGGTCTCGATTTCAAAGCCGCCCGAAACGGCCGGAAAACTTTTGACGAAGCGACGCGAGAAGGCGCGGTAGCCGGAAAAGATATCCGTGAAATCGGCACCGAATATGGTGCGATAGAGCCAGTTGAAAATGCGGTTGCCGAAGGCGTGTCCCTGCCTGCCTGCATCATTATGCACGTTGCGTCGCGTACCGACCACCATATCCGATCCCTCGGTCAGCAGCGTGCGGATCAGCTCTTCTCCGTCCTCCGGCGCATAGGTTCCGTCGCCGTCGGCTATCAGATAGATGTCGGCTTCGATATCGGCGAACATGCGGCGCACCACATGTCCCTTGCCCTGCCGACGCTCGCGCACGACGGTTGCGCCGGCGAGCATGGCATGCAGCGCGGTGCCGTCAGTCGAATTATTGTCGTAGACATAGATCGCGGCCTGCGGCAGTGCCTTGCGGAAGCCGCGCACGACCTCGCCGATCGTTGCGGCTTCGTTGTAGCAGGGCAGGAGGACAGCGATGTTCAGCTTCTCATTCCACATGGTCTTGGCCGGTTGCTGCGTGTGAAGTCAAGTCGAGGCCCGATTGACGATCCGGACGAGAGCTTATCCCGCTGGCTGTTAATAAGACCCTATGGCTGCGAAATAAAAAAGGCGGGGTACCGGCGTTGTGAAAAACATTCTCGTGATGAAAGCGGCTGAAGGCAGCAGCTTTACTTTTTTTTGATCGGCAACCGTTAGCGTATCGCCCCGACTATCCTTTCAACATGGGGTTCACCGAGATGGCGCAAACGCTGGCAATGCCGCCCGAGGCAGCCGGAACGGCAGAGAAGAAGGCGCCCATGCGCTGGTCTCATCCTGCTTTCGCTGCGCTCGTCTATGCCGCCATTGTCATCGTCGCGCAGCTCATCATTCATCGCAACCTCACGGACTATGTCGGGCCGGATAATGACGACGCCATGCGCCTTGTCGAAGTGCGCGATTTTCTCGCCGGCCAGGGCTGGTTCGACATGATGCAGTACCGTCTCGGCCTTGCGGGCGGGACGCTGATGCACTGGTCGCGCTTCATCGATCTGCCGATTGCAAGCCTCATCCTCTTCTTCCGAATGTTCCTTTCACCGGAAAGCGCCGAGGCGGCGGCACTGACCGTCTGGCCGCTGATGCTCGTCCTGCCGCTGATGTTCTTCATGGGTCTTGCGGGCAGGCGAATCGCCGGTCTGCAGGGCATGCACTTCTCGCTGATCCTGACGGCACTCTTCGTCCTGCTCTCGCCGCGCTTCGTGCCGGGCTCCATCGATCACGATAATGTCCAGCTCGGCCTCGTCGCACTCACTGTCGCAATGCTGGTCGACGAAAGTTACAGGCCTCGCAACTTTGCAATCGCTGCCATCGTCCTCGCCGTTCAGCTCGGTATCGGCGCAGAGACGACGCCCTTTGTCGCGATCGCCTGCATGTCCGTTGCCTGTTTGTGGGCTTGGAAAGGCGAGATATTCGCACCCGCTGCAAAAGCTTTTGCGCTGACGTTGACGGTTGCCGTCAGCGCCGCCTTCTTTTCGCTGGTGCCGCCGCGCCTTTATTCGATGGTCACATGCGACAATCTCTCGCTCGGCTTTTATGGCATTACCAGCGCCGGCTGCGTCGGGTTTCTCCTGTCGTCCCTTTTTGCCAGCCATCTCTCCCGCCCCTGGCGCATTGCAATTCTCGCGGCCAACGGCGCATTCGTGTTTGCCACGACTGTGGCCCTCGCGCCGCAATGCCTGCGCAATCCACTTTCCGATCTGGATCCCATGCTGGTGGATCTCTGGCTCAGCAGAGTGAGCGAGGCGCAATCGATTATCTCCGTAGCCCACCAACAGCCCGATACGCTCGGCGTTTTCTACGCAACGGGTCTTCTGGCGATGCTCGTCTGCGGCTTTCGTATCCTGCGGGGCAACCGCGCGAGCCTCCATGCAATGCTGATGGCATTGATCGCGATCAATTGGGTGATCACGCTGGTGCAGGTGCGTGGCGCCGAATTTGCCAATCTCCTGGCCATTCCGCCATTGGCGTTGTTGATTGCCGAATTGCGAAAAGACTACATGGCCGATCCCAGAAATCTGCGTTCGATCCTGCTCTACGCAGGGACGCTATTGGCCTCTGTCCCAGCCGTTTGGGCCGTCGGCGGCGCGCTTGCAAGCAAGGGGGTCGTCAATGGTTTTATGGTCGCAGCGCCGGTCAAGGCGGAGGAGACTGCCAATTGTGCCTCCAGGCAGGCCCTGGCACCGATTGCGGGTCTCGAGCCGGGCGTCGTCGCGGCGGCCTCCAATATGGGAGCGCCGCTTCTGCGCTTCACGCCGCACCGTACCCTTTCCGGTCCTTATCATCGCGATCCCGACGGAATGCTGGCCGAGCTGCATATCGGTCTTGCAGAGCCGCAACGGGCGGAAGCGCTTCTGCATGAGGCAAAGGTGACGATTGTCGCCTTCTGTAAGGGGGATCCCCAGGTGGAGTTAGTGAGTGAGCGGGCGCCGAAGGGGCTTTATGCGCAGCTGACTGCCGGGCATATCCCGGTCTATCTGGAGCCGATTGCGGCGCCGGCGGAATCGGATGTGCAGTTCTTCCGCGTCAAGCCGCAGGATTGATTTGGAGCGTTTCAGCTCCTCCTGGATTCTTTGAATCACTCCGCGACACTTAAATTGGCGAAATCGCCAAACACTTCCTGACATTGCTTTTAAGCGCGGCGATGCTCCACCATGTCGATGGTGACGAGGTAACCGATGAAGCCGAGATTGTAGCCGCCGAGCGCGATGAACAGCGTCGTCAGCGGCGGCGGAACGATCGATGTGGCGACGGCGGCCATGAAAGCGATGCTCACGAGTGCCACGCCGAGCAGCGCGCCGATCGTCGAGCGCTGCAGGCCGGCGGCAATTCCGATGATCGTGGCGGTCGCGAATATCATCGCTCCATATCCTCTTTACCAAGAATCAGTTTGCACAGGTTTACGCGCAGATGGCTAAGAAAGCCTTTGTCAGCAGGGTTAACGCTTGATGAAGCAATAGGCTCCGCGCCCTTTGTGAGACATGCAAGGAGGCGGAAGCATCTCAAGTATGCGCACAATCCCGTCTTTCGATCGATTCAGACTTAAGCGGTATGAAGCAGGCTCCGCATTTACCGCGACATCGGGTAGAAGGGGGACATGAGCAGCTTTTTTGAGAATGATTCGCCTTCGAACCTGACGGAATACTCCGTCTCGGAACTATCCGGATCGATCAAACGCACGGTCGAGAATGCGTTCGACCAGGTGCGTGTGCGCGGGGAAATCTCCGGCTATCGTGGGCCGCATTCCTCGGGCCATGCCTACTTCTCGCTGAAGGATGATCGCGCGCGTATCGATGCGGTGATCTGGAAAGGCACATTTTCCAAGCTGAAATTCCGCCCTGAAGAGGGAATGGAGGTCATTGCAACAGGCAAGGTGACGACCTTCCCTGGATCGTCGAAATATCAGATCGTCATCGAAACCTTGGAGCCCGCCGGCGCCGGTGCCTTGATGGCGCTTTTGGAGGAACGCAAGCGCAAGCTTGCTGCCGAAGGCCTGTTCGATCCCGAGCGCAAGCGCCGGCTGCCTTTCATGCCCAAGGTGATCGGCGTGGTTACGTCGCCGACCGGCGCCGTCATCCGCGATATCCTGCATCGCATCTCCGATCGCTTCCCCGTACATGTACTGGTCTGGCCGGTGAAGGTACAGGGAGATGGCTCTGGCGATGAGGTGGCGAACGCCGTTCGCGGCTTCAACGAATTTGCGCCCGGTGGCCCCATCCCGCGCCCCGATGTGCTGATTGTCGCGCGCGGCGGCGGCAGCCTCGAAGATCTCTGGAGTTTTAACGATGAGGCGGTCGTTCGTGCCGCCGCAGGTAGCGATATCCCGCTGATCTCGGCCGTCGGCCACGAGACAGACTGGACCTTGATCGACTACGCCGCCGACGTGCGCGCCCCGACGCCCACGGGTGCGGCGGAAATGGCCGTGCCGGTCAAAGCGGAACTTGAGGCGCAGCTTGCAAGCCTTGCTGCCCGGCTGCAGGGGGGAATGACGAGGCAGATGGACCAGCGGCGGCAGGCGGTTCGTGCGCTGTTGCGCGCTTTGCCTTCCCTCGACCAAATCCTGGCTCTGCCCCGCCGCCGCTTCGATGAGGTCGCCGCCGGCCTTGGCCGCGGATTGGAGCTGAACACGCTGAACAAGCGCCGTTCCTTCGAACGCACGGCCTCGCACCTCCGCCCTGATATCCTGTCGAACAGGATCGCCGAGCGCCGCCAGCAACTGGGCGAACGGATGAACCGCGCGGAGCGGACCATTGAGCGCATGCTTGACCGGTCCCGTGCTCGCATCGAACGCGCCGATGCCGTCTTCGCCACGTTGCCATCGCGCCTTGAGGCACAGACGGGGAGGGCCCGCGATCGCCTCGGCAATCTCGTCCGTCATGCCGATACGGCCATCCGCCATCAGCTGACCCGAGCGCGCAGCGAACTCACGGCGCAGGAGCGTATTCTCCAGTCGCTTTCCTACAAGAATGTCTTGAAGCGCGGATACGCTGTCGTGCGCGATGAGGACGACCGCCCGGTTTCGCTGGCGGCAACACTTTCGACCGGTGCCGCGATCTCGATCGAGTTCGCGGATGGTCGTATCGGGGCAGTCACTGGCGATGATGCCTCGCCGCCATCTTCTTCCACGCCGCCATCGGCTACATCACCTGTAAAGAAACGCGCCACCAAACCGGCCGAGCCTGCCGTGCCACCGAAACAGGGAAGCCTCTTCTGATGCGTATCCTGCTGGTGCTGGCCCATCCGCTGGAGGATAGTTTTGCCGCCGCCGTGGCAAAGCTTGCGCAGGAGACGCTTGTCGCCGGCGGGCATGAGGTCGATCTACTCGATCTCTATCGCGAGGGCTTCGATCCGCGTCTGTCCGAGGCCGAGCGGCGCGGCTATTTCGACCAGCCTTACGATGCCTCAGGTGCCAGCGATATCGTCGCGCGGCTACGAGCAGCGGAGGGACTGATCCTCGTCTTTCCGCAATGGTGGTTCAATTTCCCGGCGATCCTCAAGGGTTTCTTCGATCGCGCCTTTGCGCCCGGCGTCGCCTTCACTCATGATCCGGCCGGCGGGCGCATCGTGCCTGAACTCACCAATATCCGCCTGTTCTGGGCGCTGACGACGACAGGCTCGCCCTGGTGGATCGTGCATCTCTACATGGGCAATCCGGTGCGGCGCCTGCTAAAGCGCGGCATCACCGCCTTCTGCGCCAAGCGGCTGAATTTCCGCATGCTGACGCTGCATGACATGGACCGCGTGACTGAAACCGGGCGCAAGGCGCATCTCGAACGCGTCAGGAAAGCGCTGGCGACGATCTGATCCTACGATTCAGCCAAAAAAATGCCGCGGCAGGGATACCGCGGCATGATCGCATTCGAATATCTGAATTGGGTTATGCCCACTCGCCCTTGCGCATGACGGGCACGCGCGAGCCATCGGCATTGATACCGTCGATATCGACCTTATCGGAGCCGATCATCCAGTCGATATGGATCAGGCTGGAATTGCCGCCCTGCGCCTTGATCTGCTCCTGGCTGAGCTTGGCGCCATCGATGAAGCACTTGGAATAGCACTGGCCGAGCGCGATGTGGCAGGAGGCGTTTTCGTCGAAGAGTGTGTTGTAGAACAGGATGCCGCTCGCCGAAATCGGCGAGGAATGCGGCACCAGCGCCACTTCGCCGAGCCGGCGCGCGCCTTCATCCGTGTCGAGCACCTTGTTCAGCACTTCCTCGCCACGCGTCGCCTTGGCCTCGATGATCCGGCCGCCTTCGAAACGCACCTGAATATTGTCGATGAGCGTGCCCTGATGCGAAAGCGGCTTGGTGGAGGAGACATGACCTTCGACACGCAGCGCATGCGGCGTGGTGAAGACCTCTTCCGTCGGGATGTTCGGATTGCAGGTGATGCCGTTCTTGGCGGTAGAGGCGCCGCCATGCCATTCATGGCCATCCGCGAGGCCGACGGTCAGATCCGTGCCCGGTCCCTGGAAATGCAGGGCGGCGAAGCGCTGGCCGTTCATCCATGCCGAGCGCTTGTGCAGATTGGCATTGTGCTCCGTCCAGGCAGCAATCGGATCTTCGACATCGACGCGCGAGGCAGAGAAGATCGCCTTGGCAAGTTTTGCGACCGCGATCGCCTCCGGATCATTCGGGAAGACCAGCTTCGCCCAGGAGGGATTCGGGTAGGAGACGATGTTCCAGTTGGTGTCGAAATTCGAGATCTTTTCCAGCGCCGGCTTATAGGCGGCCGAATTGGCGCGGTTGGCACGCGCCACCTTGTTCGGGTCCTGAGTGGACAGCAGCATCGGGTTATCGCCGGCAATGGCGAGGCGTGCCGTGTTGTTGGAGAAGGCCTTGGCCATGCCTTCGTAAAGCCATGTGGCGGCGCGGTCAAAGCTCGCATCCTGGCCGTATTCGTAGCGGGCGAGCGTCGTCTCTTCGTCGGAATAGAAGGTGGAGACGAGGCCTGCGCCGGCCTTGTAGGCTTCGCGCGTGATCAGCCGAACCAGCGGCATCGCCGCGACTGGCGCCGTTATCAGCAGATCCTGGCCTGCCTGCAGCTGCAACCCGACCCTTACGGCTACTTCCGCAAGCTTCTCCAGCTTGGCGTGATCGACGGGATGATGGTTGGGAATGGCTGATGTCATGGCAAAACCTGCGTGCTTGCTATCGAAAGATGGTCCAAAGACTTAGACCGGTTTGCGGCGAAATTGAAGGCGCTATGTCCGATCTTGAAGATCGTCAGGCAATCAGGGGTGCAGCCTTGGCTTTAAGAGCGCTCAAGGCATCCTGCGGACTGAGGCGCACCTGCAGCCCGCGCTGGCCGCCGTTGATATAGACGTAGGCTTCGGTCATCGCCTGCGCCTCGATCGCCGTCGGCACAAGCTTCTTCTGGCCGAAGGGGCTGATGCCGCCGACATGATAGCCCGTCAGACGCTCGGCATCCGCGGGCTTCATCATGGCAGCCGATTTGCCGCCGAAGGCTGCGGCGAGCTTCTTCATGCTGACTTCGTGATCCGAGGGCACGACGACGCACACCGGCTTCCCGTCCACTTCGGCCATCAAGGTCTTCAATACCCGATGCGGCTCTTCGCCCAGCGCCTCCGCCGCCTGCAGGCCGACACGCTCCGCATTCGGATCGTAGTCATAGGCATGCACGGTGAAGGCGACTTTCGCCTGGGTCAGCACTTGCGTGGCGCGCGTGGTTTTTGACATTGCTCGCCTCTAGGTCGCCTTGCCGAATGCAGCCGCATAAATATCCGGCTTGAAGCCGATGAGCAATTTGCCGTCCGCTTCCAGGACCGGACGCTTGATCATCGAGGGCTGTGCCAACATCAGCTGAATGGCCTTGTCCTTCGAAAGATCGGTGCGGTCCGTTTCCGGCAAGGCCTTGAAGGTGGTGCCGGCCCGGTTGAGCACGACTTCCCATCCCGCTTCCTTCGTCCAGCGCTCCAGGTGATTCCGATCAATGCCGACGGCCTTGTAGTCGTGGAAGTCATAGGCAATGCCGTGGCGCTCGAGCCAGGTCCGGGCCTTCTTCATCGTGTCGCAGTTCTTGATGCCGTAAATGGTGATCGTCATGGCGAATCCGTCTCTTGCTGTCGGATAGCGCATAGCATGCGGATAAAGGCGGATGAAGGCCGCTCGGATGGGGAAGCGGTTCTCTCACCCGTTGCAGTTGCCAGCGATAATCGCATAAATATGCAGCATGCATATTTATAGTGCGGGTTGGAAGCATGGCGACGGACAAGGAAATATTGCGGCTGGAAAACCTCTTTGGCGCTATGAGCCTTGCTCTGGTGGACAAGATGGAGAAGGCTTTCGCCGATGAAACCGGCCTTGGCCCGAGCGCCATTGCCGCACTCGTTCAAATCGGCACCGAGCCGGGCCTGACGATCGAGAGCCTGCGGCGGATGATCGCGCTCTCTCATTCCGCCACGGTGCGCCTGGTCGATCAGCTGGTGGCGTCCGGCCTCGTGCTGCGGGGCGGCGGCGTCGAGGGAGACAAGCGAGCCCGCGCGCTGCAGCTGACAGAAAAAGGCCACTTGCTCTTTGATAGAAGCCTTTCCGCCCGCCGGGCCGTCATCCATCGGGCTTTTGGCGTTCTCAGCCCGGAGGAGACGGCCGAGTTCGGCCGCTTGGTCGAAAAGCTGCTGCCCGCCTTGGTCGATCTCGGCGATGACCAGGATGTGGTCTGCCGCGTGTGCGACCAAGGCGTTTGCGATCAGGATCGCTGCCCGATTGCCTTCACGACATAAGCCCGGAACAGCGTCTTGACATTTTCATTATATATATGCACACTGCATACATATATTTCGAAAGGCGATGAATTGTCGCCTTCGATGACCTGAACATTGCCTGCATCACCTCGATCGGAGGCATGATCGCGATGGAAAATCGTTCAATTCTTGCCCGGCTAAGGGGTAAAGCGCGTGCCGCGCTTGCCGGAATGCAGCATCATGTCAATCGTTTCGGTGTGCTTCTCCGCGAGGCAGCGGCGATCGCTTTCATCATGCGCTGCAAGGTGATCGATCGCCGCTAAAGGAAATCAATCCTCAAGTGTCCCCGGTTTGCGGGCGACGGAGCTTGGTCTGTCCGAACCGATCTTCATCAGATCGCCGCGTCGGCGCACCAGCCGGTCCGAAACACGGGTGACGATCAGACCTGCCTGCGGCGCGCGGATATCGATGGCGCCGTCCGGCATACCCGGCGCGGTGATGATCGTCGCCAGCAGATCACCTTCTTCAACGCGCTCGCCGATATTGCGATGGAAGAGCACCGTGCCGGCCTGTGGTGCGCGGATCATTTCGACATTGTCGAGCGGCACGGCCGGTCCGCTAAAGGAGGTGCCGGGCGCGACGCTGTCGTCCTGTACCGCGCCGCGCGCGGCCAGGAAGCGCCAGAGCCCTTCGGCATCGTTCTTTGCCATTTCGGGATAGACATCGCGGGTGCCGCGCAATTCTACCGTAACTGAAAGCTTGCCCGGCAGCCTTGCCTTCTTCTCCCCCGGCACTTCGTATTTCCAGGCGAAGCTGACGGCCTCCTCGAAGGCCGAGCTTTCGCCATCCGACAGCAGCACCGCATCCATCTTGAGCGCCGCGGCAAGATCGGCGGCTTCAGGCCAGAATGCCTCGTCGATATAGGCATATTGCAGGGATTCGTCATCGCAATGCAGGTCGATCACCAGATCGGCACCGAGCGCCATATGGATCAGCTGACGTTTCAGCCGATCGACGGCCGGGTAGCGTTCCAGATTTTCGATCAGGAGATCGCGGTCGCGCAGCGAGATCAGCGGAAAGTCGCGGTTGAAGTTGGTGCGCGAACCCAGGTCGAAGCGCCCTTGCATCTCGCCGAAATGCGATTGCGCCGCGCCGATCGGATTGGCATGCGGCACCACGATGATATCGCTTAGAATGGCGCCTTCGGCTTCCGCTTGCCGAAGCCGCTCGCAGAGGAAATGCACCAAGGCCGTGCCCGGCAGCTCGCCGGCATGCAATGCGGCCTGAATATAGATCTTCGGCGCGTCTGCCTTGCTGCCGGCAAAATGCAGGACCGGCAGCCGCCAGGCGATCCCCGGAGTATCGCCTTCGATGACGATTTCGGTGACGTTCATGGGCGGGCCTCCTGCTGATGATGATCAGAGACCCATATCAAGCCTTAAAGGCAGCCTGCAACCGTTTGTCACCACATGCCGAAATCAGGACCGGGGACAAACAGCGCCAAAAAAGCTTTCAGCGGCTGCCATTCCTGCGCAGGCAGAAGCTCAGGATCAGGCTGAGCAATACCGCGCCGACACCGAAGGAGAAGGGTGCAGCATAGCCGAGATGATCCGCGAACAGGCCGGCGATCGGGCCGGTGCTCCCAAGCGACACGTCGAGGAAGATCGAATAGAGCCCGAGCGCGACGCCACGGTTCTGCGGCGGGATACGTTCCATGGCCTCATTGCCGAGCGCGGGGAAGACGGGCGCAAAGCCGGCGCCGGCGAGAGCCGCGCCGATGATGGCGACTATCGGCGATGGCGCAAAGGCAAGCGCCGCCAGGCCGATGATCTCGATGACAAGCGAGATGCGCACCAGCGGCAGACCGCCGAAGCGGGCGACGGCTTGCGCAAGACCCAGGCGCACGCCCATGAAGGCAAGGCCAAAGGCGCTGAGTGCAAAGGAGGCGCCGTCCCAGCTGCGGCTATGGAAGAACAGCGCGACGAAGGCCATGACGACGCCGAAGCCGCTCGAGGCAAGCGCAAGCGCGACGCCGTACGGTGCAACGCGGCTCAGCACCTGGCCGGTGCCGATGCCCTTTTCCTTTACGCCCGGAACCGGCGGCCGCGTTTGCGCGAGCATAAAGCCGGCAACCGCAAGGATGATGGTGACGACGCCGATGGCGAAGAAGCCGTATTGCCCTTGCAGCCAGGCGCCCATCGGGGCGGCGAGCGCAATGCCGCCGTAAGTGGCGATGCCGTTCCAGGAGATGATGCGCACGGTTTCACGCGATCCCATCAGGCCGATCGCCCAGGTGATCGCCGCCGTGCTCACCCAGCTCTCGCCAATGCCGAGCGCCAGCCGTCCTGCAAGCAGAAGGGCAAGGCTTGCTGCCGGGACTTGGATCGTAAAGGTGGAAGCGATGGTGAGTGCACCCGACAGACCGTAGGCAAGGAAGCCCAGAAAGACCGAGCGGCGGGGTCCATATTGATCGCAGAGCCGCCCGACATGGGCGCGGCTGACGATGGTTGCGACATATTGCGTGCTGACGGCGATGCCGGCCCAGACGACGCCGAAGCCGAGGCTGCTGTCGACATAGGTCGGCAACACTGCAAGCGGCAATCCGATGGCAAGGTAGCCGAAGAATGTCAGCGCGACGATCGATATGAGGGACAGGGTCGAAGTGGACCGGATGGTCTGGGAAGCAGTGTTCACGGGATATCGCCTGTGGGCACCGGCAGCGGTGTCCATGCTGTTTGCCACGAAGGATCGGGTTCGTATCGGATAGCCATGACGGCGGTGGCCTGAGAGCCGTGCGTCGCCATATGCAACCGGTATCAGGCAGGAGCAGGCATGGTCAACGAATTGCTGCCTTGCAGCAAAAACCATTGACGGGATGAATGGATTGTGCGTCGAAGCTAAAACACCCCATCGCCCCGCCGCCTCATCGCAATGAGCGGAGCCTGCCAGGAGGCTCCGCTCACCGGGCGTCACATCGTCAGAACGACGCTGGCCGTCGTTCGGCCCGCTTCGAGGTCGGCATGAGCTTGGGCGGCATCCTTCAGCTTGTATTCGGCGCCGATCGGGTTGACGAGCCCGTCCTGCAGCGCCGCCATCAGCGCCGTTGTGCCCTGGCGGTAGAGATCCGGATCGCTGGCATAGGTCAATACGCTCGGGCGCGACAGGCCGATGGCGCGAGGCGCGGTCAGCTCCTCTATCTGGATCGGGGGAATAGGGCCGGCCGGCTGGCCGAGGCTTGCGACCATGCCGAAGGGGCGGACGACCGCAAGCGTTTGCGAGAGCATGGTGCCGCCGATCCCGTCGACGGCAAGATGTACGCCGCGGCGATCGGCTATGCGGCGTGTTTCCTGCCCCCAATCCTCGGATGTATGGAGGAGAACCACGTCGGCTCCGGCCTCATGGGCAAAGCCGGTCTTGGCTTCGGAGCCGACCGTGGCGATGACGTTTGCCCCGATCCGCTTGGCAAGGCGGATGAGGAGCTGGCCGAGGCCGCCGGCGCCGGCATGCACCAGCACCCATTCGCCTGCTTTCACGGGATAGACCTTCTGCAGCACCATTTGCGCCGTCAGCCCGCGCAGCATCGTGCTGCCGGCAGCCCGCTCGCTGACGCCGTCTGGCAATCTCACCAGCCGAGCGGCGGAAAGAGTGCGCACCTCGGCATAGCTGCCGAGGGGATGGCCGATATAGGCGACGCGGTCGCCGACCTTGAGCCCTTCGACTTCCGGGCCGATCGCCTCGATGATGCCGGCGCCTTCGAAGCCGAGCACGCTCTGGCCGGGTGGGAGCGGATAAAGCCCGGAACGGACATAGATGTCGACGAAATTGACGCCGGAAATGCTCTGGCGGATCCGCGCCTGGCCGGGGCCGGGTTCAGTGACTGGTAGATCGACGGCTTTCATGGCTTCGGGTCCGCCGGGACCGGTAATGGCAATCGCTAGGGGCATAGGCAAGTCTCCTTTCGGGAGATCTTTGACCATAAGCGTCGACCTGAATAAATTCGGTATGAACTCACAATATCTGTGCAATAATGCACCGATGATTGATTGGCAGGACCTTCTTCACTTCGCCGCTCTGGCGAGAACCGGCTCGCTTTCGGCTGCCGCGCGGGAGCTGGGCGTCGATCACGCAACCGTCGGAAGGCGCATTGCGGCCCTGGAAAGGTCGCTCGATCTGCGCCTCATCGACCGTCGGCCGCGCACCTCGCCCTTGACCGCCGACGGCCGTGCCATCGCGGAACTGGCGGCGGGGATGGAGGAAAATGTCGAGGCCATCAGGCGCTATTCGAAGAGCGCCGTCGCCGGCCTTTCCGCCGCGGTCAAGGTCAGTGCGCCGCCATCGATCGCTGCCCACCTTCTCGCTCCGAAGGCGACGCTTTTTCGTGAAGAGCACCCGGATATCACGCTGACCATTGCCGGTGTCACCCGTCGCGCCGCGCTGAATTACGGCGAGGCAGATATCGCCGTTCGCATGACCAGGCCGGAGGAAAGTGACCTCCTGGTGCGCCGCATCGGCGTCATGCGCTTCGGCCTCTACGCCATACCGAGCGTGGCGCAGGTGCCGGAGAAGGATTGGGTGTTCATCGGTTACGATGCGGCGATGGAGCATCTGACGCAGCAGATCTGGCTGCGCAGCCTATTGGAAGGCCGCCCGATCGTGTTCCGCGCCACCGATGTCTTCGGCCAGCTGGAGGCTGCCCGAACCGGCCTCGGCGTCGTGGCGCTTCCCGCCTTTCTCGGCGATGGCGAGCCGGCATTGGTACGCCTGCCGGTAGCGGTGCCGTCGCCTGCGCGCGACCTCTGGCTCGTGACATATCCGGATCTGCGCCGCTCTCCGGCGATCCGCGCCGTCATGGATTTCGTAGCCGATACCATCGAGCGAAGCTGTCCGTTGCGTAACGGCAGCGATGCCGCAGCGTGACACACTGGTTTTGCGTGTCATTTTCCTGTTGCAGACCGGACGCGAATCTCTATCCATAAATGGATGCGCCATCCCTATGGTCGGTGATCGATGACGAAGCTGAGCAGCTGGTTCGTGGTGGACAGGGCGGATCTGGTCGCGGGCATATCGGTTGCCGGACTGATGCTGCCGGAAGCGGTCGCTTACGCAGGCATTGCCGGCCTGCCGCCGCATCGTGCAATCCTCGCCGGCATCGCCGGATGTCTCGTCTATGCCATATTCGGCCGCAGCCGCTTTGCCATCGTCTCTCCCACATCCTCGTCCGCAGCCATTCTCGCAGCCACCTTGGCGGTGGTGCCGGGTGATACCACGATCAAGGCGGGGCTTGCCACGGTCGCCGTCGCGCTCGCCGGCATTCTCTTCGTCATCGCCGGTGCCTTGCGCCTGGGCGGCATCACTGGTTTCATCTCGCGGCCAGTCCTGCGGGGCTTCGCGCTCGGGCTGGCGATCACCATCATCCTGCATCAGCTGCCGATTCTGGTGGGCGTGCCCGTGCAGGGCTCGAATATCCTGACCTACGCGGCGGCACTCTTCGGCGCTATTCTGCAGTGGAATCCGATCAGCGTCATAGTCGGCATCGTCGCGTTGGCGGCATTGCTGCTCTTGAAGCGATTGCCGGGTATTCCCGGCGCTTTCCTCGTGCTTGTCGCAGGCATCTTCGCCTCCTATCTGTTCGGCGTGGAAGGCCATGGCGTCAAGCTGGTCGGCCCGATCGAGATCCTGCCGCAATGGCCGTCGCTGCCGGAAGCCAACTGGACCGCCTATTCGCGGCTGGTACAGTTCACCGTGCCTCTCGTCCTCATCCTCTTTGCTGAGTCTTGGGGCACGATGCGTGCGCTCGCCCTGCGTTATGGCGAGACGCTGGAGGTCAATCGCGAGCTTGGTGCGCTGGGTGCTGCCAATATCGCCAGCGCCGTCGTTCAGGGCATGCCAGTCGGCGCCGGTTTTTCCGCAGGCTTCGCCAGTGAGGCGGCTGGCGCGAAGACGCGGGCGACGACCGTTTTCGCTGCAATCGGCCTGGCGATCCTGATTGCCTGCGCCGGACCACTGGTGGCGCTTCTGCCGGAACCGGTGCTCGCCGCCGTCGTGATCGCGGCTCTGACCCATGCGCTCGATCCCAGCCCCATTCTGCGCCTGCGCCGCCTGCATCGCGATTTCTACGTGGCAGTGGGTGCCGCTGTCGGCGTGCTCGCCTTCGGCGTTCTCAATGGCATGCTGCTGGCGATCGCGCTCTCGCTTGCCGCCATGATGCATCGCCTGGCATCCCCGTATATCGCCCGATTGGGACGGCTCAACAATAGCCATGACTTCGTCGATGTCAGCAGGCATGACGATGCGTCCGAGATACCGGGCATTGCCATCTGGCGCCCCGGCGAAACCCTGTTTTTCGGCAATGCCGATACGATCTTCGGCGAGATATTGTCCGGCAGTCGCAACGAAGCCGGGTTGCAGGCAGCTATTCTCAGCCTGGAAGAAAGCTCCGATATCGACAGTACGGCGATGGATGCCTTGATGGAGTTCGACAGCGCGATGCAGCGAGCCGGCCTCCGCGTCCAGTTCGCCCGTGTGCATGACCGCGTTCGCGATCTCATGACGGTCGCCGGCATGGTCGACGTCGACAAGCGCTGCAGCTTCAGCGTCGATGATGCCGCTGCGGCTGTGATGGCGGATCAGAAGCCGCCGAGGGCGTGACGAGACCGCTCAATCATGCAAAGTCCAATAGCAGAGATGTTCGTGCTTAGCCTCTCCCTGCAGGCTGTTGATGAGGACGAAGTCCCTGGCGGTCCAACTCACGGGTTCTGCAAGCATGATGTCGGGAACGAGATGGCCCTGATAGAGTAGTGTCATATGCGGCTCCACGGGCTTTTCCTTAGTTGGCATAATGCCCGTGAGCCGCATGGCATCGGCCAGCTCCTGATGGAGCGCTTTCAGTTCCGCATTGCCATGCTTGTTCCATAGGACAAGCGGGCGGTTATCGCCATTGCCGAAGCTGACGGCCCGATCGAAGACGACAGGAAAGCGCGATTTCCTCACCCTCGAGGCAGCTTCCATCGCCGCAAATGCCACCTCCTCGGGCAAGCGGCGAAACGAGCCGATCGGGTAGAGCGTCACATGGAAGAGATCAGGCCGACGCGGCTTCGTGGAAAAGCGGTGCTGTCGGCGAAGATGTCCTGCAAGCTCATGACTGCGTGCGGCAATTGCCACATCGGGCAGAATTGCGAAATAGAACTCGTTGACAGGCCCTTGATCGATGGGCGCTGGTGCCCGCATGTGTGATCCGCCTGTGGGATAGAGCGAAAGCTGCCCATTGTTCTTCATGGGTTTGCATCAAAGCCGTGTTGCTTTGCCTCCTCTTTTTTGACCGCGGCATCGTAGTGCATCGCGAACAGTCAATCAAGAACAAAGCAAGAACATTTAGAAAGATCACGATTACAAGGGCCACAATCCTCGTTTCAAAAATGCGATCGAATAAAAGGCCTGTCTGATCTGTTCATTCCAAGCGGGGCTTGCTCTCCATTCTCTCCAACAAGGAATGACCGTCCATGTTTACCAGGGCCATCTTTTCAGCCGTATTTCTCGTCCTCATCGGGCTCGGCATTTCGGCTTGCTCTACGTCGGGAGATCACAATTCCGGCGGCGGTATGACGCTGAACGCGCCTCCGACTGGCGGCGGATATTGATCCCGTTCTGTCAATCGACCTGAATCCGTTCGGCGGCCGTCAAAACGGTGGCAATTCCCGATCTTTGCAAGAATCGGGTTGAATTCGAGGCTCCCGAGGACGATTTTCATGACAAGTGGAAACACGGGAGCTTTCGTCATGAACGAGACAAGGCAAAATTATCTGATTTTCGAAACCGCCGGCGGCTTCTGCGGCATCGCCTGGAATGATGTCGGCGTGCTGCGCTTTCAATTGCCGACCAAGGATGCGGGCGCGACCGAACGCCTGCTTCTGCGGCGTTTGCCGAACGCGCAGCCCGGCGCGCCGAGCACGGAGATTGCGGGAGTGGTCGCCAAGGTGAAACGCTATTTTGCCGGTGAGGAAATCGACTTTTCCGACGTCACGCTCGATCTCGGCGAGCAGGACGCCTTCTTCAGGCAGATCTACGATGCCGCGCGACAGGTCGCTTGGGGGCATACGACGACCTACGGCACATTGGCCAAGCAGCTTGGCGCAGGGCCGGAAGCCGCGCGCGATGTCGGGCAGGCCATGGCGAAGAACCCGGTGGCGCTGATCATTCCCTGCCACCGCGTTCTGGCCGCAGGCGGCAAGATCGGCGGCTTTTCCGCGCCGGGGGGCTCCAACTCCAAAGCTCGCATGCTGGAGCTGGAAGGCGTTCAGCTGGCGCCGCCGAAGCCGGTGCAACAGTCGCTGGCGTTTTGAGCCAGTCGATCCGGGTGTGCGGCTAAAGCTGCCCGCCCCCTATTCCTTCGGCTGACGGGCGCGGGAGAACAACAGTGTCTGCTTGTCATTGAGGCGCATTGGCTTCGGATCGCCATAGCCGGCTTTTTCGGCAACACGGATCGAGGCCGCATTGTCGGGCGAGATCAGGCAGACGCTGCGATCGAATCGCGGCTGCTGGTCGAGCCAGGCGACGGCGGCTGCCAGGGCTTCCGTCGCAAAGCCTTTGCCATGCGCCCACGCGGCCAGTGCCCAGCCGGCCTCCGGAATACCCCTGATTGGCGGTTCCATCACCCTGTGAAAGTCTGCAAAGCCGAGATCGCCGACATAGCGGCCGGAGGATTTTTCGCGGATTGCCCAATAGCCATGCCCGAGCAGCGGCCACAGACCATGATAGGACAGCATCCGCATCCACGACTCCCTGGAAGTGGAGACCACATTGCCGAAAATATGCCTCACGACCAGAGGATCGCTCCACATGCCCGCAAGCGGCTCGAAATCATCGAGCGTATGTCCCGTCAGGATAAGCCGTTCGGTTTCCAGTCGCGGCGGAGAAAGCGTTACTTCCATGAAGGCAGACCTCTGGTTTAGCTTTGGGCATTCTGCTGCAGGCGCTCCGCAAGCGCATCCAGATCGGGCAGAAACCAGACCTCACGGCCCCTGTTGGATTCATACACGAAATCACGCAGGGCATTACTGTCCGCGATCCATCCGGAGACGTCGCCGAGAATAACGAGCTGTGAACGATAGTTGACGAATTTCTGGATGATTGCGCCGGCAATGCGGGTTGAGAGCCGGAAAAACTCCTCGCTCAGCCGTGATGTCGGAACGACCACCAGCTGTGCTTCAGCGTCCCACGCAGCGCTGATCCAATCATTCACATCCCTTTCGCTGGCGAGCAGCGGACCGTTGTCATCGCCGATAACGACTTTTCGGCCGGAAAATTCTTTGACGGTGTACATGCTGGTTCGACTTTGCATTCCATCGAGGGAAAGGTTGTTTGTTGTTGCTCTAAGTTGATAGTGGTTTCAAGGCGTCAGTCACCATCCTTATGCTTCATTGATATCCGCAATTCTTTTTCGGAGATCGGAGCCAAAGCCTAGCCTAAGGCGTTATCGCCGCTGCGTCATATCACTTGATCTGATGATCTCGTCCGCAATAGGACGATGAAGGCGAGAACGTGACTCACAAGGAGCAGCGGCACGTAAAGCGTCGGTATATAAATGCCTGCGCCGAAGAGACCGGGATTTCCGATTTTCGTTACGCCCATGTAATAGGCATTCAGAAGATCCAGAGTTCCCCAGATGTTGAATATCCAGACAACCGGAATGGCGATCGGCGACCGCCAGGAAAGGGCGGCCATGGAAGCGAGCGCGAGTATAGCCGAGATGAGATCGCCCCATCCGACCTTGTTGGCAAAATCCGAGCTCAACTGCGAAGATACGAATCCGGATACCAGAAAATTCATCCCCAAGAACCGGAACGCATGGAAAGCAGCAAGAAGCCTTAGAGCCTCATAACGCCGCATTGTGCGAAGCGCTGGCCAGACATAGACATAGGCTATCACCGAACTTGTCAGGAAGGCGCCGGCGACACTTAGAACGAATGGGAGATTGAGTTCCGGTGGCATCTCGGTTTCCTTCGTGTTTATCTTTCTGGTCTGACGGCATCGAAATCAATAAGTGTATTTCGCTGCCTTCGGGCGTTTAGGCATTGGCCAAGAGCAGGCGGAGCGGCAAAAGCGGACCGATCGCGATATATTCGTGATCCATGAGATTTTGCTTGGCCAACGGCAAGCCTTCCATGATTGCGTGAGCGTCGGCGACATCTCTCGAATCCAGCAGGAACACGGCTCCCCGGCCATCGCCTCGCGAATACCATTCGCGTATTTTTCCATCGAGATAGAGCTGCGCGGTCCGCCGGATTTCATCTGGCATGATAGCCATCACCCGCTCGCGTGTGACGCCCGCCTTCACGGTGAGGATGACCATCACTCCGGTGACTACGGGTGAGACGGCTTGCGCTTGAGCAGGGGTTGCGTGATCGTTCATGGAAGTAGCTCCTGTAAGAGTAAAGACCAGGAAGAGGTTGCAGAGCCGGGACGTCGCAAACGTTCGGGCTTGGCGTTTGCGATGCTCCCGATTTGCAACTCACGTATAAGGCCACTTTCCATGAGCGACTATTCTCGATAATGTCGACGAGTTATGAAGCAGAACTTCACAGTCAGACAGGGTGCACTCGATGGCGTGGAAGCCTTTCTGAGCGTCGCCCAGCATTGCAGTTTTCGCAAAGCAGCGGCCGAGCTCGGGGTAACGCCATCGGCAATCAGCCAGGCGGTACGCTCACTTGAGGCGCGCGTCGGCGCCGCACTTTTTATTCGCACGACGCGCAGTGTCAGCCTGAGCGAAGCCGGCCAACGATTTCACTTGCGCGCAAAGCCTGCTTTCGAGGAGCTTGTCGCGGCAAGCGAGGTCGCGCGTGACCTTGGGCAGCGGCCTGCGGGACTGCTGCGCCTCACCGTACCGCGGGCAGTGATGCCAATCCTGCTGGAGCCGCTGATCGCATCCTTCTGCCAAGCTTATCCTCAGGTCGAGGTGGAGATCGCCGCAAGCGCAGATCTGGTCGATATCGCTGCCGAGGGATTTGACGCCGGCATCCGGCTGGGGCAGTTCATTGCCGCTGACATGGTTGCGGTTCGGCTTACCCCGCCCTTTCCGCTGGTGGTCGTTGGTACCCCCGAGTATCTTCGCCGGCGGGGAAGGCCCGAACGTATCGATGATCTGCGCCAGCATGCCTGTTTGCGCATGCGCCGCTCGGACGAGTCGATCGCGCCATGGTCCTTTGTCGATGGCAACAGGCCGATCGAGGCAATCGTCTCAGGCCCGCTGATCGCTCGTGATTTTCCCACCATTCTTGGTGCGGCGGGGGAAGATATGGGACTTGCACAAGTGCCTGAGCCGATTGCCCTCAGCCTGATGAAAGCAGGCAAGCTCGTGCAGGTTCTGGAGTCATTCGCGCCGTTGGCGCCGGGAGTGTTTCTATACTATCCCAACCGCCATCAAATGATGCCGAAGCTGCGTGCTTTTATTGATCACGTAAAAAGCCATTCGGGCGCTATCAGCAAAACACAAAGACGCATCGATGACAAACGAACACGCGAGCCGAAAAAGCGCTGATGTCGGAGGCGTTGACCGGCTTGAACCGGATTGTATTGAAGTTACCGGGTGCTGCGGGCCAGGATGCGAGGCCTCGACTGCGGTTGCAAGGGCGCCATTGCAGCTGATACGCCGCGCCGATCTGTTTCATTCGGCGCTACCATCTCCTCATTTCCATTCGGTTGTCTGGATGTATTCTAACGCTTTGTTTTAATGTGTTTTGGAACTAAAAGTCGTGCGAGACCGTTTATCTCTGACTTTGACACGGCGCTGACGTCGTGACCGGCCGGCTGGGTAAGCGGCGCTTTTGAGGAGTGTCTTAATATGAGGATTTCATCTGGATTTCGTTCGGTTGCGGTTGCCGCTATTGCTGCTGCGGGGATCGGCTTTGCCGGCGTCGCGCATGCCGATAGCGGCACGATCCGCTTTTCTGTCTATAAGGCGGCTTTCTTCGTCGGCGGCTCCGGAGGCGAGGGCACACTGACCTTCCATGGCCGCAAATATCCCATCTCGATCGGCGGCATCTCGGGCGGCCTCGCCTTTGGTGCCTCCAAGACCTATTTCCAGGGCACAGTGCGCAATATTCGCCGCGCCCGCGATGTAGGCGGTGTCTACGGTGCCGCCGGCGGCGGCGGCGCGATCGGCAAGGGTGCTCAGATGATCGTCATGACCAATGACAAGGGCGCCCAGCTCGAACTGACGGGCAGGCAGGTCGGCCTGCAGGTCAACGCCGATCTCAGCGGCCTGAGCATCACGGTGAAGTAAGGTCACCAGTCCAAGCCTATGGTGCAGAAGAGCCCGATCGGCGGAATTAGCGTTCGGGCTTTTCAGGAGAAGGTATGGTTTCCTCCTTCTTTCCATGCCCTTGAAGCGCGCGATGAACAGAGCTTCTCCGTCGGCGCGAGATGTCGTATAGCCGCCATCCTTGACGAAGTATCAAGCCAGCCCGCTGGCACCAGTATTGCGCTGGTCATTGGAAAGGGCCTCGATGACGTTGTCGTCCTAGCACGGGGAGAACGATTGCTGCTCCCGGTATTGCTAAAAACAAAAGACTCTAGACGAGCACGGCACCGCCATCCACGATTACGGATTGGCCGGTGACATAGGCATTGCGCATGAACGACAGGTACGCTTCAGCGATATCCGACGGCTCGCCGACACGTCCTACGGGCAACTTCCCGCCCACCGAGCGGAAGATCTGGTCCCGTGCCTCGGATGGGATACCGGACCACAGATCGGTGGCAACCATTCCGGGTATCACGACATTGACGCGCAAGGGCGCGAACTCAAGCGCGAGCGCGCGGGTCAGGGATTCGATCGCGCCGCAAATGCTTGCCGCGAAGGCAAAACCTGCCGGCGGCCGCCGGGCCGAGGTTCCGCTCGTCAACACGATGGACCCGCCATCGCGCATGTGTGGCCGTGCCGCCTTCACGGCAGCGACCGCACCCCAATAGCGCAATTCAAAAAAGCTGCGTGCAGTCGCCAGATCGATTTCGGCGACGGGCTTGCCGAACGGCAAAGGCTCGCCGGCAGTGAAGACCAGGTGATCGAACGCGCCGAGCGTCGTGAAGAATGCCGAGAGGGACTCCATCGACCTTACATCGACGACCGCACCTGTGGCGGTTCCTTCCGGTAAACGCGTGATGGCGCCCGCGACATTCTCTTGTTGGCTGGAAGCGATGATAACATGAGCCCCTTCATGGACGGCTCCTTGAGCCACCGCAAAGCCGATACCACGAGATCCGCCAAGGATCGCGACCCGCTTGTTATGCAACATGACTTTTCCTTTCGCAGATGCGGATGGGTTATCCGTTGAGTGCGGCCCGCCTCTTGAAGGAAAGACTACTTCGATCTAATCATTCGATCGATAATGTATCTACCATATTAATTTATCAATCGGCCGAAATTTGGATCCTTTTCTCGACCTCATCCATTTGCTTCGCCCGCGCGCCACGCTCTGGGGCGGGATCGAGGGCTATGGCCGATGGGCCGTGTCGTTCCGCAATCGGGACGACCTGCTGTTCTGCTGGCTGGAGCGCGGCGCCTGCCAGCTGATCCGAGCCGACAAGGAACCGCTCCTGCTGCAGGAAGGCGACTTCGTCCTCATCAGAACCGACAAGAGCTTTGTCCTTGCCTCGGACGCGCAAGCTGTCGCTCAGGACAGCGAGGCGATGGTCGCAGCCACAGGTAAAACGCTTCTGAGGATGGGTGCAGGCTCGGAAGCGCCTGTGGTATTACGTGGCGGGCGGTTCGTCTTCGATACGGCGAATGAGGGCCTCCTCACTTGGCTCATGCCATCCTTTGTCCATGTCATGCGTGATGACGTCTCCTCTTGGCGTGTTCGCAGTTTGCTGAGCTTGAACCTGTCGGAGTCATCGCAACCGAGAGCCGGTAGCGACTTCGTCATTACGCGCTTGATGGAATTGACATTTGTCGAGATTCTTCGCGGCGCCGTCCCTGACGCAACCCGGGAGCACAGGGGCTTGCTCGCCGGATTGAATGACCCCGTGACAGCCCGGGCGCTGACGGCACTGCACGAAGACGCCGCGAAAGACTGGACGCTGGCAGACTTGGCGCGGCTCTGCGGTGTTTCCCGATCCAGCCTTTCGAGCCGGTTCCGCAGCGTGGTCGGCATGGCGCCGATCGGCTATCTTCAGCACTGGCGCATGGCCGTTGCGAAGGATGCGTTGCGTCGCGGTGACAAAACTATTGGCGAGATCGGGCTCGCCATAGGCTTCCTGTCACCAAGCGCCTTTAGCACCGCCTTCACCCGATTTGTCGGCGTCTCGCCCAAGACGTTCGCCGCGCGGGAGCGCCAAGCCCCGTCGTGAACATGTGCCCTCGATAGCAATTGTCCCGAGCCAGCCACCGTTCCAGGCGCACGCGCACCTAGAGCCGGATGATTTTAGGTCGAGCCGACCTAAAATCTGAAATCCGTTCCAGAACCAAAGAAGTAGAGCGTGATGTCGTCCGAAATCCCCTCATACTTTTCGGCATCGTGCACAAATACAGGGGACCAGGAGCGGACGGACCTAAACGAGAGGAGCATCCCTTTTGAAGCCAGTCGATGCCTCGATGGAGCGATGCAACAAAGCCGGGATAGATACCCCCTGCTGATCCAGGCGGGCCGTGTAAGCCTTCTCAAGCCGCTCCGCCTCCTCGTCGCTCAACACGACCGACAGCGAAGCCACGGCATCGTCTATGTGCTTGGTCTTCAGTGCGCCCACGATCGGCGCGGCGACCACGCGATTTCGACGTAACCACGCCAGGGAAATCTCGGCGGCGCCGACATCACGTTCCGCGGCGATGGCGTTTACCGCCTCGACGATTGCCCGATCGCTGGCCGCCGTATCCGGGTTTTGCTGAGCGCCGGACGGTTCGGTCTCCGTCCGCGTCGTCGTCATCCCCCATGGGCGGGCCAATTTCCCGCGCGCGAGCGGACTGTAGATCAGGGTCGACACACCCTCATCGGCACAGAGCGGGATCATCTCGCGTTCTTCTTCGCGCGCGACCAGATTGTAATTGTGCTGCATAGAGATGAAGCGCATCCAGCCGTTGGACTTCTGGGTGTGCAACGCTTTGGCAAACTCCCACGCCTTCATCGACGAGGCGCCGAGATAGCGTACCTTGCCTGCTTTCACTGCGTCGTGAAGCGCTTCGAGCGTTTCCTCCCACGGGGTCAGCTGGTCGCGGCGGTGTATCTGGTAGAGATCGATATAGTCCGTGCCGAGCCGCCGCAGGCTGTGATCAAGTTCAGCCATGATGGCCTTGCGCGATAGCCCGATCGCATTGGGGCCATTGCGTGTCGCGCCCGCAACCTTGGTGGCGATGACGATGGCATCTCTGTTCACGAAACCCTTGATCGCGCGCCCGAGGAATTCCTCGCTTGTGCCGGTAGAGTACATGTTGGCTGTGTCGAAGAAGTTGATCCCGGTCCTGAGGGCGTGATGGATCAACTCCCGGCTCGAGCTTTCTTCCACTGACCAGGCCGGATGGCCCTTGGCCGGATCGCCGAACCCCATGCAACCGATGCAGACGGGCGACACGTCGAGTCCCGAATTGCCGAGCTTTACATATTGCATAAACGCCTCCACCGTATAGAAACGGACATATGTCCGATTTCTCGATATGGATATGGACAATTGTCCGTTTAGTCAAGGCTCATGACCCAAACCCATAAGCGTCGCGCCGACGCCCGCACCAATCGCGACCGCATCCTGGCTGTCGCACGAGACGCCCTTGCAATCGATCCAGCGGCCTCGCTGCATTCCATCGCCAAGGCGGCGGGCGTGGGGCAGGGCACGCTGTACCGCCACTTCCCGACCCGGGAATCGCTCGTCCTCGGCATCTATCGCGATAGTATCGACGAGCTGGTGAGCTTCGCACCGTCGCTCCTCGAGGCGTTCAAGCCACTCGAAGCCTTCCGAAGATGGGCGGAGCGGTTCGTCGATTACGGCCGCAAGAAGCAGGGTGTCGCGGATATGCTGCGGGCCGCTATGACCGACCAGGACTTCCGGGAAACCTATTGGCCCATGGTCGACGCCGTCAGGCTTCTGATGGACGCTTGCGTCGATGCGGGCGAAGTTTCGAAGCCGGTCGATGCCGAGGACTTTCTGCAGTTGCTCGCCTTGCTCACCCAACTACCGCCTACAGCGGAAGGCACAGCACGCAGCGAGCGCCTGCTAAAGCTAGCCTTCCACGGGCTGGAGCGAAGTGAGGATCACTGAGGCTGCCGGTAACTCGGACGATTGGCAGCTTACTCGTCGCTCACAGCCAGAAGCCGATTGACCTCCAAGGTCCCAAACGTAGCCGGCGCAATTGTAACGTTGAAGAGAAATCCAGCCGGTGCGCGCCTGCGTCAAAAGGTTAGCGAAGGGCCTGGCTGTCGCTCAATTGCTATTCCGTGCTACCGACGGAGCAACTTACGCTACAATAGCCAAAACTATCCGGCTGTATCCCCCGTCACTCCCACTCGATCGTGCCGGGCGGCTTCGAAGTGACGTCGTAGACCACGCGGTTGATGCCGCGGACTTCGTTGATGATGCGGGTCGCGGCGCGGCCGAGGAATTCCATGTCGTAGTGATAGAAATCCGCCGTCATGCCGTCGACGGAGGTGACGGCGCGCAGCGCGCAGACGAATTCGTAGGTGCGGCCGTCGCCCATGACGCCCACGGTCTGGACCGGCAAGAGTACGGCGAAGGCCTGCCAGATGGCGTCGTAGAGGCCGGCCTTGCGGATCTCGTCGAGATAGATGGCATCGGCTTCGCGCAGGATTTCCAGCTTCTCGCGGGTGATGCCGCCGGGGCAGCGAATTGCGAGGCCGGGACCGGGGAAGGGATGGCGGCCGATGAAGCTGTCGGGCAGGCCGAGCTCTTTGCCGAGCACGCGCACTTCGTCCTTGAAGAGTTCGCGCAGCGGCTCGACGAGCTGCATCTTCATGCGCTCCGGCAGGCCGCCCACATTGTGGTGCGACTTGATGGTGACCGAGGGACCGCCGGTGAAGGAAACGCTCTCGATGACGTCGGGATAGAGCGTGCCCTGGCCAAGGAAATCGGCACCGCCGAGCTTCTTGGCCTCATCCTCGAAGGTCTCGATGAAGAGGCGGCCGATGATCTTGCGCTTGGTTTCGGGGTCGGAAACACCCTCGAGCTCGCCGATGAAGCGGTCGGAAGCATCGACATGGATCAAATGCAGATTGTAGTGCTCACGGAACATGGCGACGACGTTTGCCGCCTCGTCCTTGCGCATCAGGCCGTGGTCGACGAGGATGCAGGTCAGCTGATCGCCGACTGCCTCGTGGATCAGCAGGGCGGCAACGGAGGAATCGACGCCGCCGGAAAGAGCGCAGATGACGCGCTTGTCGCCCACCTGATCGCGGATCGCCTGCACCGCCTTGGCGCGGTAGGCCGACATCGACCAGTCGCCCTTGATGCCGGCGATGTTGTGGATGAAGTTGCCGATCAGCTTTGCACCATCGGGCGTATGCACGACTTCCGGATGGAACTGCACGCCGTAATATTTGCGCTTCTCGTCGGCGATGAAGGCGTAAGGTGCGTTCGAGGACGTCGCGACCACTTCGAAGCCTTCCGGCAGCGCGGTGACGCGGTCGCCGTGGCTCATCCAGACCTGATGGCGCGAACCGTTGGACCACAATCCTTCGAAGAGAGCGCAATCCTTGTCAACTTCCAGGAAAGCGCGGCCGAATTCACGGTGATGGCCGCTCTCGACCTTGCCGCCGAGCTGCATGCACATGGTCTGCTGGCCGTAGCAGATGCCGAAGACCGGGATGCCGCTGTCGAAGATGATCTGCGGCGCCCGCGGCGAGCCTTCGTCCACGGTCGAGGCCGGGCTGCCGGAGAGGATCACGGCCTTCGGCTGCAGCCGCTTGAAGCCGGCTTCGGCGGATTGGAAGGGAACGATTTCGCAGTAGACGCCCGCTTCGCGCACACGCCGCGCGATGAGCTGCGTCACCTGGCTGCCAAAATCGACGATGAGAACGGTGTCTGGATGTGCTGTCTGGGTCATGGCGAGCCTTTAATGAAAAGCGCTTTCCCTGGCAATCGGGCAAATCACGCAAGCGCCAATTTTATTGTCCCGATTGTCCTTACTTTGCTTAGTTTCTGGCCCCTCAGAACCAGAATACGCCGTCTTCCAGCGCCGTAAACAGGCCGTCGACGGCATAGGAGAGTTTGCGGTCGATCACATGCAGATATTCCGTCCAGTCGGAAATGTGCTGCAGATCGACCTTCCCGTCGGAAATGCCCCGCAGGCCGATCAGCGGCAGGCCATAGGTCTGGCAGGCGCGCAGCACCGCGAAGGTTTCCATGTCGACCATGTCGGTGCCGATGCGCTCATAGGCCTCCGCGCCGGAGACGATGTTGGCGCCCGTAGAAAGGCTGCCCTCGGCAATGGTGGGGATGCGCAATGGCAACTCGATCGTCGCGGGCAGGTCGAGGAAGGGCGTGCGGCCTTTCTCGAAGCCGAGTGGCGAGGCATCCATGTCGCGGTAGGAAACGGAGGTGACCTGATAGACCTCCGTCTGTTCCAGCTTGGAAGAGCCGGCCGAGCCGAGCGACACCACGAGATCGGGAAGATCGCCCTGGGCTTCGAGCTGCGCGAAGGCGCGGGTAAGCGCGATGGCCGCCTCCACCGGCCCGACGCCGGTCATCAGCGGATCGATGCGCGAGCGCAGGAACGGGCCATACTCGGCCTCGACCGCCATGACGAACAGGATCGATTTGCCCGATACCCGCTTCAGTTCGAATTTCATCCGCTAATTCCCTCTCTGCCCCGGATGACCATCATCGTTCCCGTCATCGAGGCGATCAGCTTGGCTGGCCCATCGCCGATGGCATAGCCGCGTCCGTCGGCGACGATAATCGTCGTGCCGGGCTTGGTGACATCGCCGCGAAACAGGAAGCGCTCGCCGCGCCCCGGCGACATCAGATTGATCTTGAATTCGATCGTGAGGATCGATGCGGAAGGGTCGATGACGCTATAGGCGGCAAAGCCGCAGGCCGAATCCAGCGCCGCGGCAATGATGCCGGCGTGCAATATGCCATGCTGCTGCGTCAGCTTGATATCGAAGGGCAGCTCGATCTCGACCGTTCCGTGTTCGACGCGCGTCAGCTCTGCGCCGATTGTCGCCATGGCGGCCTGCCGCTCGAAGCTGGTCCTGATACGGCTCCGAAAATCGCCGCTGGTCCCCGTATCGTCTGCCCCTGTCATGCCGTCCCCTTTCGCGGGTGCGAAATTGGCACGGGGAGGCGGTTTGGACAAGGGTTATCCGGTGGAAAAGCGGAGGCGTTCCAGCCTCCACTCCGGACATCGAATTTCCACGATCGGATCGTCATGCTATCCGAAGCGATGATGCTTGTGGCGAGGGCGCAGATGACGACGATCCGGCAATCAGTGGATGCCTACGAGACCTGGATGCGGGCGCAGCTCGGCGCCGATCTGGTCGAAGCGGGTCTGGCAAAGAAGCACAAGCTGATGAAGGCCGACAGCTTCTCCTTCCTGCGCGGTACCTATTGGCGCTGGGCGGAAACCATCCTCGACGTCTGCCCCGAGCTCAAGAGCGCGCCGCAATTGCTGGCGATCGGCGATACGCATCTGGAAAATTTCGGCACCTGGCGCGATGAAGAAGGCCGCCTCGTCTGGGGCGCCAATGATTTCGACGAGGCGGCCGTCATGCCCTATGCGCTCGATCTTGTACGCCTTGCCACGAGTGCCATGCTTGCGCGCGGCGAGGACGGCCCGACGCTGCGTGTTGTTGCCGACAGCATCCTCGCCGGCTATCGCCGCGGACTGCGCGAGCCGTCTCCCGTCATTCTCGAGCGCGATTACAAATGGCTGCGCAATGCCGTCTTGCTGCCGAACGCCGAGCGCAAAACCTTTTGGGAGAAATACCGCAACCTGCCGCCGGCGACGGATCCCGTGGCGGACCGCTACCTCAAGGCACTGCGCAAGGCATTGCCCGAACCAGCGACGACATTCGAGCCGAAACCGCGTCTGGCCGGCACCGGCAGCCTGGGCCGTCCGCGCTTCATCGCCTATGTCGAATGGCGCGGCGGCCCGGTATTGCGCGAGGTCAAGGCGCTTCTGCAATCCGGCTGGTCGCTGAAGCACGATCCGTCGGACAGGACGATCCGGACGGGTATTATCGCCGGCGGGCGGGCGCGCTCACCCGATCCGCGCTATCAGGTGGACGGAGGCTTGCTGGTGCGCCGGCTCTCGCCCAACAGCCGCAAGATCGAAGTCGACGGTGATGCCGAGGTGCTGCTGTCGCCTGACATGCTCGATCTGATGGGGTTTGAAATCGCCAATTGCCACGCCAACGATGCTTCGCTCGTTCCCGGTATTCTGGCCGATCTCGATGCGCGCAATGCCGATTGGCTGCGTGTGGCCGCCAAGGCGGCGGCCGCAGCGGTCACGGCGGAGCAGGCGGAATTTGCGGGAAGAGGCTAAGGCCGGCGAACCGGTCAATGCCCAGCAGCTTCCAGGATCAGATGGGCGATTGTATCGGGATGCGAGATCAGCGAGAGATGGCTGGCCTTCACCTCGATCGTCGTCGCGCCCATCCGCTTGGCCATGAAGCGCTCCAGATCCGGATTGATCGTCCTGTCTTCGGTGGAGACCGCATACCAGCTGGGCTTGCTGCGCCAGGCGGCCTGCGTGGTCTTGCCGGACAGAAGCGCCTTCTGGAAGGGCTGCTGCACGGCATAGAGCACCTCGGCCTTGGCCTTAGGCAAGTCGCCGGCGAAGTCGCGCAGGAACGCTTCCTCGGTCAACCGTCCTTCGTCACCATCAAAGACGATGCCGGCTGATGCCGGCGGTGTCGGATATGTCTTGGCGAGCGCCGTATAGTCTTCGCCGGCATCCGGTGCGCGGGCGGCGACATAGACGAGCGCGGAAACCTTCGGATGCACACCGGCTTCGGTGACGATCATGCCGGAGAAGGAATGGCCGACGAGGACAGTCGGGCCGTCCTGACGATCGAGAACCCGCTGCGCGGCCCCCACCGCTTCCGGAAGTGTCGTCAACGGATTTTGTACCGCCGTGCAGTTCAGCCCCCTGGACTGCAGCCGGGCGATAACCTCCGTCCAGCAGGAGCCGTCTGCGAAAAGTCCGTGGGCCAGGACGACATTGCGTGCCTTCAATGGCGCAGACTTAACCGCTCCGGATGCGGGTTTCGCATTGCTGGCGGCCACGCCGCGCGCGGAAACGAGGGAGGCAGCGGCGCCGGCGATAATGGCGGTCGAGAAACTCCGTCTGGTCATCATCATGATCGTGATCCTTATGGTTGGAGGATTAATAGGCGCCAGAAAGCCGTCCGCGCCGAATGTCGGAGCGGCAAAGCTTCTGAAATTCTGTATGTCTCGGAGCGGCATATGATCAAACGCGCGGATCAAATATGGCCGATCCTGTATTCCTGTTCAGCGTCGAGCTTACCTTGTGTATGCAAAGCGGAGGCTGTTGATTGTTTGTGTATTCGAAGTGGCGGATTTGGTCAATAATTGGATGCGTAACGGTTGCGTGATGGGTTATATGTATGCGAACACAATGAGGTGATATGCTTTTGCATACAGCCTTGGTTGACCTTGCCGAGGTAGGAGCGATGGTGGGCGACGCTGTTGAAGATCGCGAGTTGCTGTCGGAGCGTATTCACAGCCCGAAACCATCGTGCAGGCTATAGCAGAAGAGGATGGGGAAATGGCGTCGCGGCCCATGTGGAGACATATGCTGAATGCCGCGACGGCATTGCGGCGCTTTATCGAGGCAGCAAGCTTACCTGAGCATTGCAGCCAAAGTCCGGCTCAGCCGCGGGCGATCCGCACGATATGCTGATCCCAGGCGACATCGCTGTGCGCACCGAGGAAATTGCCGTCGTAGGATGAGACGGCAAAACCATGCCGTGCCGGCGCGATGCCAGCCGCATCGGCGATGCTCTCCACCTTCAGCACCTGGCCCGTCGGCGCATCCAGCGTAACCGAGGTTCCTTCGATCGGTGATGTCACGCCGACCAGATTTTCGGCGCGATTGACGGCGATGGCGCCGACGTAATTGCCAAGTGCCCGCGTGGTCTCGTCGGGCAGGGTGACGAAACTCAGGTCCTCGCCTCTCGCGAAATGGCCGACAAGCGGCGGCAGGTCGTTGCGATGCCCTTCATATTGGCAAGCGAACCAGACGCGGCCACTGGCGTCGATATCGACATGCCGGGTCGAGACCTGCGCATATTGCGCCGGCAGCGTATGTTTTTCGATCAGCTGGCCGCTCGCGGCGTCGATCAGCGTCAGCGACGGTTCCATGTGATCGAGGTTGAGCTTGGTGCGGCCGAAATCCGGATGGGTCTCGATGCCACCATTGGCGACGATCAGGAATCTGCCATCGTCTGAAACCGTCATGTCGTGCGGGCCGACGCCATAGGTCTCGTATTCGCCGATGCGGGCAAAACGGTTGCTGCTGTCGTAGAGCCCGATGATGCCGCGATTATTGTCGAAATCATTCTCGCTGGCATAGAGCAGCCTGCCATCCGGCGAAAACGTGCCGTGCCCGTAGAAATGCCGGCCTTCTCTAGCGGAAATGACGATCGGCTCGGCCTTGTTCCAGGGATCGAAGATCATCGCATAGGTGCCGGGCCGGCGCGCGAAGGCGACGGTCTTGCCTGTTGCCTTTGAGAAGGCCATGCCATGGGCGCGGGCGGGCAGCGCCACCTGATCGATGATGCGCCCCTGTTCGGTCACCGTCGCAACGGCGAAGGAGCCGTCGGCGGCGCGGATGCCGGAGGCATAGACAGCATCCGCCCGCTCCAGCGCCATCAGCGCGCTAGGCTTCAGAGCTGCAAGGAAGGTCAGCCCCGCGGCTTTGACAAAAGCTCTCCGATCGATCAGGCCGCTGCGCATCGCCCTCAGTCTCCGTCTGCGAAGGAGAAGCCGGCCGAAAGGCCGATGGCGCCGCCGTACTCGTCGCTGAAGCTGGTGGCGAGATCGCGGCTGACGGAGAGCAGCTTGTCGATCTTGGCGCGCTCCGCATCGTTGCCGATGGCCGCCTCAATATCCGGATTGATCGATGACGCTGTCGTGGCAAGCTCATTCAACAAGCTATCGATCTTGGTGGCGACGGCGCGCTTGTCTGCCGGCAGCAGGCTTGCCATGTCGGCCTTTTCCCAGAGCGTCTTCAGGCCCTCGATATTGCCCGTAAACGAGGTCCATGTATTGGCCGAGCGCCAGTAGATCGCCATCTTCGGCCGCGCCGCCGCCGGATCGCCCTTGTAGAAGGTTTCCAGCCGCTGGTCGCGCATATTGGCGGCGCTGTGCACGAGGATGCCGAGCAGTGCAGTGACGGCCTCCTTGTTATCCATGAAATCGTCGCTGGTCTTGCCCGGGAATTTCCAGGATTTCTGCACGCCGTCGGGCGCGTCCCATTCGTCGGCGATTTCCTTGGCGGTGTTTTCGATGTTGCCGGCAACCGCCGCGCCATAGCGGCAGCGGAAGCTCTGCTTCTCCTTGCCGAGGACATCGGAGCCGTTGCCGAAAAGTACATATTCCAGCGCCGTCATGCTCATCAGCGCCACGCTCTTGCCGGCGACGGCTTCGACGGTCGTATCCTGCTCGTCCGCTTTGGCGATCAGCGCCTGTACCTGCTTGAGGCCGACACCCTTGCGGTCGGGATAGAAGAGGATGTGTTCGAAGCGGTTCTGTTCGATGATCGGGCCGGTATCGACGATCTCGATGCGCGACCAGCTCTTCACGGTGTCGCCGAAAGCCGATTTGGCGCCGGAAAGGGTGGCGTCCGTGGGATCGGCGCAAAGCGTCTTCATCGCGACAGTCAGTTTCGAGGCGGAGTCGTGCATGGCGCGGTAGCCGGGACGAATCACGTCATCCACCGCCTTCTGCAGAGTGGCTGGCACCGCTGCCTCATTCAAGCCCGTACCAGCGGTCGTCGCATCCTCGGCATGGGCAGGCAGGGCCGCAACGGTAAGCAGCAGGCCGAACGCAAGGCATTTCCATTGGCGCATCAGAGGGACTCCAGAAAGTTGATGAGGGCTTGCCGATCGTCCTTCGAAAGACCGGCGAATGCGTTGCGGGCTTTTTCCGCCTCTCCTCCATGCCAGAGGATGGCTTCGGTCAATGTCCGGGCGCGGCCGTCATGCAGATAGGCCTGCCGGCCGCTTACCGTCTGTGTCAGGCCTATACCCCAGAGCGGCGGCGTGCGCCAATCGCGACCGGATGCCACGCCCACCTGCTGCCCATCCGAAAGACCTTCGCCCATGTCGTGCAGCAGGAAATCGGAATAGGGCCAGATCAGCTGGAAAGCCTGCGGCGAAACCTTGCCGTCGCTGCCCTTCAAGCCGTCCCGCGTCACGAACTTCGGTGTGTGGCAGGCCGCACAGCCGGAGCGGTAAAACATCTCCTTGCCGTGCAATACGGCGGACTGGCTCGTCGCGCGTCGGGCCGGCACGGCGAGATTTTCGGAATAAAAGGTGACGAGGGGCAGCACGGGATCCGGCGCTTCCGTGTCGCCCAGCCGCTTCTGCACGCCAGTCGGCATTGTCAGGCAGTGGGCTTCCTTGGGCGTGCAGTCGCCATAGGCGTTTGGCCGGTCCGGCGTCGAAATGCCGATATCGGCGGAAAAGGCGTCGGCCACCTGGTCGCGCACGGTGGCGTTCTGTGCTTTCCAGCCGAATCGGCCGAGCGCGATCTTACCAGTGCGATGATCGCGGACGATGGCGGGGCGACCGCGTATGCCGGTGCCTTTCCTGTCGTCCGGGTCGGCATTGGCGAGAATATCGGCATCCGGAATGGCTTCGATCAGCCCGAGCCCGATCATCGGCGGCGCGATACGTGGCGAAAGGGTGGTGCTTGCATCCATCGGCCCGTAGGCGAGATCGCTGACGTCGTAATGGGGCTTGCGCAAGATCACGGTTTCCCCGCCGGCAAGCGTCACCGTCTCCTCGCTATAGCTGACGGTCACCTTGCCTTCGGCCGCAAGGCCGGGGACGGCTAGATCCTGCAGCTGTGCCCCGTACGTCGAATCCGGAAAATTGAGCGCGTGAAAATCCTTGACGGCCTGCTCTTCCTCTGGCGTCACGGCAGGCCGTGCAAGGCGCAAGACCATCGAGGTCGCGGCAGCCCCCGCTTCCTCGGGCGGATGGCCGCGCCCGTCGCGGATATGGCAGCTCTGGCAAGAGCGGGCATTGAACAGCGGCCCCAGGCCGTCGGATGCTTGCGTGGAGGAGGGCGCGGAGACCCAAAGCTTGCGGAAGAGTGCATTGCCGAGATGAAAGTCCTGGCCCTGTTGTGGGTCTAGCTTGGCGGAAGGCTGGGAGAAAATATCGCGCGTGACCTTGTCGATCGAGGTCAGGCCGCCGCCCTGCATCGTTTCATAGGGTTCGGCCTTGAGGAAGTTGCTGGTTGCGCGAGTCACGTCGCGCACGCGCTTCAGCTCTTCCGTAGAGAGATCGCTACGCGTGCTCGGAAAATCGAGAATATCGGCGGCTGCCAGCGTGATGGAAAAAACCAAAAAACCCGCAGCGAGGGCGGGCAAAAGGGCGCGATTGGCCGGGATGCGTGTCATGGGTGTCGGGGCGGCAACGCCTTGTCGCGCTGCCGCCATCCCTTATTATTTCTTGGTGAAGACGGCGTTCGGGTTGTCCAGGCTGTCCGAACCTTCGAGCTTGATCGTGCCGAGATCGAGAGCGGCGATGACCCGCTGGATGCTCTTCGTCTGGTCGAGCAGGCCGTCGATGGCCTTCTGCACGGTGGCGTTGCCTTCCTTGTTGCCCTCGCCGATCATCTGATCGTATTTCTCGACCGTCTCGCCGCGATGCACCATCGCCTTCATGGCGGCAAGCGTCGCGTCGAGCTTGCCTTCCATTTCCTTGTCGAGCGCCGGATCCTTGGCCTTGACCAGATCGTGCAGCGACGGGCCTTTCAGCTTGGTGCCGTCGACGCGAGTGTAATTGCCGGTATAGGCAGACGCGATGCCGATGGCGTCGCCATTGTGCTCGTTATAGGTATTGTCGGAGAAGCAATCCTGCTCTTCTTCCGGATCGTGCAGCAGCAGGCCGAGCTTCATACGCTCGCCGGCAAGCTCACCATAGGAGAGCGAGCCCATGCCGGTCAGGATGGTGGTCAGGCCGGCCTTCGGATCGGCTTCCACATGCTTGGTGGCTTCGCCGTCCGCCGCCCACTTGTCGGTCATCTCCTGCAAATCCGAAACCAGCAGCGTCGAGGCCGATTTCAGATATTCGGCGCGGCGGTCGCAATTGCCGTGCGTGCAATTCTTCAGATCGTAATCGGTGGCGGGACGTTCGCCGGCGCCGGCACCCGTGCCGTGCAGGTCCTGTCCCCACAATAGGAACTCGATGGCGTGATAACCCGTCGCGACATTGGCCTCAACACCGCCGGCCTGATGCAGCGTGCCCGAGAGGAATTCCGGCGTCAGATGCGAGGCGTCGACATCCTTGCCGTTGATCTTGATCGTCTTGTTGGCGATGACGTTCGCGACATAGAGCGCGTTCTCATCGCTTTCCGTGCCGTAGGAGGCGTCGACATAATCGATCAGTCCCTCGTCCAGCGGCCAGGAATTGACCTTGCCTTCCCAATCGTCGACGATCGGGTTGCCGAAGCGGTAGACTTCCGTCTGCGCATAGGGAACACGGGCCTTGATCCAGGCCGCACGTGCCGCCTTCAGCGTCTTGTCGCTGGGGTTGGCGAGCAGAGCGTCGATCGCCTTGTCGAGTGCTTTCGCCGTCGTCAGCGCATCCTCATATTTGGCATGTGCCAGGTCCGCATAATGCTTGAGAACGGCGGCCGGCTCGGGAGCGGCTGCAAGAGCCGGCAGGCTGAATGCGGCGGTCGTGATCACGGCCACCGCGAGCGCGGCGCCAATTCTGTTTTTCAGTTTCATGTTCCTCTCCTGTGACAGCGGGGGCACCGTCAAAACTTGGCAATTTGTGTCATGTATGAAAAACAAACTTGTGTCAAACGCTCTAGTTTAGAACGATTTTAAGGCGAGAGACCAAGGGTTTAACGTCGCAAGCGAAATGGATTCGCTCGCGAATGCGCAGCTATGGGGCGTTTGATATTACGTCGGCAGGGCAGTGGAAGCAGGCTCGCTCGCCGCCAGCTCACATTTTCCGTTGAAGGCGGCTGAAGAAGAAGCCGTCGGTATCTGTGGAGGCCGGTGTCAGGGTAATGGTCTTGCCGTCGGAGGAGCGCGGCTTTGCGGCATCCTTGCCGAACAGCGTCTCCCAGGAGCTCAGGGTTTCCACCACTTCGAAATCCGGATTCTGGGCGGCGAAACGGTTCACCTGTGCCTCATTCTCCTCCGGCAGCACCGAGCAGGTGACATAGAGCAGAGCGCCGCCGGGGCGGACGAATTCGCCGGCCTGCGCCAGGGCTTCCTGTTGCTGGCTGGTGCGTTCGTCGAGGTTTTTCTGTGTCAGCCGCCATTTGGTATCGGGACGCCGCCGCCAGGTGCCGGTGCCGGTGCAGGGAGCATCGACCAGAACCTTGTCGAACTTGCCGCGCAGTTGAAGCAGGCCATTGCGGTCGTCGTGGACCTGAACGTTGCGGGTGCCCGCTCGCTTCAGGCGCTCTATGATCGGTGCCAGCCGCCGCCGGTCGCTGTCATAGGCATGGACCTGGCCCTTGTTGTGCATCGCGGCCGACATGGCGAGCGTCTTGCCGCCACCGCCGGCGCAATAATCAAGCACCTGGTCGCCTTCATCAGGCAGGACCAGATCGGCGACGATCTGCGAGCCTTCATCCTGCACCTCGAACCAGCCCTTCTGGAACGAAAGTTCGGCCGTGACGTTCGGCAGGCGGGAGGCGCCTTCACCGGCCGGAATGCGGATGCCGAAACGGGCGATGTTCGATGGCTGCCCGCCGGCGCGCTCCAGTGCCTTCACGACTTTGGCGCGCTCGGCCTTCAGCGCATTGGCGCGAAGGTCGAGCGTCGGGCGCTCGGCAAGGGCTTTGGCTTCGGCAAGCCAGCCATCGCCGAAGGCTTGGCTGAAGGAGGGCTCGACCCATTCGGGAATATCACCCTGGACGTGACGAGGCGCATCTTCGAGCTTGCGGGCCGCAAAGGCGGCCAATGTTTCGGCGCTCGGCGCCTCGGGTGCGAATTTATCGCCGTCCAGCTCGGCAGCCAGCGCCTCCGGCGTCAGGCCCCATTGGCGGAAGAGTACGGCATGGGCAAGCGCGGACGCGCTGTCGTCTTCCATCAGCCAGGCATGCGAAAGCCGCATGCGCAGGGCGTCATAGACGATGTTGCCGATCGCGGCCCTGTCGCCGGAGCCGGCGAAGCGATGGGCCAGGCCCCAATCTTTCAGGGCATCGGCCACCGGTCGCTTGCGCGCTTCGATATCGGCAAGAACTTCGATGGCCCCCTGCAATCGGCCGCCCAGACGCATTCACACTCTCCTGCTCGCGCATGACCCGGAACCCGTTGGAGCTCATCTTGGGACTCGGCGCCCTACCAAAAATCGCTGACGGCTCGCCAATCCGCGTAAATAGTGCCCAAGGCGGCGGATTTTGAGACGTCTCAATCGCGTGGTAGCCGCGATTGGCCGAGAGAGCAAGCGTCATGCCGATTTGCCGGATGGTTCCGGCTTGCGGCGATTACTTCGAGGCGACGACCTCGTAACAGACTTTGGCGGTACCCGAAGCGACCATGCCGATGTTCTGTGCAGCAGCGCGGGAGAGATCGAGAACACGTCCGCGAATGAAAGGCCCACGGTCGTTGATGCGAACGACGACGCTGCGGCCATTGTGCTTGTTGGTGACCCGGAGGCGCGTGCCGAAGGCGAGCGAACGATGGGCGGCAGTAAGATTTCTGGAACTCATACGTTCCCCGGAAGCAGTTCGGGAGCTTCCCCCGTACCATGAAGCGCCTCCGCAGCCAGCGGATGCAAATGCCGGATTCGAAACGACAGCAATGGAGGCGGATATAGTTGCGGCGATTGCCAAAGAACGTGCGATTTTCTTCAAACCGATTTTTCCCTCAAGCTATTGAACTTGCGCCCTGGGTAGGCGGCGGGGCTTAAATCAGGCCAAAAATGGCGAAAAAGTGCCACCATCGATCACGGAATGTTACAATCTGTAATATTTGTGATGTTAAGGGAATACTAGGGCTGTTCAGCGGATTTGCTTGATTGTGGAAAAAACCCAATAAAATCAGTTAAAAATGGAACGAATTTTCTCGTAAGCATCGACCGATGCCAGGCATCACAAAAATCGGAAAAATAATTTTCCGGCTTTGCCATAATCACTGCCGCACTTGTGCAATTTTAGAGGTCATTAACCATAAATGCGGAGCAAATTGAACTAAGGCAGCCGGCTAAGTAGGAATTTTCATGCGATATAGCGGGGATACCGGGAGCGATTTCTCAGCCGCGCCATGCTCCAGAGGACCAGAGTTCGGCAAGCGACATGCGATACTCTGGGTAGCGGAACTGGAAGCCGAGCGCGCGCAGTTTCGCGTTCGAAACGCGCTTGTTCTCGCCATAGAAGGAGCGTGCCATCGGCGTCAGCTCAGCTGTTTCGAAAGGCTGTTCCGGTGGCGGTTCGACGCCCATCAGGCCAGCGGCCTCGGCAACGACATCCTGCGGCGGTGCAGGTTCGTCATCGGTGACATTATATATGCCGCCGAGCTTGCGATCGGACAGGAAGCGGGCACATGCGCCGATATCCTCGACGCGGATGCGATTGAACACCTGGTTCGCCTTGATGAGCCGCCGGGCGGTTCCCTTTTCCAGATTGCAGAAGGCATTGCGGCGCGGGCCGTAAATGCCGGAAAGCCGCAGCACGGCAACGGGGAGGCCGAGCCGGATGCCGACGCGCAGCCAGCCGTCTTCTGCCTCTACCCGCTCGACGGAGCGATCGGCGATTGGATGCAGTGATGTCTGCTCGCTGACCCAAGCGCCCTTATGGTCGCCATAGACCCCGACGGTCGAGAGATAGCAGATCCATTCCAGCTTCGGCATCAATGCCTTGAGATTGAGCTGCGCCAGCCGCAGTAGCGGATCGCCTGATTTGCCCGGTGCGATCGATTGCACCAGATGCGTGGCGCTTTGCATCGCCTCGGCAAGAGCCGGGTCGAGGGTCTCGCCATCGAAGACGAAGGCCTCGATGCCATCTTTCGTCAGCTGCTCGGCCTTGTCGGCGGAGCGGGTGGTACCGGTGATGCGAATGCCGGAGCCGGCGAAGGCCTTGGCGATGGCCGTTCCGGAATAGCCGCAGCCGAAAATCATCACATGCATCACGATACCCCTGCCAGTTTCCATTCGCCGCGGACTTCTTCGTCCGCCTCGTCATTTCTTTCTGCCGCAAACGCGCGGAATTCGCCAGCCTTCATCAGCCGGGACAGCGCCCAGACCGCCATGCCGCGCACGACTGGCGAGGGATCTCCAGCCAGTTGGCGACATCTCTCTATAAGGGAGCGATCGCCCGAATTGCCGGCAGCGATCAGCACATTACGGATGAAGCGGTCGCGACCGATACGCTTGACCGGCGAACCGCTGAAGAATGTGCGGAAGCTTGCATCATCCAGATCGAGCAGGAAGGCGATGGACGGTTCCTTGAGATCATCCCGAGCCAACAGCTTCATCTCCGAGGCGGCACTGGCGAACTTGTTCCAGGGGCAGGCGGCAAGACAGTCGTCGCAGCCGTAGATGCGGTTGCCGATCAACGGCCGAAGCTCAGGATCGATCGGACCCCTGTGCTCAATGGTCAGATAGGAAATGCAGCGACGCGCATCGAGCTGATAGGGAGCCGGGAAGGCAGCGGTCGGGCAGGCGTCGAGGCAGGCCCGGCAGGAGCCGCAATGGTCAATCTCCGGCTCATCGGGCTCGAGATCGGCCGTGGTGAACATCGAGCCGAGAAAGAGCCAGGAGCCAAAGCCACGGCTGACCAGATTCGTGTGCTTGCCCTGCCAGCCGAGGCCGGCAGCCTCTGCGAGCGGCTTCTCCATGACCGGTGCGGTATCGACGAAGACCTTGACGTCCTCTTTCGAGCGCGCCGCGAAGCGGGTGGCGATCTCCTTCAGCCGTCCTTTTATGACATCGTGGTAGTCACGGTTCCGGGCGTAGACCGATATTGCCGCCTTATCCCTCTTCTCCAGGATGCCGCGCGGGTCTTCTTCGGGGCCGTAATTGAGGCCGAAGACGACGATGGACCGCGTCTTGCTCCAGAGTACGCGCGGATCGCCTCGGCGGTCGCGGGTCTCCTCCATCCAGCCCATGGTGCCGTGATAGCCCTTGTCGAGAAACTGGCTGAGCCGGACGGCCGCTTCCGGAATGGCATCCGGCCTGGTGATGCGACAGAGATCGAAACCCTGGGCTCGCGCTTCCTCTCGCACGAAAGCCGTCAGCGTGCTTCTGCGCTTGTCCACTTTTTCCGTTTCGCGATCATCGGGCATATCGAGCCCTCGTCATAGCAATTCCAGGATAAGGTGCGTTAGCGGTTTTCCGTTCGGAATTGCGTGAAAAACGCTCTAGAAATCCAGATCGGCGTAATGTGAGACCGGGGTGACACCGCGCACACGCTCCGCCAGGATCGGCCGGAAGGAAGGGCGCGACTTCAGCCGCTGATACCATTCCTTGGCAACAGGCGATTCCGTCCAGTCGATCTCGCCCAGATAATCTAGCACGGAAACCGAGGCCGCGGCGGCGAGATCGGCATAGCTCAGCCGTTCGCCGGCCAGCCACTGCCGCGAACCTGCGAGCCAGGAAAGATACTTCATATGCTGGCGGATATTGCCGCGCGCCATGCGCATGACTTTGGAATCCGGCGCGCCGCCGCCCTGTTCGGCGGTCATCTGAAGCTTGAAGACGCGCTCGCGCGTCAGCGGCCGCGTCACATCCTGCTCCATCTTCTGCATGAACCATTCCGTCAGCCGGCGGATTTCGGCGCGCTGGAACGGATCTTCGGCCAGAAGCCGGCGATCGCGCTTCAGAACGCCGTGTGTCTCGTCGAGATATTCGGAGATGACCGAAGCACCGCAGAGCGCCCGCATGCTGTCATCGACGTAGACAGGCAGGGTGCCAGCCGGGTTCAGCGCCAGGAAATCGCGGCGCTTTTCCCAGGTCTGTTCCTCGATCAGCTCCGTCTGATAGCCATATTCCGTCAGGATCAGACGAACGAACCGGGAGGAAGATGACATTGGGTGATGATACAGCGTCGGCATTGGTACTCGGGTGTTTCTGATTGATGCTACGGAAGTCTTTTCGGTCGCGATCCTGCGGCCCTAGTCATTTGTCATCGGTTGAAGCTATAGGATCTTGGCCTAGTTTGCACAAGCGAATCGGGCCGCCCTGCCGTTAGACAAAGGACACGATATGGCTGAACAAATTGTTATCGCGTTGGTTTTAGGCCTTGTAGAGGGGCTTACGGAGTTCATTCCGGTCTCCTCGACAGGCCATCTGATACTGCTTGGACATTTTCTCGGCTTCAAATCGGCCGGTACTTTTGAAGTTTTGATCCAGCTCGGCGCGATTCTCGCCATTCTGCTTGTCTATTTCAATCGCCTCGTCCAGATCGCCAAGGCGCTCCCCGTCAGCGCCAAGGCCCGTCACTTCGTGCTCGCCGTCCTGTTCGGCTTTCTGCCTGCTGCCGTCATCGGCGCACTGGCGCATGATTTCATCAAGACCGTGCTGTTCGATTCGCCGAAGGTCATCTGTATCTCGCTGATCCTCGGCGGCATCGTTCTGCTCGTCATCGACAGGATCGAGTTCAAGCCGAAATACACCAGCGCCTACGAATTTTCCTGGCCCATGGCGGTCAAGATCGGCTTCTTCCAGTGCCTGGCCATGATCCCGGGAACGTCGCGCTCCGGTTCCACCATCGTCGGTGCCCTGCTGCTCGGTGCCGATAAGCGTTCGGCCGCCGAGTTTTCCTTCTTCCTCGCCATGCCGACAATGGTCGGCGCCTTCACGCTGGATTTGTGGAAGAGCCGCCACGATCTCAGCTTCGCCGATGGTCAGCTGATCGTCATCGGCTTCTTCATGGCCTTCATCTCGGCGCTCTTTGTCGTGCGCGCGCTGCTCGACTTCGTATCCCGCCGTGGTTACGCCCCCTTCGCATGGTGGCGCATTGCAGTCGGCGCAATCGGTCTCATCGGTCTCTATTTCGGCTGAGACCGACCGTCGAGGCTGATATCCTGGAAAAAGTGAAGGCCGGTCAAAACCGGCCTTTTTCATACCCGATCAGTTCGGGGAGGATGCGTCGATGGAACCCGTCGTGCAGGGGTCGACGCCGTAGGTCGGCGCACATTCGCCCTTGATCGAGGCGATGCTGCCGCGAGCCACGAAGGAGCCTGCGAGAATCACCAGTGCCGCGCACGCAAACAGAAGCGCGATAGACTTGCCCATCGAAGAATGCCTTTCCGCAGAAGTGTGAAGCGCGCCACGGACCGGTCTGTTGTTCGAGTCTGAGACGCGCGGCTGTGTTAGTCAGTGAGATGAGCAATAGCAATAAATGTTCATATTAAATTTGACGTTAATGCTACTATTTCCGCACTGCGTCTTTTAAGCAACGCTGAGCTGTGAATGGCGGCGGCCCGCCAGCTTGCTGGAGCAGGTTTCTGCCGTTGAGGAGCAATAAAAAACGCCGCCCAGCAAAGCCGGGCGGCGCATGAATTCGTGGAACAGCCGAATCGTCAGGCGGCTTTGCCAGAGCCGGTGAACTGGCCCTGCGGACGGTAGCGCACCAGATAGGACGGCAGCACGGAGACGAGCAATGTCGGCAGCAGGCCGATGCCCTTCAGAGTGCGTCCTTCCGCTTCCGCCTGCTGGGAAACGACGTTGTCGCTCTTCAGCAGCGTTACCTGATCGGCGGTGATTGGCGGCTTGATCAGCGGCACCAGCGAGGCGATCGAGCCGATCAGCGAAGCCAGGCCGAACGGAATGGAGACGAGCGACTTCTTCCGGTTGATGACGGCAAGCGTGGTCTCGAGACATTCGCGGAAGGACAACACTTCCGGACCGCCGAGCTCATAGGTCGTGCCGGCCTTCAGTTTTCCGTCGACGCTGCGGGCGACGGTTTCCGCGATGTCCTGCACATAGACCGGCTGGAACTTGGTCTTGCCGCCGCCGATCAGCGGCAGGAAGGGCGCGGTGCGCGACATGTCAGCGAACTTGTTGAAGAATTCATCTTCCGGACCGAACACGATCGAAGGACGCAGAATGATTGCATCAGGCTTGATCGACAGGACGGCGGCTTCCGCGCGAGCTTTAGTGCGGGCATAGGCCGAGGGCGAATTGGCATCGGCGCTGAGGGAGGAAATATGCGTCAGCGAAGCGCCGGCATTGCGGGCGGCTTCCGCAATCGCCTTGGCACCGAATTCCTGTACAGCGTCGAACGTGTTGCGGCCGCTTTCGGCGAGAATGCCGACGCAGTTGACGACATGCTGAGCGCCTTCAACGGCACGGTCGATGGAATTGCGGTAGCGCACATTGGCCTGGACGATCGAAATCTGGCCGAGATTGCCGAGCGGCTGCAGGAAACCGGCAAGATCGGGGCGGCGAACAGCGACACGGATGCGATAGCCGCGCTTGGCAAGCGCACGCACGGTGTGTCGCCCGATGAAACCTGATCCTCCGAACACGGTGACGAGCGGCGGGAGGTTGGACAGGGTCATGGCAGGCTCCTCGAAAGGCTTTGATTGGGCTTATCTGGTTTCGTCTTAGCCGATCCGCGCGCCGAGGTGAAGTGCTATCGCGCTGCATTGCAGCGTCGGCTTTTCAAGCGATTTAAACCCCTTCGACGACCACCATTTCCGCGTCTGCCACCTGCTGCCGGATTTTGGCCGCGATCTGGTATTCCGGCGAATTATAGCAATCGACGGCGTGCTGCAGCGACGGGAATTCGATAACGACGTTGCGGCCGCGTGCCTGTCCCTCGAGCGGCGTAAACGCGCCGCCGCGCGCGAGGAAATTCGCGCCGTATTTCTCGAAGGCGTGCTTCGCGGCGGCGACGTAGTCCTTGTAGCGCTCGGGGTCGCGGACATCCACGCGCGCGATCCAATATCCCTTTGCCATCTCGACCTCCCTGATTGTTGTGGTGGTTTAAAGTGCAGCGTCCATTTCGGCGAGAATGGCGTGGGCGGCTTGCCTCGGATCGGCCGCCTTGACGATCGGCCGTGCGACGACGAGATGGCTCGAGCCAGCCTTGATGGCAGCGGCCGGCGTCATCACGCGCTTCTGGTCGCCCTTATCGCTCCCTGCCGGGCGGATGCCAGGGGTCACCAGCGCCATATCCGGCCCGATGATCTTGCGGACGGCGGCGGACTCTTCGGCCGAGCAGACGATGCCGCCCATGCCGGCCAGATGGGCCTGTTCGGCCCGGCGCAGCACCAGCGTATGCGGGTCATATTCGTAACCGGCGGCGATCAGATCGCCTTCGTCCATCGAGGTCAGCACGGTGACACCGAGCAGGCAGAGGTCGGAGCCCTTCGCCGCTTCGACAGCCGCCTTCATGGCTTTCGGATAGGCGTGCAGCGTCAGCATCGACATGCCCATCTTGACGATGTTCTCCACGCCGGAGGCGACAGTATTGTCGATGTCGAGCAGCTTCATATCGAGGAAGATCTTCTTGCCGCTGGCGGCAAGGTCGCGCGCGAATTCCAGGCCGCCGGCAAAGGCGAGCTGATAGCCGATCTTGTAATAGAGAATATCGTCGCCGAGGGCGCCGACCACTTTTTCGGCCTCCTGAAGGTTTGGAACATCCAGTCCAACGATCAAGCGGTCGCGTGCGGTCATATCAAGCCCATCCCATCCAATCTTCCATGGGTGTCCAGTCGCATGAGACGGCGCGCTTCGCAAGATCGAAACAGAAAAGATTGCCGCCTCCTGGCGGTTGATCCCCCTGCCGCGCGATCGGCTTTCCCTCCAGATGGCATTTCAGCAGCGTGCCGACGCCTCCATGGCCGACGAAGGCGATCGGCGCGTTCGGATCGTGCCGCACAAGAACGGCCTCGACATTGGAGACGATTCTCACCTGCGCATCGATGGCGCGCTCCCAGCCCTTGAAGCTCTCATGCGGGTTGGCGAAGAACCAGTCCGCTGCTTTCTCGAACTCCGGCGGCGCTAGAAAACCTGTGGCACTGCGGTCGTTTTCATGCATGGCCTCGATGACCTCGATCGGCGCACCGCTTGCCGTCGCCAGAGCCTCGGCCGTTTCGATCGCCTTGCGCTCGCCGCTGGAGACGATGAGGCTCAGCTTGCCCGCCCAAGGCCGGCTCGCCGCCAGCCGCGCCCGCTCGGCGCCAATGTCGGACAAGCCCCATTGCGGCACCGGCACATTCGGGTCGATGCGCACCTGCGGATGCGTAATATAAAGAGCGTACATGGATCTCTCAGCGATTGCCTCAGCCGCGGCTATAGACCCATAGCTGGGCCGGCGGAATATTGCGGACGATGAAATCGTAGTGGCGGATATGATAGCGATCCGGCTTGGCGATGATCGGCGAGACCGGGCCGTAGGAGATCTGCACCACCGGCCGGCCGGCCGGCATGCGATCCAGCAGGCTTTCCAGCAACGCGACGCGCGCCTTCATTGGGAAATTGAGGAGAGGAATGCCGGAGACGACGGAATCGAAGGTCTGCCCGCGCAGTACGCCGAGCGTCTTATCGAGATCGAAGGCATCGCCATTGATGAAATTGACGCCGGGGTAACGGCGGACGAGATGATTGTAGAAATCGGTGGAATATTCGATGGCGACGAGATTTTGCGGCTCTACACCGCGTTCGAGGATCGCCTTGGTGATCGCCCCGGTTCCCGGCCCAAGCTCCAGCACAGGCAGACCTGATTGCGGGTTGATGACACTAGCCATCTTGCGGGCCGTGATCGACGACGTAGGAACGATCGAGCCGACGGTCTTGGGGCCTTGCATCATGCCCTTGAAGAAGCGGATCTCCTCGTCGAATTTCTTGCCTAGCCGTTCCTTGAGACGCAGCGCCATGCTCTCCCCCCATCAGATGTTACCGTCGCGACTTACATATTGCTTCTCTAGGATCTTGCAACGGAATGACGCAATAACAAGAGAAAATGTCGCAATCGACAAAAGACCAAATAAAAGCGCCCTTGCGTAGGTTAAACGCATGAAGGGCGCTTTAGTTTCGCTACACCCGCATCGGCATCAGCACATAAAGCGCGTCGTCGCCAGCCGTGTCGCGGATGAGCGTCGGCGAACCGGCGTCGGCCAGCAGGAATATGGCCGCGTCGCCGGAAAGCTGCGCGGTAATGTCGAGCAGGTATTTGGCGTTGAAGCCGATTTCCATCGGGTCCATCTCGTAACCGACGGCAACCTCCTCGGTCGCGCTGCCCGAATCCGGATTGTTGACGGTCAGCAGCAGCTGGCCGTCAGACAGAGCTAGCTTCACAGCCCGGCCGCGCTCCGAAGAGATCGTCGACACGCGGTCGACGGCCTGGGCGAAGGTCTGGCAATCGACCCGCATTTCCTTGTCATTGTTGGCCGGAATAACGCGCTGATAGTCCGGGAAGGTGCCGTCGATCAGCTTCGAGGTCATGACGATGGAGCCGATGGTCAGGCGGATCTTCGCGTCGGAGACTTCGACGGTCACGATCGCATCCGGCGTGTCCACGAGCTTCTGCAGTTCACCCACCGTCTTGCGCGGGATGATGATCCCGGGCATGCCTTCGGAGCCAGAGGGAGCGCTGACATCGGCGCGTGCCAAGCGATGGCCGTCCGTGGCGACGGCCCTGAGCTTCAGGTCGCCGCCGCTTTCGATTGTATGGAAGAAGATGCCGTTGAGATAGTAACGCGTCTCTTCCGTGGAGATCGCAAACTGCGTGCGGTCGATGAGCATCTTCAGATCGCTCGCCTTCAGCTTGAAGGAATGGCTGAAGCTGCCGGCAGTGAGATCCGGGAAATCGGATTCCGGCAGGCATTGCAGCGAGAACTTCGAGCGCCCGGAGGCAACCGTCATCGAGCTGCCATCGGTGTTGGTGGCGAGAAGCACTTCCGAGCCGTCGGGAAGCTTGCGCACGATATCATAGAGCAGATGCGCGGGAACCGTTGTGGCGCCGGCCTGTTCGACATTCGCGGGCGTTGCCTCAGTGATTTCGAGATCGAGGTCTGTCGCCTTCATGTCGAGGTTCGTGCCATCGGCCTTGAGCAGCACATTGGACAGGATCGGGATCGTGTTGCGACGCTCGACCACGCGATGCACGTGGTTCAGCGACTTCAGGAGGTTCGACCGCTCAATTGTAATACGCATGGATGCTACCGCTTTCGACCGTGACTAGCCGGGCGGCCCGAGGCGCCCGAGCGACATGTTTTCGGACAAGGCCCGAAAGATTGGACAGGCAACTTGGCAGACTTCTCCATCCGAATGCAAGAGGCATAGACGTTTTGCCTAGCGCCAATTCGCCATTTCGACGGCAATGCTCCACAGGAATTGCACCGCTCTTGCCGTCTGTGCGCACCTCGCCCATAAAGGCTGCTTATCCGAGATGAATTCAGGACCGGCATGAGCGAAGACCAATCAGGCAGCGGAGCGCGCAGTTTCCGCCTGCACAACAATCAGATCCCGGCCCGCCCTCTCGAACCGGCGCTCTATCTGGTCGCCACCCCGATTGGCAATCTCGGCGACATCACGCTGAGGGCGCTAGAAACGCTGGCCGGTGCCGATGTGCTCGCCTGCGAGGATACGCGCGTGACGCGCGTCCTGCTCGATCGCTATGGCATACAGAACAAGCCCTATGCCTATCACGAATACAATGCCGATGAGGCCGGTCCGCGGCTGCTGCAGGCTCTGGAAGCCGGCCGATCTGTTGCATTGGTCTCCGATGCCGGCACGCCGCTTGTCTCCGATCCCGGCTATCGCCTTGCGGTGCAGGCGATCGAAGCGGGATACAAGGTCGTGCCCATTCCCGGCGCCTCGGCCCCTCTGGCTGCTCTCGTCGGCTCCGGCCTGCCGAACGATGCCTTCTTCTTTGCCGGTTTCCTGCCTGCCAAGGACAAGGGCCGCCGCGACCGTCTGGCCGAACTGGCAGCGGTGCCGGCGACCCTCATCTTCTTTGAATCGCCGCATCGCATTGCCGCCACCCTTGCCGCCGCCGCCGATGTGCTTGGCGGTGAGCGCGCGGGCGCCGTCTGCCGCGAGCTGACGAAGACCTTCGAGGAATTCCGGCGCGGCACATTGTCCGAACTCGCGTCATTCTATGACGCGGTCGACAATGTGAAGGGCGAGATCGTCTGGCTTGTGGGACCGCCAGCGGAAAGCGTTGCGGCAGAGGCCGATGTCGATGCCATTCTCGCCGATCTCTCAGGGACGATGCCGACAGCCAAGGCCGCGACCGAGGCTGCGCGCCTCACCGGCCTGCCGCGAAAGGAGCTGTACCAGCGCCTGCTCGACATGAAGGAGCGCCATGGCTGATATGAAGCCCGGGTCCGGCGAGAAGCTGAAGCGGCAAAAGGCTTGGCGTCGCGGCCATGTGGCCGAATATCTCGCGGCTGCCTTCCTGATGCTCAAGGGCTATCGCATCCTGGCCGTCCGCCACCGCACCAAGCTCGGTGAAATCGATATCGTCGCCCGCAAGGGTGATCTCGCCATCTTTGTCGAGGTCAAGTCGCGGCGCGGCGCACAGGAGGCGATCGATGCAGTTTCCCTCTCGTCGCAAAACCGCATCCGTGCTGCGAGCGACCTATGGCTCGCCCGACAGCCGGATTTTGCCCGCCTGTCGCAACGCTATGACATCGTCGCCATGCTGCCCGGCCGCTGGCCGCAGCATTTTCCGGATGCGTTTTGAACACGGCGTTACAGGACCGTCATAAAATCAGCCTATTGCCGGACCGATAAGCGTTTGCGATTTCCGCCGCGCTCACAATGCTATTTCGACAGGCTTCAATATGATCCGCAACACCGTTTCCGCATTCACCGTTCCCTCGCAGGAAGAGCGCAAGAGCTTTATTTCACTCGAAAAGACCGCGGTCGTTCACGCCGAGAAGCTTGCATCGCTCGCCTGCCTGAATACGGTGCGCATCGGCGGGGCGGATGCCAAGGTCGAGGCTCTCTCCTTCCCCTTTACCGTCGCAGCCTGGAATCTCGAGCGCTGCCTCTTTCCCGAGGAAAGCGCGGCCAAGCTGCGGGAAACCGGCGCGCCGCTGATCCAGCTGTCGGAAATGGATCTGGGCATGGCCCGCACCGAACAGCGCGACCCGACGGCGATCATCGCCGGCGAACTCGGCATGAACTACGCCTATGGTGTCGAATTCCTCGAACTCAGTCTCGGTTCGGAAATCGAACGCTCCTACTGCAAGGACGATTTCAACGAGAAGGGCTTTCATGGCAACGCCCTGATGGCCTCCGTCGCCCTAAAGGATGCCTTCATGATCCGCTTACCCGGCGAAGCCGTCTGGTTCAACGACAGCAACGAGCAGCCGCGCATTGGCGATCGTTGCGCTGTCGGCGCCATTGTTGAGACAGAAGCTGGTCCCATGATTGCCGTTTCCGTTCATCTCGAAAGTGTCGCAACCGCTGCCTATCGCGAGCGGCAGTTGGCGGCGTTGATCGATGAAGTCGAGGCCTTCGCACCCGGTCTGCCGATCTTGATCGGCGGCGATCTCAACACCGGCAATCACACCGGTGGCGATTATTCGACCGATACCCTATTCGCCATGGCCGAAGGCCGTGGTTTCGAATGCCATGGCGGACCGCTCGATCAGACAAGCACGCGCCCGAGCCTGATCACGCGCTTTCCCGATCGCACCATGAAGCTCGACTGGTTCATCACCCGCAGCTTGAAGGTCGGCGAAAGCCACCTTGTTTCCTCCCTGAACGGAGAAGGCAAGCCGCTCTCCGACCACGATATGGTCGTCTGCACAATCGAGGGTTTTTCCGCCTGATCGCTGCAATCGTTAAAATGCGCTCGGTTTCATGAACTTTCCCCTTACCCGTTCCATGCGATGAGATCGCAGACGCACATGGAATTTTGGGGGATTGCATGGTCTTGAAACTGATGTTGGCGAGCATGGCGGCCTTTGCCACCCGTGCCGCGCCGGTCGTGCTCGCGATGCCGCAGTCGAAAAGCTTCGTGGCGGGCGCCAGCAACGAAATGGAAATGAAGCCATCGCCGATCGAACCCTCCTGGGTTTTGTCGGGGAATCCGGTCGCCCGTATCGCCGAGCACTCGCGGGGGCAGGACGATGCCGCAATGACGGCGCTGTGGGATTGCACCGCGGGCGAGTTCCGCTGGTATTTCGGCTGGGACGAAACGGTGATGATCCTTGAGGGCGAGGTGCATATCACCACGGAAGATGGCGTCGAGCGGACGCTCAGCGCCGGCGATGTCGCTTATTTTGCCGGTGGCACCTGGGCGACATGGCGCATCGATCGCTACCTGCGCAAGGTTGCCTTTCTGCGCAAGCCGTTCCCGAAGCCTCTGACCATGGCTTATCGCCTGCGCAACTTCGTCCGCCAGGGCGGCGCACAAGGCCTTGCTGCCTAAGCGGCCACTTGAGGGAAGCCATTGAATAGCCGTTGCGTTTGGATGCAGGCCGACCTACATCTGTCCGCAAATCCGAGCGAGGGCTGACTATGGCTGGTATCAAGAATGTTGCGGTCCAGATGGACCATGTGAAAAGCATCAACATTGCGGGTGACTCCACCTTCGCCATGAGCCTCGAGGCGCAGAACCGGGGCTACAAGCTCTTCCACTATACGCCGGAGCGGCTGAGCATGCGCGACGGCAGGATCTATGCCTCCGTCGAGCCGATGATCCTGCGCGACGTCAAGGGCGATCATTTCGAGCTCGGCGAGCCGGAGCGCGTCGATCTTTCCACCATGGACGTGGTGCTGCTGCGCCAGGACCCGCCATTCGACATGGCTTATATTACCTCGACACATCTGCTCGAGCGCATCCATCCGAAGACGCTCGTGGTCAACGATCCGGCCTGGGTGCGCAACTCGCCGGAAAAGATCTTCGTCACTGAATTCGCCGATCTCATGCCGAAGACGCTCATCACCCGCGATCCGGCTGAAATCCGCCGTTTCCGCGATGAAATGGGCGATATCATCCTGAAGCCGCTCTACGGCAATGGCGGCGCCGGTGTGTTCCACTCGACGCGTGACGACCGCAATCTCTCGTCGCTGCTGGAAATGTTCGGCCAGCTCTTCCGCGAGCCCTTCATTGCCCAGCAATACCTGCCAGACGTGCGCAAGGGCGACAAGCGCATCATCCTCGTCGATGGCGAGGCTGTCGGCGCGATCAACCGCGTGCCGGCCGAGCATGACGCCCGCTCCAACATGCATGTCGGCGGCCGCGCGGAAGCCACCGAGCTGACGGCGCGCGAGAAGGAAATCTGCGCGCGTATCGGCCCAGCCCTCAAGGAGCGCGGCTTCCTGCTCGTCGGCATCGACGTCATCGGCGACTATATGACCGAGATCAACGTGACGTCGCCGACCGGCATCCGCGAAGTCAAGCGTTTCGGCGGCGCCGATATCGCCAGCCTGCTCTGGGATGCGATCGAGGCCAAGCGAGCCTGATCGACAGTTCCCCGCCACGCTTTCGACTGAACGATCTAGTCACCCCCGCATGTCGTTGATTTCGATATGCGGGGTGAAATTTTTGTTCGTTTATTGTTCTTGTTTCATTCTTTGTCTTATGCCAGATTGCAACCCGAAGTTTGCTGATCGGGGCACGTAACGGCAAACGGGTTCGGCGACAGGGGATAGGGAATGGTAGCGCGCGTCAGTACGGTGGCATTTCAGGGCATTGAGGGCGTACCCGTCGAAGTGCAAGTGATGATCGCGCCGGGCAAGGTGCTGATGCATATCGTCGGTCTGCCGGACAAGGCTGTCGCGGAGAGCCGTGAGAGGGTTCAGGCAGCACTACACGCCTCTGGCCTTGCCTTGCCGCCGAAGAAAGTCACTGTCAATCTTGCACCGGCGGACCTGCCCAAAGAGGGCAGTCATTTCGATCTTGCCATCGCGCTTGGTCTGATGGCGGCGCTCGGCGCGATCCCAGCCGATGCCCTGTCCTCCTACACCGTCATCGGCGAACTCAATCTCGACGGCACGATCGCGCCCGTTGCCGGCGCTCTTCCCGCCGCGATCGCCGCCAATGCCATGGGCAAGGGGCTGATCTGCCCGGCCGAAAGCGGACCGGAAGCGGCCTGGGCCGGCAAGGAGATCGATATTCTGGCGCCGCGCAGCCTGATTGCGCTCGCCAATCATTTCCGCGGTACGCAGGTTCTCTCGCGGCCGGAGCCATCCGTTCGCGCCAATGCCGCCAATCTACCCGATCTTGCCGATATCAAGGGCCAGGAAAGCGCCAAGCGCGCGCTGGAAGTGGCGGCCGCCGGTGGCCATAATCTGCTTTTCGTCGGGCCTCCCGGCTCCGGCAAATCCATGCTCGCCTCGCGCCTGCCGTCGATCCTGCCGCCCTTGTCGACCAACGAGTTGCTGGAGGTGTCGATGATCCATTCGATCGCCGGCCAGCTTTCCGGCGGCAAGCTCTCGGACCGGCGGCCCTATCGCGCGCCCCATCATTCCGCCACCATGGCGGCGCTCGTCGGCGGCGGCCTGCGCGCCCGGCCGGGTGAAGTCTCGCTCGCCCATCACGGCATTCTGTTCCTGGACGAGCTGCCGGAGTTTTCACCGCAGGCGCTCGATGCGCTCCGCCAGCCACTGGAAACCGGCGAATGCGTCATCGCCAGAGCAAACCACCGTGTCTCCTATCCGGCCGGCATCCAGCTTGTCGCGGCGATGAACCCGTGCCGCTGCGGCATGGCCGGGGAGCCGGGTCATACCTGCGCCCGTGGGCCGCGTTGCGCTTCCGATTATCAGGGCCGCATTTCCGGCCCCTTGCTCGATCGTATCGATATCCGCATCGACGTGCCGGCGGTCTCCGCCGCCGACCTCATCCGGCCGACAGCCTCGGAAAGCAGCGCCGATGTCGCACTCCGCGTGGCACGCGCCCGCGAGCGGCAGCGGGAACGCTTCGAACGAGCCGGCATGAAGGATGTCAGCACCAATGCCCGCTGCTCGACGGCGATGATCGAAACCATCGCCGAGCCGGATGCCGCCGGCCTGCAATTGCTGCGCGATGCCGCCGAGAAGATGAAATTCTCCGCCCGCGGCTATCATCGCATTCTCAAGGTGGCGCGCACTCTCGCCGATCTCGACGACAAGCCGACCGTCGGGCGCATCCATCTCGCCGAAGCCATCTCCTATCGCATCGCCGGAGAGCGGCTGACCGCGCATGCCTGACAATGCGGGACTCTACAGCATCTGATCGTCTCCAGCCGGCCTAAATGAAAAGGGGTGCCGAAACACCCCTTTTTCCAAATCAAGATGGCGAATGGCTTTGTCAGCCACCGAGACCCTCGAAGAGCGCCGTCGAGAGATAGCGCTCGGCGAAGGACGGGATGACGACGACGATAGTCTTGCCTTCGTTTTCGGGACGCTGGCCGATCTTGATAGCCGCCGTAAGCGCCGCGCCGGAGGAAATGCCGACCGGCACGCCTTCGAGCTTGGCGACGAGCCGCGCCTGCTGGAATGCCTCGTCATTGCTGACGGTCACTACCTCGTCATAGACATGCGTATCGAGAACTTTTGGTGCGAAGCCGGCGCCGATGCCCTGGATCTTGTGGGGTCCGGGATTGCCGCCGGACAGAACTGGCGAATCCGCCGGCTCGACCGCGATGACCTTGATGTCGGGCTTGCGTGCTTTCAGCACCTGGCCGACACCGGTGATCGTGCCGCCGGTGCCGATACCGGAAACGAAGATATCGACCTTGCCTTCGGTGTCGTTCCAGATTTCTTCGGCCGTCGTCTTACGATGGATTTCCGGATTGGCCGGATTTTCGAACTGCTGCGGAATAATCGCATCCGGCAGCGACGCGGCCAGCTCTTCGGCCTTGGCGATCGCGCCCTTCATACCCTTCGGTCCCTCAGTCAGCACCAGCTCGGCGCCAAGCAGCGCCAGCATCTTGCGACGCTCGATCGACATGGTTTCCGGCATGGTGAGGATCAGCCTATAGCCCTTGGCGGCAGCGGCAAAGGCGAGCGCAATGCCCGTGTTGCCCGAGGTCGGCTCGATCAGCACGGACCGGCCGGGAGCGATCTTGCCCTGGGCTTCCAGGCTCTCGATCATAGCGACGCCGATACGGTCCTTCACCGAAGCGATTGGATTGAAGAATTCGAGCTTTGCCAGGATGTTGGCCTTGACGCCCTTCTCCTTCGCCAGCTTGTCGAGGCGCACGATCGGCGTATCGCCGATAGTCTCGGTGATCGAGGCATAGACGCGGCCGCGGCCGGGTTTGCGGGTGTCGGACATGGGTAGCTCTCCCTATATTGGAATTATGCAATGACAATAGGATCAAACGCCCGCGGAAACCAGAGTGCGCAGCCGTTCCTCGCGTAAAGCACGTGAGAAAAGAATCTCATAACGGTCTTACTTGAGGATGTTTTTTTCAGGCGGTGCGCATGGCGATGAAGGCAGCGGTCGCGCCGAGGATGCTGGCGGCGACCCGGTTCAGGATCTGCAGCGCCCTCGGCTTCTTGAGAAAGGTGCGCGCTCGCGACGCCAGCAGCATATAGGGCACCAGAACGATCAGAAGGACGATGAAGGTCGCCGCCACCAGCGTCGCATATTCACGCAGCCCGATGCTGCCGATATCGATCAGGGTCGGCACCAGCGCAACATAGAAAAGCATGGTCTTGGGGTTGCCGAGCGTGACAAGCAGGCCGGAGAGGAAGGACATGCCGGCGCTGTTCGATTTCTTCGCGGCGATATCGGCCGCAAGCAGGCCCGCCGTCCAGAGCTTCCAGGCGATATAGCCGAGATAAAGCGCACCGGCGATCTTGATGACGATGAAGACCTCGGTGAAGGTCTGCGCCACGAAGGCAAGCCCGAGGATGACGGCCGTCAGGTAGATCGTGTCGCCGAGCACGAGGCCGAGGCCCATGAAGAAGGTCTCGCGAAAGCCGGAGCCGAGGGCGCGCGCCACGATTGCCGTGATACCAGGACCCGGGATCGCAGCGGCGATGAAAAGGGCGCAGCAATAGGCAAACAAGGCCGCGAGAGTCATGGAATTCTCCTCCTAAGATGGTATTCGCTCTATCTCACCACCTTTGCGTTTTCAAGCGATTGCGCCGGTGCAGCGAACATATTACCAAGGCATTAACGCCGCGTCGCAACTGCTTTGCACAAGGATATCATGTCTTCCGCATTGCTCCTGATCGATCTTCAGAACTCCATCCTGACGGGCCTCGGCACGCCGGATCGTCAGCCCGTGATAGATGCCGCACTGGAGGGGGTTGTCACTAGGCTGGCGGCGCTGAAGCACAAGGCGCGTGCCGCCGGCATTCCCACCTTCATCGTCCAGCATGACGGCGGCCCCACCCATCGTTTGGCCAAACGCAGCGAAGGCTGGCAGTTGCGCCGGGAGATCGCGCCGGAAGCCGGCGATGCCGTCGTGCACAAGACGAGCTGTGATTCCTTCTTCGAGACGGATCTGGAGGCAAAGCTGCGAGCGCGTGGCGTCACTCATCTCATCGTCGGCGGCTGCATGACGCAGTTCTGCGTCGATACGACCGTGCGGCGCGCCGTCTCACTCGGTTTCGATGTCTCGCTGATCTCCGACGGACACACCACGGCGGATATGGGCAAACTGAGCTTCGAAGAGATTGTCACCCACCACAATATGCTGCTTGACGGCTTCGATGCCGGGCCGCATGAAATCAAGCTGGTCGCATCCACCGAAATCTCCTTCTGAAGCCCTTCCTGCCGGAGCCTCCATGCCGCATCTGACCAGCATGATCACCTTTGCCCTGATCGCTCTCGGCATGGTGCTGACACCCGGGCCGAACATGATCTATCTGGTGTCGCGCTCCATCTCGCAGGGACCTGCGGCAGGCCTGATCTCCCTTGGCGGTGTCGCCTGCGGCTTCCTCTTTTACATGCTCTCGGCCGCACTCGGCATTACCGCTTTCGTCTTTGCCGTGCCTTTTGCCTATGATGCGCTGAGGCTGGCGGGTGCCGCCTATCTTGGATGGCTCGCCTGGAATGCGCTGAAACCCGGTGGCCGTTCGGCCTTTCAGGTGCGCGAGCTGCCGAAGGATAGCGCGCGCCGGCTCTTCACGATGGGGCTGGTGACCAGCCTGCTCAATCCGAAAGTGGCGATCCTTTATTTGTCGCTGCTGCCGCAGTTCGTCGATCCTAGCGCCGGCAGCGTCTTCACCCAGTCGATCATTCTCGGCTTTGCACAGATCATCATCAGCGTGACATTCAATGCTATCTTCGCGCTGAGTGCCGGCTGGATCGCGATGTTCCTCACCCGCCGTCCGTCCTTCGCGCTGGTGCAGCGCTGGCTCATGGGCACTGTGCTTGCCGGGCTCGCTGTGCGCATGGCTTTTGAGGCTCAGCGCTAATGCGAGTTGTGACAACAGCAGTCACCGCCGGTCTTCTGATGTTAGCAACCTTCGCGCCGCCTACCTCGGCAGCGGAGAAGGACGTGCAGACGATCGTCTTCATGCGCCATGGCGAAAAGCCGGAAGCAGGTCTCGGCCAACTGAGCTGCCAAGGTCTCAACCGGTCTTTGGCTCTGCCCTCGGTGCTAAGCAAGCTCTTCGGCAAGCCTGCTGCGATCTTTGCGCCGGATCCGTCGAAGCGAAAGGACGATTCTGGCACTTCCTACGATTACATCCGGCCGCTCGCGACTATCGAACCGACGGCAATTGCCTTTGGAATGCCTGTCGATACCAGCTTCGGCTATAAGGATATCGATGATCTGAAAGCCGAGCTGAAGAAGCCTGCCTATGCCGGCAAGCTGATCTTCGTCGCCTGGGAGCATAAGCAGATCGTCGATCTCGCCCGCCAGCTGATGAGCGAGAATGGTGGCGATGAAAAAGCGGTGCCGAAATGGCATGGCAAGGATTTCGACAGCCTCTATGTGCTGCGGATCGGCGGAGGCAAGGCGGGATCGGCGGCAACATTCGAAAAGATGGCGGAAGACCTCGACGGTCTCTCCGAAGTCTGTCCGAATCCGGCTAAGTAAACCTAGAACACCGGCCGCATGAAGCTGCGTTCGTAGCTGAGGATGCAGCGCGTTTCCTCGCCATAGGCAAGAGCTGCCTGGCACTCCGCATCCTCGGGTATTTTCAGCCGATATTCCTCATAGGCAGCAAGGCTCGGGAAGCTGAAGAGCGCCAAGGCGATGTTGCTGGCGCCTTCATGCGGCATGAAATAGCCGTGATGCGTGCCGCCCATACGGTTGACCAGCGGAATCCAGAGCTTGGCGTAATGCTCGAACTGGGCAAGCTTGTAAGGGTCGATGACGTAGCGCAGATAGCAGGTGATCATTCGGCGGCTCCCTTGGAAACATGGTGGTTTCTATTCCAGCGCAGGGGGATCGTCCATCCCAGATTCATGCCGGCAGCAGCCGCGAGAATGATGACCGCGCCAAGGATTTGAGCGATGCCAAGCACATGGCCGAAGGCGAAACGGTCGACCACGATGGCGGCGATTGGATAGACGAAGGAGAGCGCCCCCGTCAGATGCGTCGGCAGCTTCTGAATGGCGCCATAGAGCAGCACATACATCAACCCGGTATGGACCACGCCCATGGTGACGAGGATCGACCATCCCCCGGCATCCTGGGGTGCGGCCGAGAAATCGGTAAAGGGCGCCAACATGAGGATGCCAGTAGAGACCTGTATGAGCGCGATCAGGTGTGGCGGCGTGCCTTTCAGCCATTTGGCGGCGATCGCCGCCAGCGCATAGAAGAAGGCCGCACCCAGCGAAAGCAGGATGCCGATCGCATAGCTTCCACCACTCGCTGCCCCCGCCGGCTTGCCTTCGACGATCACGGCCATGCCGGCAAAGGCGAGGCCTAACCAGAAGAGCTTGGTGAAAGTGATCCGCTCGCCGAGGAACAGAGCGCCGAGCCCCAACAGCATGAAGGGCTGTGTGTTGTAGACGGTCGTGGCGATGGAAATGGAGGCGTGGGAATAGGCCGCGAAAAGCAGCAGCCAGTTGAGCACGATGGCGATCCCGCCACCGACGGCGATGGAGAATGTCTTCAGATTGAGGATGCCGGGACGCAGCAGGCCCATGGTCCCGCAGATAACGAGCAGTGTCAGCGCCCCGAAGAAGCAGCGCCAGAAGACGACGCCAGTCACGGCTTGCCCGGATATCAGCACGAACCAGCCGATGGTGCCTGAAATCAGCATCGCCGCCGTCATTTCCACCGTGCCGCGCTTAATCTCGCTCATTGCCTTTGCTCCCGTCTATCTACGCCAATCATATTGCGGTATCGGAGCCGGTGATATAGGTTTAGTAAGGCAATAGAGCTCATATGCCTAAATAAATGAGGGTGAATGATGGGTGTTCCTAATGCAAGCCTGGGTCTGGATGAGATCGATCAGCGGATGCTGGAGTCGCTGGCGCGCAATGCCCGCATATCGCTGAAGGAACTGGCGGAAGCGGCCGGCCTGTCGTCGCCGAGTGCGGGGGAACGTCTGCGGCGCTTGGAGGAGCGCGGCATCATCTCGGCCTTCACCGTCGATATCGCGCCGGAGGCGATCGGCTATCCCCTGCAGGCGATCGTCCGCATTCGGCCTCTGCCTGGCCAGCTGCATGTCGTCGAGCGGATCATTCAGGAGACGCCCGAATTCATCGAATGCGACAAGGTCACCGGCGACGATTGTTTCATCGGGCGCCTGGTGGTGCGGTCGATGAGCGAGCTCGATGGGATATTGGACAAGATCACCGAGCGGGCCGAGACGAACACATCGATGATAAAGGCGACACCGGTCAAGCGCCGGCTGCCGCCGCTTTCGCGCTAGAGCAATCCTTGGGAAAGTGGGCAGCAGTTTTCCGTTGGGAATTGCAGAATCCAACAAGCTAGAGCCGCTTAACGGCTCTAGAATTCCGCCATGGGCGAAAGCATGAGCGGCCCGGCAATATCATGGGCCGCTTTACCGCGTGCCATTAGCGTCGTGTAACCTTCGTAGGGCTGCAGCGATACCGGGCAATCCAGCCGATCCGGTGAAAAGCAGATCTCGATGCGATCGGGTTCGATATCAAGCGCGGACAGGATGGTCGCCAGAGAGGGGATGGCCGTTGCCACGACATCGAGAAGCCAGAGAGTCGCGCCGTCGAACGTCCATGCGATGACCACGTCATCCCCCAATGCCGTCAGGCGGATCGCGGCGTTAAAGGAGGCATTCAGCAGAAACATCTCCGTCTGTCTGACAACGGCAAATTGGGCAGAGACCGGCTGCCGGTTTTGCAGCAGCGTCTTGATCAGGCGCAGATCATCGGGCGCTTCGAGCGACAGTTGCCGGGCAGCCGAGTCGGCTTTTCCAAACTTCGGCATCTCCGCGACGAAGACATGTTGCGGTAGAGAGCGAAAGCCGTAACGCGCATAAAGCGCAGGCTTGTCGGTGAGCAGGAGATCGAGCTCGTAGCCCTCCGCCTGGGTGCGAGCAAAGGCACGCTGCATGAGATCGCGATAGAGCCCGCGCCCACGCCATTCAGGCCGCACCGCGCCAGACTGATATCCCGCTGCCCTGACGGCACGGCCGTTGACGATCAGCGGCATGGAGAAGGCGGTGAAATTGGCGATGCAACGGCGATCGGCATCGAAATAGCCAAACGGCATGCTTGTGGGATCAGGGCCACCCAATCGATCCTGAATACCGACGTCGATGGAGAACGTATCTTCAAGCAGGTCGACAAGACCCTTCCACGCAGCTGGATCGCCGAAATAGTCCTGTCGTAAGGTCAGGCCATGCGTCTGGGCAATCTCCGACATCACACGCCGGTCGAGCCGAAACCGCCTGCGCCGCGCGTGGTTTCGCTGATCTCCGCAATCTCGGCGATACGCACCTGCATGACTGGCGCTATAACCATCTGCGCGATGCGCATGCCGCGGGTGATCTCGAACGGCTCCTCGCTAAGGTTGGCCAGCAGCACCTTCACTTCGCCGCGATAGTCGCTGTCAACCGTGCCGGGCGAGTTCAGGCAGGTAATCCCATGCTTGAAGGCAAGCCCTGAACGCGGGCGGATCTGCGCCTCGAAGCCTTCAGGAACTTCGAAGACAAAACCCGTTGGAACGAGAATCCGATTCCACGGTGCGATCGTCAGCGTCGCACCGTCGTCGATGGCAGCGCGCAGGTCCATACCGGCCGCGCCCTTGGTTTCGTAGGCGGGTAGTTCCAGGCCCTCCCCATGCGGCAGGCGGACGAGGTTCAGGGTCGGAGTGATGTCGGTGTGAATGGTCATACGGCAATAGTTTGCGTTTGAAAGCCGGAGGTCAATTGCATTTGGGGCTTTGAGTCGCTAGATACGGCCGCAATTCACAGGATTCACACGCATGGCTGAAAGTCTCGCCGAGGCGGTTTCCCGCCGCCGCACATTCGCTATTATCGCTCACCCGGACGCGGGCAAGACAACGCTCACCGAAAAGTTGCTGCTGTTCGGCGGCGCCATTCAGCTCGCCGGCGAAGTCAAGGCGAAGAAGGATCGCATGCAGACGCGCTCCGACTGGATGAAGATCGAGCGCGAGCGCGGCATCTCGGTCGTGACCTCCGTCATGACCTTCGAATATGAAGGCAATGTCTTCAACATCCTCGATACGCCCGGTCACGAAGACTTCGCCGACGATACCTACCGCACGCTGACGGCCGTCGACGCCGCGGTCATGGTCATCGACGCCGCCAAGGGTATCGAGCCGCGAACGCTGAAGCTGTTCGAAGTCTGCCGCATGCGCGACATCCCGATCATCACCTTCATCAACAAGATGGACCGCGAAAGCCGCGATCCCTTCGAAATTCTCGATGAAGTCGAAGAGAAGCTGGCGCTGGATACGGCTCCGGTCACTTGGCCGATCGGTCGCTCCAAGACTTTCTGCGGCTCCTACCATCTGGCCGACAATACGGTGCGCGGTTCCGATACCGAGGTCGAGGCGACCAAGGTGAACGGCCCACAGGCGGTCGCCGACCGGCTGCCGGAAAACGAGCGCCAGGCCTTTATCGACGAGACGGAACTGGCGATCGAAGCCTGCCGCCCCTTCGATCGGGTCTCCTTCCTCGAAGGCCACATGACACCCGTCTTCTTCGGCTCGGCGCTGCGCAACTTCGGCGTTCGCGATCTCATCAATGCGCTCGGTGCATTCGCGCCGCCGCCGCGCGATCAGGTCGCCGACATCAGGACGGTGCACGCCACCGACGACAAGATGACGGCCTTCGTCTTCAAGATCCAGGCCAACATGGACCCGAACCACCGCGACCGCATCGCCTTTGCCCGCATCTGCTCCGGCAAGCTGGAGCGCGGCATGAAGGCGCGGCTGTCGCGCACCGGCAAGCAGCTCGGTCTCACCGCGCCGCAATTCTTCTTCGCCTCGCAGCGCCAGCTCGCCGATACCGCTTATGCCGGCGATGTCGTCGGCATTCCGAACCACGGAACGCTGCGCATCGGCGATACGCTGACGGAAGGCGAATCCCTGGTCTTTCAGGGCGTGCCGAACTTCTCGCCGGAAATCCTGCGCCGTGTTCGTCTTGAAGATGCGATGAAGGCAAAGAAGCTCAAGGAAGCGCTGCAGCAGATGGCAGAAGAAGGCGTCGTGCAGCTCTTTTCGCCCGAAGATGGCTCGCCCGCCATTGTCGGCGTCGTCGGCGCCTTGCAGCTCGATGTGCTGAAGGAGCGCCTGATGGCCGAATACGGCCTGCCGGTGTCGTTCGAAATGTCGCGCTTCTCGGTCTGCCGCTGGATCTCGGCCGACCAGTCCGCCGATCTCGAAAAGTTCGTCACCGCCCGTCGCGGCGACATCGCCCGCGATCTCGATGGCGATCCGGTCTTCCTCGCCCAGGACGGCTTCTCGCTGCGCTATGAAGCGGAACGTTACCCGGCTATCAAGATGGCCGCGATCAAGGAATATCACGCCGTCAAGGCGGCTTGATATCGAAGACGTTGCAGCCGCAGGCGACGAGCCTGTGGCTCACGGCGCTATTGTACTCATCAGCTCCGCGTAGCGCGCCTCGGTGGCCTCATCCAGCGGAAACATGCATTCGACCCGCAGCTCCTGCGTCGTGATCATCTGCGCGGTGCCGACCGTCGTCACCAAAGAGAAAAATCTCAGGACATGCCTGTCCTTCACGAAGGACAAAGGGATCAGCGGCGCATTCTCGAGCGCCGGCGATGTCTGCCATTCGGAATTCACATCGGGGTAGGCGAGCAGATTATCGATCAGCTCCTTTGTCCGTCCGTCGATGACACGGCCAACGGACTCGCGGAAGACGCGCCCCAAAAGGCTTTCTGCCGTCTTCTCCCAATCCGCAATAAAGGGCCGCATGCCCAAGGGGTCGAACATGAGATGCAGGAGATTGCGCGGCTTTGGACGTGCAGCCATATCGGTGAACTGGCCGAAGAAGCGAAGCGTTGCATCATTAGTCATCAGCACATTCCAGTAGCGATCCATCACGATGGCCGGAAAAGGCTCGTGTTGGCGCAGCATGCGCTTCAGCGCATTGCTAACACCCTGCATCTCCTGATCGTCAAAACTTCCTTCGGAATAGATCGGCGCATAGCCGGCGGCGAGCAGCAGCGTGTTGCGCTCGCGGAAGGGCACGTCTAGGGCATCGGCAAGACGCAGGACATTCTGGCGGCCGGGCGTGTTCCTGCCGCTTTCGATGAAGCTGATCTGGCGCTGCGAAATGCCGGTGTCGAGGGAAAGCTCGAGCTGGCTCTTGCCGCGGGTGTCGCGCCATGCACTCAGCTGCGGTCCCAGCTCGTTCGGCAATCTCAGTTCGGCGCGAAGGGAACTCATCCTGCAAAGCCTCGCTTCGTTCGTTTGGCGTGGCGGGACCTTAATCAAGAGCCCCGCCAGTCTCAGTTCTTATGAGAAAGCAACCGGCCCGACTGCGCCGTACCAGTGGCGCACTTTCGTCGGGTCTGCCTCGTCCATGTAGAAAAAGTGCGTCATGACCGGCTTGACCACCGCCTGTGTGCGATCATTCGGGCTCATTGTGACGGTTCCTCGGAACACCTTGAGCGATCCGGCGTCCCAATATTCGGTGACAGCATGCAATGCCGTGAAACCGGTGTCGATGAAGGCGCGCAAGTTCCGGCGAATGGTTTCGCGTCCCTTCCAATCGGCAATGCCGAGATTGCATGTGGCGTCTTCCGCGAGACAATCAAAGCCTTCGCCGAAGGTCTTGTCGTCGATTTCGCGCCAGAAGGCGAGCAGCCATTGCGGGGCTTCTGTCTTGGTGAATGACATGGTCGTCATGGAATTCTCCTAAGCCTGCCTTTGGAATGATGTCGTGGCCATCGACGTCATCCCGGAAGGCTTTCTTTCGTTGAAGGGCTGAAAAGCTCTTCCTGCAAGAAGATGGTCATTAGATACCCCGAGACGGATGCCGCTCTCAATTACATGCGATGTAATGAAAGCATGGTCCATGAGCTCTCAAGTCGAGGTGATTGGTTCGGATGCGTTTCATTTTGGAATAGTGCCATCGCGATGTTCCATCCGATATAGCGCTATGCCATAGTGCCGCCCCGAGGTCCCCTCGATCAGAATGAGCAGCTTTCATGATGAAATTTCTTGCGGTTCTTGCTCTGGCCGTTGTCGGCCTGATGCCGGTCGCAGCCGAGGCGCGAATCATCACCGATGCGGCCGGACGCACGGTATCTGTGCCGGATAAGATCAACCGCATTCTGGTGGCCGGGCCGCCGGCAACAGCGCTGGTCTATGTGCTGGCGCCCGAAAAACTGGTGGGTTGGGTTCATGCCCCTGATGATGCCGCCAAGGCCTATCTGACGCCATCGGTGCGGTCGCTGCCGACAATCGGGCGCCTGACGGGCAAGGACGGCACGATCAGCACGCAGGCAGTCATCGATGCCAAGCCGGACATCATTCTCGATGCCGGCACGGTCGACCCGACCTACAAGGCGCTCGCCGACAAGGTGCAATCGGAAACGCACATTCCGTATATCCTTGTGGATGGCAGCTTCGCCCGCACGGCCGATACGCTTCGCGACGTCGGCGCACTGATCGGTGTCGAGGACCGTGCGAACAAGCTTGCCGACTATGCCGATTCAGCAATCAAGGATCTGAACGACAAGCTCGCGACGCTGCCGAACGATCCACGACCACGCGTCTATTATGGCCGTGGTGCCGATGGCCTCGAAACCGGGCTTTCCGGCTCGATCAATCTCGAGATCCTCGATGCCGTTGGCACGATGAATGTCGCCGCCGCTGCCGGCAAGGGTGGCCTCGCCAAGGTAACGCCGCAGCAGGTCGCCGGCTGGAACCCAGATATCATCATCGCCGAGAGCCCTGCCTTTGCCGCTTCGGTGAAGAGCGACCCGCAATGGGCCGGCATCAAGGCTGTCAAGGACGGCAAGATCTTCGTACCGCCGTCTCTGCCTTTCGGCTGGTTCGATTCCCCGCCCGGCGTCAATCGGCTGCTCGGCGTGCGCTGGATGGAGAAGTTGCTCTATCCGAAGCTCTTCCGCAGCGATTTTTCCGACGATGTGAAGGAATTCTACAAGCTGTTCTACCAGGTCGATCTGACCGACGATCAGCTGGCGGCCTTGCTGAAGGGCATGAAGTAACCACTCTGATAAGGAAGGCGTTCATGGTCCGGGAGAACGAAATTCGCGAAAACGAGGTGGCTGTCGAGCCGCCCGCAGCCTCGGATGCCGGCCTTACCTTCATCGGCCGCATTTCGACACCCTGGACATCGCGCATGGAAACGCCGCGTCAGGGTCGGCACGACGGCCCGATCTGCCGGATCGAGATCTTCGAGCCCTGGGTGGCAGCGTTGAAGGGCGTGGATGTTTTCGAGCGGCTGGAGGTTCTCTATTGGCTGGATCGGTCTCGCCGGGATCTCGTGCTGCAGAGCCCGGCCAGCAACGGCAAGGTACACGGCACTTTTTCGCTGCGCTCGCCAGTGCGGCCGAACCCCATCGGCACCTCTATCGTCAAATTGGAAGCCGTCGAAGGTGCCGTGCTGCTGGTGCGTGGCCTCGATTGTCTGGATGGTACGCCGCTACTCGATCTGAAGCCGGATCGCACTCTGTTCAAACCGATCGCGCCGCCACAGCCCGGAGATTTCCAGACCGGCGACGGCGAGACGGTGCATTACTGCCAGAAGCGCGATGCTTAATTGTTTCACGCAATTCCTGACGGAAAACCGCTGCGCACTTATCCTGCAATTGCTTTAGTCGACTGCAACCATCACGTCAGACGCCTTGATCACGGCATAGGCTGAGGAGCCTACCGTCAGGCTCAACTCGTCGACAGCCTCGTTGGTGATCGAGGAGGTGACGATCGAGCCGTTGCCGATATCGATGCGGACATGCGCCGTCGTCGCGCCCTTGGTGATTTCAACGATCTTGCCCTTGAGGCGGTTTCTAGCACTGATTTTCATGGATGTTTCTTCCTTGTGACCGGCGCGACAATATCGTCGTCTCCGGCGACCGGCCATCGAAATCCTATTCGCCGCGCGGATAGCGCTGGTTTTCCTCCAGCACGTTGAGGTCCATATGGTTGCGCATGTAGCGCTCCGAAGCCTTTTGCAGAGGCTGGTAGTCCCACGGGTAATAGGCGCCGTTGCGCAGCGCCGTGTAGACCACCCATCTCCGCGCTTGGCTTTCGCGCACGGCAGTGTCGAAACTTGCGAGATCCCAGCGGGCGATGGCCTGCGCCGTCAATCTCTCCAGCGTCTCCGCATAGGCCGGGTTGCCTGCCAGATTGGTCAGCTCCTTCGGGTCCGCGTCGATGTCGAAGAGCATCGGCGGATCCTTCTCGCAAAGGGTCAGCTTGTAATTGCCGTCGCGTAAGGCCACCAGCGGTGCTTCCGAGCCTTCCGCGGCATATTCCATCGGCACGGGACTGCGACCTCCGGTTCCAAGAGCGAGCGAGGTCAGATCCTCACCATCGGTCCAGCGGCGCAACGATGCGATGTCGATGCCGGCAAGGGCGGCGAGCGTCGGCGTCACGTCCAGCGTCGACACCGGCTGGTCGATCCTCTTCGGCTGCCAGCCGGGGGCTGCGATCATCAGCGGCACGCGGGCGGAACCTTCGAAGAAGTTCATCTTGAACCACAGGCCGCGCTCGCCGAGCATGTCGCCATGGTCGGAGACGAAGAGGATGATCGTGTTGTCGGCCATACGGCCGCGCTCGAGCGTTTCCAGGATCTCGCCGATCTTCTCATCGACATAGGAGATATTGGCGAAATAACCGCGGCGTGCCCTGCGGATCTGCTCCGGCGTGATGTCGAAGGCAGTGTGGTCGCAGGCCTTCATCAGCCGCTGCGAATGCGGGTCCTGTTGCTCGAATGGAATTTCGCCGACTTCGGGATCGAGCGCCGGGCAATCTTCGTAGAGATCCCAGAAGCGGCGGCGCGCGACATAGGGGTCGTGCGGATGCGTGAAGCTGACCGTCAGGCACCATGGCCTTTCGTCTTGGCGGCGAGAGAGGTCGTAGAGCTTGCGGGTCGCGTGATAAGCAACCTCGTCGTCATATTCCATCTGGTTGGTGATCTCGGCGACACCTGCCCCGGTCACGGAACCGAGATTGTGATACCACCAGTCAATGCGCTCGCCGGGCTTCGTATAGTCCGGCGTCCAGCCGAAATCGGCGGGGTAGATGTCCGTCGTCAGCCGCTCCTCGAAACCGTGCATCTGATCCGGACCGACGAAATGCATCTTGCCAGAGAGTGCTGTCTGGTAGCCGGCGGCGCGCAGATGGTGGGCGAACGTCGGAATGTCCGAGCAGAATTCGGCGGCATTGTCATAGACGCGCGTACGGCTCGGCAGTTGACCGGACATGAAGGAGGCGCGTGCCGGCGCGCAGAGCGGGCTTGCCGTATAGCTATTGGCAAAGCGAACGGAGCGCTTCGCCAGGGCCCTCAGGACCGGCGCATACAGGAACTCGGCCGGGCCGTCGGGGAAGAACGTCCCGTTGAACTGATCGACCATGAGGATAAGGATATTTGGGCGGGACATGCAGATGTCTTTCTTGCGGGTCAGAGGCCGATGGCGGCTTTGACGGCCTCGAGGCCAGGCTTGCCGTCGATAGTGGTGACGCCGGAAAGCCAGGGCGTCAAGGCGTCCGGATGCGCCTTCAGCCAGGCAGTGGCCGCGTCCTTGGCGCTCTCGCCACCGAGGATCGATCCCATCAGCGAATTCTCCATGCCGATGTCGAAGGTTAGGTTATGGAAGAGCTTGGCGGCGTTCGGGCATTGCGCCGACCAGCCGGTGCGCGCCAGCGTGTAGACCTCGGCGCCGCCGTAATTCGCGCCGAAATAGGCATCGCCACCGGAAAGATAAGCAATCTTGAAGCGCTCGTTCATCGGATGCGGCGCCCAGGCGAGGAAGACGATCGCCTGCTTGTCCTTCGATGCGCGCTCCACTTGCGACAGCATGGCCTGCTCACTCGATTCCACCAGTTCCCAACCCTTCAGGCCGAAGTCGTTAGCGTCGATCATCTTCTGGATATTGGCATTCGCGGGCGCGCCCGGCTCGATGCCGTAGATCTTGCGGCCGAAATCGTCGCCATACTTCTGCAGGTCGGAAAAATCCTTGATGCCCTTGTCGGCGACGTAGGTAGGAACGGCGAGCGTGAACTTCGCGCCCTGAAGGTTACGGTTTAGCACTTCGGCTGCCTTCGCCTTGTTGAGATCGTCGACGAAGGCCTTCTGCGCCGGCATCCAGTTGCCGAGGAAAACGTCGATCTCGCCTGTCTTCATCGCCTGGTAGCCGATGGGCACGGAGAGCGTCTTGATGTCGGGCTCGTAGCCGAGCGCGGTTAAGAGCACGCCGGTCACGCCGTTGGTCGAGGTGATATCGGTCCAGCCGGGGTCCGAAAGGTGGATCGTCTTGCAGCTGTCGCCATCAGCCCGGGCGATGCCGGCAAGGGAAAGGACGGAAAGAAGAGCGCCGGCGGCGAGCCGGCCCATTGCAGACATGCGCATGACGAAAGTTCCCTCTTGTTATTGGATTATTTTATTGAACATCACTAGAGTCGCCGCTGTGAAGCAGGCATTTTTCGATAGATGCCAAAAGGAAATTTTATGGCTGAACGTTTTGTCGATCTCGGTTGGCTGCGGATATTCCTGGAAGTGGGCCGCTCCGGCAGCCTCTCCGGCGCCGCTGCAGCGCTTGGCCTGACGCAACCGGCCGTCAGCTATCAGATCCGCCGCATCGAGGAGCAGATGGGTGTGCCCCTGTTTCGCCGCCAGCATCGCGGCGTTGTGCTCTCGCCGGAAGGGCAGCGCCTGTTCGAGATCGTCGAAAAATCCGTCGGCAGCGTCGACCATCTGGTGCGCAGTTTCCGCGCCGAGGCGGAACGGCCATCCGTTCGCCTGCGCACGGATTATGCTTTTTCCGCGCTGTGGCTCATTCCGCGCATGCATGCGTTCCGGTTGCTTCACCCAGAAGTGGATATCCAGATCGTCGCCACACAGCGGCTGGATCGTGGCGCGCCGGAAAGTGGCGATATCGCCGTCTTCTTCGGCACGCGCAGCGAATTCGGTCCCGCCGCCACCTTGCTTTTGCCGGAAAAGGTCGTGCCGATCTGTACCAGGGGTTTCGCGGAGCGTCACGGCCCGTTCACCGATCCCTCGCAGCTCGCAGGCACCACGCTCGTCCATCTCGATTCGGAGATGCCATCGCCCTGGTTCGACTGGGAAAGCTATCTTTCTGCCTTCGGCATTGCCCGCGACGCCTATGCCGGCCGCGGCGATCTGCGCTTCAACACCTATTCGCTGGTTGTGCAGGCAGCGCTCAGCGAGCAGGGCGTTGCCATTGGCTGGATGGGCCTTGTCGATTCTCTGCTTGCCGCCCGGACGCTAGTGACGGCCGGCCCGATGCTGGAGGCGCCGGAGCGCGGTTATTGGCTGCTGCCGCCGGCCGCCGCAAACCCGCAGGCGGAGCGGCTGGCGCAATGGCTGCTCACTGAAGCCGCCACCGGATGATCATCATGCTCTATTCCGCCGTAAGATCGGCAAGAAACGTCTCGCACCAGCGCGATACGTCATTTTCAAGCAGATAATCCATCATGCCGCGCCAGCGTTCCTGCCGCTCCTGCAGCGGCATGTTGATGGCCCGCGCCAGCGCGTTGGCGGTGCCGTCGACATCATAGGGGTTGACCAGCAGAGCACCTTTTAGCTTACGCGCCGCCCCGGCAAAGCGGGATAGAACCAGCACGCCGGGATTGTCCGGGTCTTGCGCCGCGACATATTCCTTGGCGACCAGATTCATGCCGTCGCGCAAGGGAGTCACCAGCCCGACCTTCGCAAGCCGGTAGAGGCCGGCCAGGATCGGGCGGCTGATCGAGCGGTTGATGTAGCGGATCGGCACCCAATCGACCGTACCGATCGCACCGTTGACCCGGCCGGCCTGTTCGGCGACCGCGTGCTGCATCGCCTCATATTCCGGCACTTCCGAGCGAGATTTCGGCGTGATCTGCAGATAGGTGACGCTGCGCCGATGCGCGGGATTGTTGGTAATGAAGCGCTCGAAGGCATCGATGCGCTGCGTGATGCCCTTGGAATAATCGAGCCGGTCGACGCCGAGGATCAGGTCGCGGCCTTCAATGCTTTGCCGCACCTTCTGCACCATGCTATGCGACGCGGCCCTGCGGGCGAATTCGGCAAAGCCCGCCGTCTCGATGCCGATCGAATAGGCGCCGCCGCGAAAGTCATGACCGTGCGCGCTGAAATGGCCGGGGCTTTTCTCGATGCCCATTCCCTCGCGCTTCAGGCAGCCTGCAAAGTTCTCAAGATCATGGTCCGTCTGAAAACCGAGCAGGTCGTAGGAAGAAAGGCCACGCATGATCTCCTCATGCACCGGCATGGCAAGCACGACGTCCGCCGGCGGCCAGGGAATGTGCAGGAAGAAGCCGATGCGGTTCTTCAAGCCCATCTGCCGCAGCTCTGCCGCCAGTGGAATGAGATGATAGTCGTGCACCCAAATAATGTCGTCAGGTTCGATCAGCGGTGCGAGCCGGTGGGCAAAGAAGCGGTTGACGCGGAAATAGCCGGTCATTTCCTTGCGGGCATATTCGGCGAGATCGAGCCGGTAATGACAGATCGGCCAGAGCACGCGGTTGGCAAAGCCCTGATAATATTCCTCGACATCGGTCTGGGTAAGATCGGTCAGCGCATAGGTGATGTTGCCGTCCTGCGTCATCTGCAGCGGCTCAGGCTCGACGTCGCCGCTCGATTTGCCGGACCAGCCCATCCAGATGCCGCCGCGCTCGGCAAGGGCTGCCTGCAACGCCACGGCAAGGCCGCCCGCAGCTGCTGCGCCCTTGTGATCGGGCACGGAAACGCGGTTGGAAACGATGATGAGACGACTCAACGGTAACTTCCTTTCGAGAAGGCTGGGATCGGTGTCGATGTGATCGACGGATTACTTGACGAGTGTTCCCAGCACGTCTCTTAAACGCGCAGGCGAGCCAATGGATGCACGCGCAAGCGTTTTTCCGTTGGCATCGCCGATGCGCACGGATTGGCCGCCGAGACGGTTGGCGGCGGCAAACATCGTCTCGTCGGTCACGTCGTCGCCGATCGCGACCGGGCGGCGCCCTTCGAAGGGCGTTTCGGCAAGAAACGCCTCGACGGCATGTCCCTTGCTGGCGTGGGAAGGGCAGATTTCGAGGACCATCTTGCCGCGCTGCAGATTCCAATCGGGACCGGCTTCCTCCAGATGGCGTTGCATGACTTCGCCGATTTCGGCCTCGTATGCGGGTGCGTGCCGAAAGTGAACCGCGACCGCAGCCCCCTTGTCCTCGACAATGGCGCCGGGCCAGGCGAGCGCTTCGTGCCGAATGACCTGCTTCATCTCCTGGAAGGCAGGCGGAATATGCGCGCGCCGCAGCCGTCCCGCCGCATCGCGGCGTTCCGCGCCATGCAAGCCGGCGACGGGAAAGCGGAATGGGGCAAAAAGGGGATCGACGAATTCGATGGCGCGGCCCGTCACCAAGGCGAGTGCGCCTCCAAGCTGACGAGAGAGCGCATGCAGCGTGCCGGGCAGATAGTCGGGCACGACGATCGCTTCCGGCATTTCGGCGAGATCGAGCAGGGTTCCGTCAATATCGAGGAACAAGGCCCAGTCCTGCGGATACAATGAGAGTGCGGTAAGGGCCGGCTCGTTCAGCGGCCTCTGTTTGGCTTCACCCTGTTCGGGCTGTTCCTGAGAAGACATGCTGGGTTAGCTAAGGCGCTCTTCTCGTTTGGCAAGGCAAAAAATAACAGCTCAAAATCAAAAGGGGCCGCCTTAAGCGACCCCCCATGAGCTTTGGCCCGTAACTGACCTGAAGCGGCGAACGCTTCGGGAAGGTGTTGATCAGAGCGAGGGCTGCCTCGCAACGCTCACAACCATTTCCATGCCGTATACAAAGACCGAAATCTCACTAGACATTGGATCACCTTCCTTTCGTTACGTTTCAGACAAGCTTAACGTAGCTCAAATTTGACTTGATGCAAGAGGCACGGCCTCGGGGAGCTTCACACTTATTGTCGCAGTGAAATGTGTTGCCCGCCGCATCTCGAGCAGAGCCCTGCCGTAGCGGCCTTCACGAAGAAAATGTTGCGATGCGAAACGTGAACGGACGAAGCGTCAAATATCTGTCATCTTGCGCTGCACGGGATGGAAAATTAAGACTTTATTACCCATTCCGCATAAACAATCGTCCTAGAGCCGGATGATTTTAGGTCGGCTCGACCTAAAATCTGAGCCGCTCTGGAATCGAAGAAGTAGAGCGTGATGTCGTCCGAAAACCGCCTACACTTTTCGGCATCACGCTCTGGATTTGCCATTCTCCCGCGGGACAGAAAGACAGCGGGAATCGGAGTAGAAGACGCATGTGTCGCTGGGCAGCCTATCGTGGAGACCCCCTCTATCTGGAGGAGCTGGTGTCTTCGCCCGCCCACTCCCTGATCGAACAATCCCATTGCGCCACGCGCGCCAAGACGGCGACCAATGGTGACGGCTTCGGCATCGCCTGGTATGGCGATCGGCCGGAACCGGGCCGTTACCGCGATATCCTGCCGGCCTGGTCCGATTGCAATCTGAAGAGCCTGGCGCGGCAGATCCGTTCGCCGCTCTTCCTCGCCCACGTCCGTGCTGCCACAGGCGGCGGCACACGCCGCGACAATTGCCATCCCTTTGTTTTCGAGAACTGGTCATTCCAGCACAACGGCCAGATTTCCAATTTCGACCGCCTGCGCCGGCCGATGGAAGCCATGCTCGACGACCGGCTGTTCCATGCCCGCAGCGGCACCACCGATTCCGAGCTCCTGTTCCTGTTGGCGATGCAACTCGGTCTCATGACAAATCCGACCGCGGCGATCGCGCAGACCATCGGCTTCGTCGAAGGCCTGTCGCTGCATCTGACGGGTTCGGTACTGGTGCGCTTCACGGCGGCCTTCTCCGACGGTAAGTCGCTCTACGCCATCCGCTATGCGACCGATCGCAAGGCGCCGACGCTGTATGCCTCTCCGGTCGGGTCAGGCTATTGCCTCGTGTCGGAGCCGCTGAACGACGATGTCGATGCCTGGCGCGAGATCCCCGATGGCAGCGCCGTTCTGATCGACGATACGGGCGTCCATGTCACGCCCTTCCAGCCGGAAGAGCATGCCGCCGGAGAGATCCGGACGCCGGCTGCTATTCCTGCTTGAGCTGTTCCGATATCAGCGCCGCCAGCCGCACCGCCACCTCATCCTTGTCGAGATCCGGCCACTGCTCGACGCCGTGATGGCTGATAATCTTCACGCGATTGCGCGTGCCGCCCATGATGCCGGTTGCGGGCGAGACGTCGTTGGCGACGATGAAGTCGGCGCCCTTGCGCTCCAACTTCGCACGGGCATTGCTCTCGACATCCTGGGTTTCGGCCGCAAAGCCGATGACGAGTTTCGGCCGCTGTGTATGATGGCCGACGGTTTTCAATATGTCCGGATTTTCGGTGAGCGCCAGCGTTGGGATCGATTCGCCTGGATGCTTCTTGATCTTCTGATCGGAAGCGGAAGCGACGCGCCAGTCCGCGACCGCGGCCACCATGACGGCGATATCGGCCGGCAGAGCAGCCAGAACGGCATCGCGCATCTCGTCTGCCCGTTCGACGTGGATCACGTTGAGACCGACCGGATCGGGTATGGTGACCGGGCCGGAGACGAGCGTGACATCGGCGCCGAGCGCAGCAAGCGCCGCTGCGATGGCATGGCCCTGCCGTCCTGACGAGCGGTTGGCGATGTAGCGCACGGGATCGATCGGTTCATGCGTCGGCCCGGAGGTGACGACCGCCTTCCTGCCGGCAAGCGGCTTGGTGCCGTCATCCAGCCGACGCTCGACGGCGGCGACGATATCGAGCGGCTCCGCCATCCGGCCAGCGCCGCTCTCGCCGCTCTCGGCCATTTCGCCGGTCATAGGACCGACGAAGGCGATGCCGTCGCTGCGTAGAGTTTCGACGTTGCGCCTGGTGGCGGGATGGGCCCACATCTTCGGGTTCATCGCGGGGGCTGCGAGGACTGCCCGGTCGGTGGCGAGCAATATGGTCGAGGCGAGATCGTCGGCCAGCCCGTTCGCCATCTTGGCGAGCAGATCGGCAGTCGCCGGCGCGATCAGCACGAGATCACAGTCGCGCGCCAGCCTGATATGGCCGACATCTTGCTCGTCCTCTCGCGAAAACAGATCGGTGAAGACATGGTCGGCGGCCAGCGCGCCGACGGCAAGCGGCGTGATGAACTGCTGCGCACCAGCCGTCATGACCGGCCGGACGCTTGCGCCGCGCTCGCGCAGCCGGCGGATGAGATCGAGGCTTTTATAGGCCGCGATACCGCCGGAGATAATGAGAAGGATGCGCTTTCCTGCGAGAACCATGCCTGAACCCGTCGCCTGTTCTTTTGCCGACAAGCCTAAGCCTTTGGTGTGTCATAGGCAATCGCCGCGTGCTTCCATCGAGCTCGGCGTGTCGGTGATTGCGATGCGGGCGATCGGATTTTTGGCTATTTGCAGCCAATGATCACGTTGGCATCACCGACTTGTCATTTGCGGGCATCTTCGCCCTCGACGAAAGTGAACGTGTTAACGACCAAAGGAGTAACGTCTTGAAACTGATGAAAGTCGCGGTCATCGCCCTGCCAATCTTGGCTGCCGCCATGCCGGCCTTTGCCGAGCGCGCCTATTCGCCGCAAGAGCAGAAGAACAAGGAAATCGTTCTGGATTTCTACCAGAAGGCGCTGAACGACAAGGATTTCGACGCGGCTTCCAAATATCTCGGCAAGTACATCCAGCATAATCCTCTTGCCGCCGATGGGCCTGAAGGCCTGCGCGGTTTCCTGGATTATCTGAAGAAAAACTATCCGCAGTCGAAGAGCGAGATCAAGCGCGTGATGGTCGACGGCGATTATGTGATCCTGCGCGTCCACGCCATTCGCCAGCCGGGCGATCGCGGTAGCGCCATCGTCGATATCTTCCGCCTCGAGGACAACAAGATCCAGGAACATTGGGATTCGGTGCAGCCGATCCCCGAGACCTCGAAGAACAGCAATACGATGTTCTGAGTGGAAAGCCGTGGGGGAATAGAATTCGCGGCTCATGCAAAGCATTCCGGCGACATGATCTCGCAACCGTTTATACGTCGCGGGATCATGTCGCGTTCCGAAGCTGCCGGCGCGATCATTGCGTCGGCAAAACACTCGGTCAGGTTCGCGTAATCGACAGGCCGCCGTCGACGAGCGATGCCGTGCCGCTCACGAAGCTTGCGTCATCGGAGGCGAGATAAAGGACCGAGCGAGCAATTTCTTCCGGGCCGGCAACGCGCTTCAGCGCATGCAGGTTGGTGATGAAAGCCTGCTTTTCGGCCGTGTCGTTCATATCGCGATACATATCGGTATCGACGGCACCCGGCAGGACGGCATTGACGCGGACATTCTGCGGACCGAATTCGGCGGCGAGCGTTTGCGTCAGTCCGATCAGGCCGGACTTGCTGGCGGCATAGGCGGCGACGCCCGGGAAGCTGACCGTGTGGCCGACAAAGGTCGACGTGAAAATCACGGAACCACCGCCGTGCTTGATCATTTCGCCGATTTGGTGCTTGGCGGCTAGGAAGGACGCGGTGAGGTTGATCGCCAGCGCTTCGGAAAAGCCTGCCTCCGAAACCTCGGTACTGGGACCGGCCTCGCCGAGCGTGCCGGCATTGTTGAAGGCAATATCAAGCTTGCCGTAACGCTCGACTGCAAGGGCGACCAGCGCCTTGTGGTAGTCTTCCGAGCGCACATCGCCGGCCAAGACGGTTGCTTCTCCGCCGGCCGCCTTGATCTCAGCGGCAAGGCTTTCCAGCTCTGCTGCGCGACGAGCGCCGACGACAACCTTTGCGCCTTCGGCGGCAAAGAGCTTTGCCGTGGCGCGGCCGATGCCGGAGCTGGCGCCGGTGACGATTGCGACTTTTCCATTCAAACGGTTCATTGTTCCATCTCCTGTGTGAGGACGCATCTTTCGGTTTGTCCGATACGAGGAAGATGGCCTTTTCCGATCGTTCGGATTAGTCTTCAAAAAGAGGAATTCGAATTCGGAGTTTCCGAACGATGCTGAAGATCGACGGGATCGTGACGTTCGTAACTGTAGCCGAGGCCGGCTCGATCAGCGAGGCGGCGCGGCGCCTGCGCCTGTCGAAATCCGTGGTCAGCGAGCGCTTGTCGGAAATGGAGAAAGCATTGGGGGCAACCCTGCTTCACCGCACAACCCGCAAGCTGACCCTGACGGAAGATGGCACCGCTTTCCTGCAGCGCGCCACACGCATCGCGCAGGAGGTGCGCGAGGCGGCGGCCGATCTCGCCGAGCGGCGCGGCACGCTGATGGGGCCTCTGCGCATTGCCGCACCCGTCACCTTCGGCCGCCTGCATCTGGGGCCGGCCCTCTATCCGTTTCTCGCCGATCATCCAGAGATCGAGCTGACGCTTGATCTCGACGACCGTCGGGTCGATGCCGCTTCGGATGGCTATGATGCGATCATACGCCATGGCCTGATCGCCGACTCGCGCCTCATCGCCTGGAAGCTCGCCCGCAGCCGCCGCCTTCTCGTGGCCTCGCCGGATTATCTCAGTCGTCACGGCAAACCCACGTCGCTCTCCGATCTTGAGGATCACCGCGGGATTTTCTACACCAATCGCGGCGTCGCGGACTGGCGTTTCGAGCGACCAGAGGGCGCCGTCGTCATTCGTGCGAAGCTGGCGCTGGGCGTCAACAATGGCGATGTCCTCCACGATGCCGCGATTGCCGGCCTCGGTATCGCCTTGCTGCCGGCCTTCATTGCCGCGCCTTCGGTGAGGGATGGGCGGCTTGTCGAGATCGACGTCGGCTACCGGCCGGAACCGGAGTTCATCTTCATGGCCCATCCGGAGGGACGCAATCCCTCGGCCAAGCTGCGCGCCATCGCCGATCATCTGAAGAAGGCGTTCGGCGATCCGCCTTATTGGGAGCGGGAGCAATTCCAGTAAAAGTGGGAAGCGGTTTTGCGTCCGGAATTGCGTGAAAACAAATAATTACGCAATCAGGCTCATGAGATTGGCGATAACAGGTGATCGCTGCGCCTTAAGGCTGGCAAGACCGAGCCGCGCCACGACCGACGGCCCATCGATTTGCCGATAGGCGACGCCGTCGAGCTTGATTTGTGCGATCGAAGCCGGAACGATGGAAACGCCGAGATTGGCGGCGACGAGATTGACGACGGATGGGATCTGCGGGGCTTCCTGCGTCACCACGAGGTCGAAGCCCGCTTCGCGGCAAGCACCAACGATATCGTCATAGAGGCTGAGTCCCACCATGCGCGGGAAGAGAATGAAGGGCTCGCCTGCGAGCGCCGCAACCGGCACGCGTTCCTTTTTCGCAAGCGGATGATGGGCCGGTAGCGCGATCAGCATCGGTTCGTCGGCAAAGCGCTTCAGGCGAACATCCCGCGGATCCTCCAGGCCCGGGCGAATGAATGCCGCGTCGATCTCACCGCGCATCAGCCGCTCCATCAGCGCATTGGTGTTCATCTCTGTGAGTGACAGCCGCACCTCCGGCCAGTGCCGCCGAAACTCGCGAATGGTTGATGTGACGATTATGTTGAAGGCCGAGGATGCGGTGAAGCCGAGCGACAGACGACCGATCTCGCCGCGATTGGCACGCTGGGCGGCTAGCTTCGCCTTTTCCGCCGCATCGACCGCCATTTTCGCTTCCGCGAGAAAGGCCTCGCCCGCCGCCGTCAGTTCGGCACCATGCGGCACGCGATGGAACAGTTGCGCCCCCACCTCGTTTTCCAGGTCCCGGATCTGCTGGCTGAGCGGCGGCTGGCCGATGCCGAGATTGGCCGCCGCGCGGGTGAAGTTTCCCGCTTCCGCCAGTGCCAGAAAATAGCGGATATGACGCAGCTCCATCGCTATCTCCAAAAGCTATTAAGATTGCCTGTTCCATATATTGGACTAATGGAGCCGAGCTGGCTAGATTCTGAGGCAAGAAAGGTCAGGTGCCACCAATGTCTCGCGCCGCTGGCAAGCAGGAAATCGTTGCCTCCGAAGTTTCGTCTGGTCCCGAATTGACACTCGTCAGGAACGAGCCGCCGACCGACACCCGCCAGTTTCTGACGCGCAGCACGCCTGCCTTCCGCCGCGCGACCATTGGGCTGTTTCTCTCCGGTTTCGCCACTTTCTCGCTGCTCTATTGTGTCCAGCCGCTGATGCCGATCTTCTCTGAGGATTTCGGTGTCACGCCGGCTGCAAGCTCGCTGTCGCTATCGCTTTCGACTGGCTTCCTGGCCTTCGCGATCTTCGGCGCAGCCGCCGTTTCCGAAAGCCTCGGCCGCCGCAGCCTGATGTTCATTTCGCTGCTCGGCGCGGCCATCTGCACGATCGTCTGCGCGGTGTCGCCGAGCTGGCATATGCTTCTCGCCGTCCGCGCTCTTGAGGGCTTTCTCTTGGGCGGTGTGCCAGCTGTCGCCATGACCTATCTGGCCGAGGAAATCGAACCGCGCGGCCTCGGCGGCGCCATGGGCCTCTATATCGCCGGCAACGCCTTTGGCGGCATGGCCGGGCGCGTGGTGACCGGTACGATCGCCGAATATCTGAGTTGGCGGCCGGCATTGGCAGCGGTCGGCATTCTCGGCCTTGTCGCCGCCGTCGGCTTCCTTTATCTCCTGCCGCCGTCGCGCAATTTCACCCCACGCAAGGGTTTTGATGTTGCCTTCCACCTGAAGGCCTGGAGCGGTCACTTCAGCAATGCGGCGTTGCCGCTGCTCTTTGCCATCGGCTTTCTCGTCATGGGCTCCTTCGTCACCGTCTATAACTATGCCGGCTTCCGTTTGGTCGCTGACCCCTATGATCTCAGCCAGACCGAATTGGGCCTGATCTTCACCGCCTATCTCTTCGGGATCGTCGCATCCTGGGCGGCTGGCCTGCTCGGCGATCGCATCGGCCATTTCGTCGTGCTGCCGGTGGGCGTGCTGATCGCCGCGCTCGGGGCGGCGGTGACGCTTTCCAGCTCCTTGCCGCTGATCATTCTCGGCATCATCCTGGTGACGATCGGTTTCTTCATGACCCATTCCGTTGCCAGCGCGCTTGTGGGGCGGCTGGCCCATGGCTTCAAGGGCCATGCCTCTTCGCTCTACCTGCTCGCCTATTATCTCGGCTCCAGCATTGCGGGTTCGGTCGGAGGCTATTTCTGGCTTGCCGATGGCTGGAATGCCGTGGTTGCCTTCATCCTCGTTATGCTGGCACTCTGTCTCGCCAGCGCCCTTGCCGTCGCCAGGCTGGCGCGTCGCTGACTCAGGAGGCCGCCATGATCCGCATCGACCATCTCGATCATCTGGTGCTCACGGTCGCGAGCATCGAGGAGAGCTGCGATTTCTATGCCCGTGTCCTCGGCATGGGCGTCGAAACCTTCGGGGCGGGCCGCAAGGCTCTGACCTTCGGCAACCAGAAGATCAATCTGCATCGAGCCGGACATGAGCTGGAGCCTAAGGCTGAACGGCCGACACCGGGCTCGGCCGATCTTTGCTTCATCAGCACAACGCCTCTGGATGAGGTCATTGCTCACTTGCAGGCAGAGGGCGTTGCGATTGAGGAAGGCCCGGTGCGCCGAACCGGTGCGACCGGCCCCATTCTCTCGGTCTATTTCCGCGACCCCGATCAAAACCTGATCGAAGTGTCCAACGTCATTCCCTGAGGTCGGGCGTCAGAAAGCCCTTCTTGACATCATTTGCTTGCGCCATATATTAAACCAATAAGTTAATTAACTTCCTGGTTTATTGATCCGTATGGACACATTGAGCACAACCCTCTCGGCCCTTGCCGATCCTACCCGCCGGGCGATCCTGGCTCGGCTGTCGACCGGCGAGGCATCCGTCTCGGAACTGGCCGAACCCTTCGACATGTCGCTGGTCGCCGTTTCCAAGCATCTGAAAGTGCTGGAAAGAGCAGGTCTGATCTCGAAGGGAAGGGAGGCACAATGGCGGCCCTGCCGGCTGGAACCTAAACCGCTGCGGCAGGTGGATGACTGGCTGGAGAGTTACCGGCAGTTCTGGAACGACAATCTCGATCGCCTGGAAGCCTATGCGGCGTTATTGCAAAAGGGAGGAATGGATGACCCCAGCAATTGAGGGCGGCAGCATGCGACCGCTACGCGAGATCGTGCTGACCCGCGAAATAGCCGCGCCGCGCGACTTGCTGTTTCGTCTCTGGACGGAGCCGGAGCATATGGTGCGTTGGTGGGCGCCCCAGAACATGACGACGCCATCCGTCTTTGTCGACCTGCGGGAAGGGGGCGCCTGGCGGCACTGCATTCTCACGCCGGAAGGTAGGGAATATTGGAGCCATGGCCGCTATCTGGAGATCGTCCCGCCCGAGCGCCTCGTCTTCACCTTCGCCTGGGAAAATCAGGAGGGTAGGGCCGAACATCCGATGCAGGTGACCGTGGAATTCCATGAGCTTGGCGAGAAGACGCGCCTCGTCTTCCGAAAGGCCGAATTGCCTGACGAGACCGAACTGAAGCTTCAGACCGGCGGCTGGGAACAGGCGCTCGACAAATATGTCGCTTACGCAGAAGCCACCTCAAGGGAAGGATGAGAGTGATGAAAAAGACCTATCACGGAAGCTGCCATTGCGGTGCCGTCGCTTACGAAGCCGATCTCGATCTGCAGGGCGGCACCTTCAAATGCAATTGCTCGATCTGCAAGAAGAAGCGCAATTGGCTGGCTGTCGCCACGCCCGCCGATTTCCGTCTGATCTCGGGCGAGGACAGCATCGGCGAATATCAGTTCGGCCCGCGCATTCTTCATCATCTCTTCTGCAAGACTTGCGGCATCAGCTCCTTCAACTGGGGTGAAAATCCCGCACTCGGCGGCAAGTTCTATGCGATCAGCATCAGCTGCCTGGACGATGCCACCGATGAGGAACTCGCCTCGCTTCCCGTCGGCTACTTCGATGGCCGCGACGACCGCTTCGATCGTGCACCGGAAGAAACGCGTTATCTTTAGCCGCTCGGCAAGGACTCCCAGTCTTCGAAACGCAGCTTTTGAACCCGTCCAAATTCTCTGACATTGTGCGTTATCAGGATCAGATCGCGGGCGACCGCTTGTCCCGCGATCAAAACGTCATAGGCACCGATCGGTGTGCCGAGGGAAGCAAGGCTTGCGCGAATTTCGCCGGCTACACGGGCATCTTGCTTATCGAAATCCAGCGTCTCGAATTGCAAGGCATCGACACGTGCCAGATTGTCGGAAACGCGCTGCCCCTTATAGGCACCATAAAACAGCTCGTGTGCGACGATGGCCGGAATGGCGAAATCCTGCGGCTTGTGCCTGCGAAGCTCGTTGACGAAGCCCGGGTGTCCTTTCATCAGCGCGATGACGGCATTGCTGTCGAGCAGATATTTCACTTGAAGATATCCAACTCGGGGCGTTGCTGCTCAGCCGGTTGCTCGGTCGCTGCTTCTACAAAGTCATCATCGATCGGGCCTGTTACGGCTTCCAGCCAGTCCCAATCTTCGGGGATCGGCTCCAGAATGATTGCCTTTCCCTGCCGGCGGATGCGCACTTCCTCGCCGTCGAGGCGGAATTCCTTCGGCAAGCGCACGGCCTGCGAGCGGCCGGACCAGAAGATCTTTGCGGTGTCCATGCCATAACTCCCTTGAGATATGACATTGATATATAGCATCTCAGGTCTGATTTCAATTCGAGGCGTTACGATCCCGATCTTGTCGCGAGCCAAATGACGTGGCGCGCGCCTGTCTTGCCATTGGCGCGCGTATTGACCACCTCGGCGGCAAAACCGCTGTCGCGCAGCCGCCGTGTGAAGCGGTCGTCGGGTCCCGAAGACCAGACGGCGAGGACACCGCCGGAACGCAGCGCATCGCGCGCCGCTTTCAGGCCCTGATAATCGTAAAGGCCGTCATTGGCTTCGGATGTGATGCCATCCGGCCCGTTGTCGACATCGAGCAGGATGGCGTCGTAGGCCGCCTTGCGAGCGCGGATGAGTGGACGCACATCGCCTTCATGAATGGCGACGCGCGGATCGTCGAGGCAGCCGTCGAAGACCGTTGCCATCGGCCCGCGTGCCCATGACACGACAGCCGGCACCAGTTCCGCGACCGTAACTTTGGCGTCCGCTCCGAGTTCGCCGAGCGCCGCGCGCAAGGTAAAGCCCATGCCAAGGCCGCCGATCAATATGTGTGGCGCCTTCCGGCCCTTGATCTTCTCGCAGGAAAGCGTCGCAAGCGCCCGTTCGGAGCCGCTCAGCCGGCTGTTCATCAGCTCGTTGGTGCCGAGCATGATGGAAAATTCCTGGCCACGCTGCTTCAGGCGCAGCTCGCCGCCGCCGGGGATTTTCGCAGTATCAAGCAAGGTCCAGGGGATCACGGGCAACTCTCAACTCAATTTTGAATTGCCCGGACCATAGTCTTTCGGTGCCGCTAAGAACAGATGCGCTTATCCCAAACGGATATAGGGCACATCCTTTTTCGCAACTTCATCAAGCGCTTCCTCGTAACCGGCATCGGCATAGCGCATGACGCCAAGGGCGGTGTCGTTGGTCAGCGCATGATCGAGCCGTTCGTCGGCGGCTTGCGTGCCGTCGGCAACAACCGTGACGCCGCAGCTCGTCATGTAGCCGGCATAGCCGCCGCCGCCGGAATGGACGACGACGAGATCGGCCATGGACGAGCAGAGCATCATCGCGTCGATCAGCGGCCAGTCGGCAATCGCGTCGGAGCCGTCCTTCATGCGCTCAGTCATGATGTTCGGATGGGCCATGGCGCCGGCATCGAGATGGTCGCGCGAAAAGGCGATCGGCCCCTTCAGCTCTCCGCCTGCCACAAGCTCATTGACACGGCGGGCAAGGGCGGTGCGCTCTCCGTGGCCGAGCCACGCGATGCGTGCCGGCAGGCCTTCGAAAGGCACGTGCTGACGCGCAAGCTTGATCCAGTTGGTGATAATCTTGTTGTCGGGGAACATTTCCAGAAGCAGATCGTCGATGCGGGCGATATCGCTTTCCTCGCCTGAAAGCGCCATCCAGCGGAACGGCCCGATGGCTCGGCAGAAGAGCGGCCTGAGATAGGCTTCGGTGAAGATCGGAATATCGAAGGCGTTCGCAACGCCACCTTCCTTCGCCTGGGTGCGGATCAGATTGCCGTTGTCGAAGACTTCGGAACCCTTTTTTTGGAAGTCCAGCATGGCCTTCACATGCTCGACGATCGAGGCGCGGCTGGCCGCCATAAGCTGGCCCTGGCCGTCATCGCGCAAGTCCCGAACCTGCTGCAGGTTCATGCCCTTCGGCACATATCCATAGACGAGATCGTGGGCTGAGGTCTGATCGGTGACGATATCGGGCACGATGCCGCGCCGGGCGATCTCGGGATAGATCTCGGCCGCATTGCCGACGAGGCCGACGGAAAGCGCCCGCTTTTCCTTGACGGCGGCGTCGATCATTGCGAGCGCGGAATCGAGATCGGGTGCGATTTCCTGCAGATAGCCGATGTCCTGGCGCTTCCTGGCGCGATCGGCATCGATATCGATGCAGAGGATCGCAGCCCCCGCCATGCGTCCGGCGAGCGGCTGCGCGCCGCCCATTCCGCCGAGACCCGCCGTCAGCACAAAGCGGCCGAAGAGATCGCCGCCGAAGCGGCGCTCGGCGATTCGCATGAAGATTTCGTAGGTACCCTGAATCACGCCCTGGCTGCCGATATATTGCCAGGCGCCGGCCGTCAGGCCGCCCCAACAGATCAAGCCCTTGCGTTGCAATTCGTAGAAGACTTCCGCCTTCGCCCATTGCCCGACAATGTTGCAGTTCGCCATGATAACGAGCGGCGCTTTGTCATGCGTGCGGATGAGGCCAATCGGCTTGCCGGATTGGATGAGCAGGGTCTGGTTCTCATCCATTTCGGTCAGCGCCTTGACGATGCCCTTATGCGCCGCCCAGTTGCGCGCTGCCTTGCCGAGGGCGGCGTAGACGACGAGATTGTCGGGATCTTCACCGACCGAAAGCACGTTTTCGAGCAGGCGCAACAGGGCCTCCTGTCGCCAGCCCTTGGCACGCAGCTCCGGCCCGCCCGGGATGGGGAATTTCGGGTGACGTGGATTGGCTTTCGGCATGATTGCTTTTCCTCTTGTTTGATAGTCTCTTCTTCTCCCCAGCGGGGGTTCGAAGGACGGGTCGAGACCCGTGGCTCGACCCCGGTTGGTGGCCCGAAGGGTCGGATGAGGGGGGCGATGCGGCACATATCGTCTTCGCGTACCGCTCAGACGTTCGCTCCTTAGTCGCTCACCCCCCTCATCTGTCCTGACGGACATCTTCTCCCCGCTGGGGAGAAGAGGAGTGTTCTTCAATACGCGTTCACTTCGGCGGCAGGCCTTCGACGAAGTCCAGCGCAGCCAGAAGCAGCCGCTTGCGCAGCATGTCATTGCCATAGGCTTCCGGCCCGGCCGCACCCATCCCAGCATTTTTCGGCCGCCCAACTGCATGGGTTTGACGTCACGCTGCTCCAGCGCCCAGGCATCGTTGCCTTTGCCAAGGCGGATCAGCATCCCATCATCACGGGCGCCGCACATGAGATGGCCATTGAGCAGAAAGGCCCAGCCGCCGAACATTCCTTTCTCCCTGAGCCCGGGCCGTCGCCCGAGCTCTTCTCTCAGCAATTCTTCAAGACCTGCGTCACGAGCCATCTGCGCCTCCCGCGCTTCCAAGCTTTCCCGTCAGTTCTTCTTGGCGGCGAGAGCGTATTTCGCGATCTCGATACCCATGGCTTTTTCGACAGAGGGATAGACCGTGGGGTCGAGCACGCTGGCAGACAGCGGAATGATATTCATCGGTACATGCAGGATGAAGACTGTCATACCCTCGTGCAGCTGGCCGACGCTCAAGGGTTCGCCTTCCGGCGACAGCGTGGTGATAACGGAGGGGAAGGTTGCCAGGCGCTTGCTGCCGGCATCCTCGACCGCCATGTACTCGTTCATCACATGCATGGTGACGGCCTTGTCGCCGCTGCCGACCGTAATGGTGCCGATGTCGAAGGCTTCCTTCGTGTAGACGACGTCCTTTTTTGTGATCGTACCTTCGGCCAGGATATGGCCGCCTGTTGTCTTGCAGATGGCGTCGATGACGGCGTTGCCGCCTTTCTTTTCCGCCTCGATGATTGCCTCGCCGAGCGAAAGCGCCATGGAGATGCCGCCGAGCGCCGCATGCGTGCGGACGTAAGACGCGCGCAAGGGGTTGCGGCAGGAGGCGATGAAGCCGCCTGATTGGTCGGATGCCGCACGCAGGATCGGCGAAATCTTTGCCGTCGCACCCTTCACGACCAGTTCGATATAGCGGTTCTCGGCGCGGTTGCCGCCGACGGCGGTCTGGATCATCTGCTCGGGCGAACCCGCCATGCCGATCGATCCCATATCACCAGTCGGATGAGCGCGGATGTCACCCACGGCATCCACCACCTTCGTTCCGAGGATCGCCGACGGCAGCCAGCCGTTCAGTGTCGAAGACCGGCCGTTCTGGCCGATGATCAGGCCGGAAAGCTTTTCGCCAAGCTCGTCCTGCAGCAGCTGCACGGCTTTCACGTAATCGATGCCTTGCATTTCCCACGGGGTGGTGGAGGCCGGCGCGCCGATGGCGGCGGCCGTGGCGATCCAGTCATTGTCGTTCAATTCGTCGATTGACACCAGCTCCGGCTTGCCGACATTGACGGCTGCATAGCCCAGCATGCGGCCATGATCGGCCCAGCCGCCACCGCCTGCGGCGTAAACGGAGCCGCCCTTGACGGCCGCTTCCACATCCTTGGCAACGAGTATGCGTCCCATCGGCTACTCCCGGTTCTGTTTGAGGTTCTTGTCCATGTCGCGCACCGCTTCGAAAAGCACGGCGGCGCCCATGGCGATGTCGTCATTCTCGGCCCATTCCTCGGCGCAATGGCTGCGGCCTTCCTTGCACGGCACGAAGATCATGGCGGCCGGCGCGACCTTGGCGATCCAGGCTGTGTCGTGACCGGCGCCGGAGGCCATACGGCGATGTTTGGCGCCGACAGTCTCGCAGGCGCGTTCGAGCGTTTCGAGCAGTACCGGAGCGCCCGGCGTCGGCATGTTGTCGGAGACACGCACCGGCGGGTTGATCGTCACGCCATAATCGGCGGCGATGGTCTTCACCTCACCGTCGATCCAGGCCAGGAAATCCTCCATGTCGCTGCGAATTTCGGCGCGGCCGTCGATCAAGAGCACGACCTTGGATGGCACGACATTGGCGGCATTCGGCTCGATGCGGAATTCGCCGACGGTCGCGGCGAAATGGCCCGGCGTTTTCGCCTGCTCCGCCGCGCGTTGACGAATATCGAGGACGAGCTGCGAGGCCGCCACCAGCGCATCTGCACGGCGGTCCATCGGCGTCGTGCCGGCATGATCGGCGCGGCCTTCCACGGTGATTTCGATGCGGGTGATGCCGGCGATCGCGGTGACGATGCCGATATCCTTGTTCTCGGCTTCCAGCACCGGGCCCTGCTCGATATGCAGCTCCAGGAAGCCGGCGAGATCCGGCCGCTTCTGGGAGAGCAGCACGGAGGGATCACCGCCGACTTCGGCAATTCCTTCAGAAAGCGTGCGGTCGCCGCTCACGCGGGAGAGCCACGCCTCGGGGATCTGCCCGGTCATGCCGCGGCTGCCGATGCAGGAGACGCCGAAGATGCTGACTTCTTCGGCGAGGAAATCGACGATTTCCAGATCATGGTCGAGCTCGATGCCGCGATCCTTCAAGGAGCGCGCAACTTCGAGCGCTGCGATCGTGCCGGCAATGCCATCGAAACGGCCCCCGTCGGGCACGGTGTCGGAATGCGAGCCGACAAGGATCGTTCCGAGGCCAGGCTTGGCGCCGGTACGCCGGCCGATCAGATTGCCGGCGGCGTCGATGCGGGTCTCAAGCCCTGCCGCCTTCATCCGTGCTTCGATATAGGCGCGCCCTTCGAGGAAGAGCGGCGAGAAGGCGCGGCGCGTCCACGGGTGGCCCGGATCAGTGATGCCGGCCAGCGCATCGATATCCTCGGCGATACGGTCGGCGTTTACGGGCAGGTTGTGGCGCTTGGTTTCGGTCATCAGGCTGCATCTCCGGCAATGACTTGGCGAGGCAAGGGACGGACAAAGCTGCCGGAGCCGGGTTCGGCCAGCACCTTCTGTCCCTCGGTGATCTGCTTGCCTCTAAGATAGGCGGCGGACACAGTCCAGGGCAGGCGGATGCCGTTATAGGGGCTCCAGCCGACGACGTTATTGCCGCTGGCCGCCGCGTCATAGATCGTTTCGCGCGGTTCCAGAACGACGATATCGGCGTCCTTGCCCGGCGTCAGCGCGCCTTTGATATGGTCGAGGCGGAAATGCTTAGCTGGATTTTCCGCCATCAGCTTCGCCGCCCAGGTCAGCGGCACGCCGCGCTCCAGAGCACCCTTTACGAAGAGCGGCACCATGACCTCCAGTCCCGGCACGCCGGAAGCATTCGCCAGCATATCCGGATTGGTTTTGCGGTTTTCCGACCAGCTGACATGATCGGTCGAGACGAGCCAGACATTGCCCTCCGCCACCTTGCGCCACAAGGTTTCCACTTCGGCGCGGGGGCGGATCGGCGGATTAATTTTCGCCTTGCCGCCGAGGCGCCTCACATCGTTTTCCTCATCGAGCGTCAGGTAATGGATGCAGCACTCGACCGTCGCTTCGAAACCGTCGCGGCGATAGGCGCGGGCTATGTCGTAGCCGCGGCCGAGCGAGCAATGGACGACATGCGCCGGGCAGCCGGTATCTGCGCCCGTCTCGAAGATCGTGTGCATGGCAAGCAGTTCGGTGATTGGCGGGCGGGACAGGCCGTGGGCGCGATAGTCGGTGATGCCGCTCGCCTTCACCTGCTCAATGTAGGTGCGGACAGCTTCGTCATCCTCGTTGTGTACGCCGGCTGTCAGGCCCGTGGGCGCGATGGCGGCAAAGCACGCATCGAGCAGGGCGGGCGGAATGCGCGGGAAACGCTTGGGGTCGGTGCCGAAGGTGGAGAATTTGAAGGCGGAAACACCGGCCTCGACCATCTCGGCGATGCGCGCCGGGCCTTCTTCCGGATCGACCGTGCCATAAAGAGCAAAGTCGACGCGCGATTGCGGCGCGGCATGGTCGATCTTCTTCTTCACCGCCGCTGCCGAGCAGACGAGATTGCCTTCGTCATAGGGCATGTCGACGATGGTGGTGACGCCGCCGGCAGCTGCCGAGCGCGTCGACCAGACGAAATCCTCCTGATCCTTCTGAGAGAGCGAATGCACTTGCGCGTCGATTGCGCCGGGCAGGATCAGTGCCTTGCCGAGCAAATGCCGCTCGCGCGCGGCCGGGGGCACGCCGATGCCGATCTCGGCGATCTTGCCGGCGCGCACGCCGACATAGCCGGCTTCCACGATGCGTCCAGGCAGAACCACAGTGCCTTGCAGAACAAGATCGAAATCGGCCATGTGCATTCCCTCGCTCGTCGGTTGGTTCAGATGGCAATGGTGTCGTGATAAAGCCGCTCTTCGACCCGCTCCAGCGAGCCGAGCGCGAAGAAGTCATCATAGGCGATGATCGGCTTGTGGGCGATCAAGTCAGAGACGAAGGACTCCGAGCCGAGCTCCTCCTCGATCGCCTCGACTTCGGCCGAAAGGGGACGGTCGACGACATAGAAGTCGGCATGCTTGCGCACGACGTCGTAGAGCATGCGCGCCACGCCTTCCGGCTTGTCGCCGAGAATGTCCATTGCCTGTGCCGAAAGTAGGGCCTCAAGGGCGGCCAGACGCTTCAGTGCCCGCATCTGCCGCTCGAAACGTTCGATGACCAGCGGCAGGAAGGCGGCCTCGTCTTCCATTCCCGCCGCAACCACCAGCGACTGCGCCGAGACCGGATTGGACATGGAGAGAACGCGCGAGAAGATCTCGCCGGCGAGCTTGATGATGGGGCCGAAGCCGGTCGCGATCCTGCCTTCGGGCACCAGATTGACGGGCAGGCCGCGCCGCTGGCCGTTGCCGAGCAGGACGCAGCGATTAAAGGCGTTGCGGGCGGCATGGGCCATGCAGATGACGGCCGCTTCTAGAAGCACGGTGACATCGAGCGGAAGAGAGCCGCCCGAGGTCATCACACGGCCATCGACGATGACCGGATTGTCGTCCGAACGGCCGGTCGCGGCCAGAATCTTGTGGCCGGCGGTCAGGAGGTTTTCGATGACGGCGCCAAAGACCTGGGCGATCATGCGCAGGCTCAACGGGTCCTGCACATGGGTGGCGACCGGCCAGGGCCATTCTTCCGAGGCGTTACAGAGCCAGGCACCGATCAGGGCTTCGCGCGCGGTGCCGACATGGCGCACGGAAATCCACGGATCGCGCGAAGCGCCGAGCGCGCCGGCCGCCATCATGCCGGTTGCCAGCAGCACACGGATCGAGGCGGCGGCGTTGCGGGTCGTCTCTGCAGCGGCTGCGAAGCTGACTGCATTGACGCTGAGCGAGGCCAAGCTGTCGCGCGGCATCATCCTGACCGGAGCGATGCCAGCGGCATCGAAGGCATCGGCAGCCTGCATGCGTCGGCCGCGATAGACGGCTTCGCCAACGCCGGTCAGAACCGCGCCGATCTGGCCCATCAGACCGATATCCGCGCAGCCGATCGAGCCCGTGCGCCTGACGACGGGAATGACATCCGAGCTCAAGAGCTGCAGATAGGCTTCGATCAATTCTTGCGAACAACCGACCTGACCGGTGAGAGCCGTATTGACGCGGATCGCCATGGCATTGCGGACGATCGACATGGAGAAGGGGGCGCCTGTGCCGAAATGATGGGCGCGCACGAGACCGAGATTGAAGGCATCGAGATCCTCGGGGGACCATTCGACATCTTTCATGGCTCCGACACCCGTTGTCGAGCCGTAGACCGGCATGCCGGATTGAATGGTGCTTTCGAGAACGTTGCGCGCCAGTCGCACCCGCGCCATGCCGCTTTCCGATGCCGACGGCAGCACCGCCCCCGCGCCGATCCGCACCAGATCGCTGAACCCAAGGGGTTGCCCGGTGAGTTCGATGCCGGCTCTCTGACGCTCCATCTCTGCTGTTCTCCTTTTTTGCAAGGCTATGCGAGCCTTATCGTCAATGGGATATCCCAAATGGCGAACACCTTGATCCGTGCCGGACAGACTGATTTTGGGACGAGTGCGCACATCGCGCAACTCTATGTTTGCGCGCGCATGCGGCTTCCCGCACCGGCCAAGCTATTTTGGCCGGGGCGAGAAAGAAGCATCAGAAAGCTTGGCGATCAGCCAAGATGCCAGGCGATGTAAAGCAGCGTCAGCGCAATCACCCAAAGCGCGAAGCGGCCGGAGCGGCTGTGCTTGGCCTCGGCCTTGCCGATCGCTTCGGCGGTCTGCGGATCGAAGCGCAGGCCGTTTTCGCTCATATGCAGCAGTTCGTGGTGGAATTTTTCGGTCTTGGCCGCAATCTCAGGTGCGGCTTCGGCGAGCTTCACAGCTGCCTTCAAACCATCCTTCAGATCGGTCATGATCCGCTTCGGGCCGAGATTGGTGCGGATCCAGTCGCCGACCACCGGTTCGGATGCTTTCCACATGTTGAAGCGCGGATTGAGCATGCGCGATACGCCCTCGACCACGACCATGGTTTTCTGCAGCATCACCAGCTCGGGCCGCGTTTCCATGTCGAAGAGTTCGGTCACTTCGAAGAGCAGGGTCAGAAGCTTGCCCATGGAGATGGTTTCGGCCGGCTGGCCATGGATCGGCTCGCCGATGGCACGGATGGCCTGCGCAAAACTCTCGGTATTGTGATGGGCAGGTACGTAGCCGGCTTCGAAATGCACTTCGGCCACCCGGACATAATCGCGGGTGATGAAGCCGTACAGGATTTCGGCGAGGAAGCGGCGTTCCTTCTTTCCCAGGCGGCCGACGATGCCCATGTCGACTGCGACGATCATGCCGGTGGGATCGACGAAGAGATTGCCGGGGTGCATGTCGGCATGGAAGAAGCCGTCGCGCAGCGTATGGCGCAGGAAGGACTGGATCAGCGTATCGGCGAGTGCATTGAGATCGTGTCCGGCGGCTTTTAAGCCCTCGACGTCGGACATCTTCACGCCGTCGATCCACTCCATGGTGATGACGTCGCGGCCGGTACGCTCCCAGTCGACCTTCGGAACGCGGAAGCCGGGATCCTTCTCGGTGTTTTCGGCGATCTCGGAGAGCGCGGCGGCTTCCAGCCGCAGATCCATCTCGACCTTCGTGGTCTGCTCGAGCGTCTTGGTCACTTCCACGGGCCGAAGGCGCCGGCTGGAGGGCATGAACCGCTCCTGCATACCCGCCACGAGATACATTGCCTTGATATCGTTGGAAAAGCGCTGGCGCACGCCAGGCCGGACCACCTTGACGGCAACGCGCTTGCGCCCTTCGGCCGTGTCGACCTCCGCCGGATGCACCTGCGCTATCGACGCGGCGGCAATCGGCTCGCCGAAGCTGGCGTAGAGATCGTCGATCCGCCGCCCGAGCGACGCCTCGATCGCTGCCGTCGCCATAGTGTGCGGAAAAAAAGCCATCCTGTCCTGAAGCTTCGACAGGTCGTTCGCCATGTCGACGCCGACGACATCGGGTCGAGTCGCCAGGAACTGGCCGATCTTCACATAGGAAGGCCCGAGCCGCTCGACTGCCTGGGCAAGCCGGTCGCTGCGGGCCTGGCTCTTCGCCTTCCGGCGGGCAAAGATGCTGACGAAGGATTTGGCAAGGCTGACGGAGGGCGGCAGCCCTTCCGATGGCAGCGCCATGACCACGCCTTCGCGCACGAGCACCCAGCCGACCCGAACAAGGCCGAAATATGCGCTGAAAGCACTCATATCGTCTCAAGGTCTCGGAACATGGAGGCCAAAAGCCGGATCGGGTGACTGGATATCATGCTTCAGAGCTTCCAGCCGGAGTGCAGCGCGGCAATGCCGCCGGTGTAATTGGTGAAGCTCACGCGCGAGAAGCCGGCCTCGCGGATCATCGTCGCGAAGTCCTGCTGGTTCGGGAACTTGCGGATCGATTCCACTAGATATTGATAGGGCTCGGCATCGCCGGTGATCGCCTTGCCGAACTTCGGAATGGCGTTGAAGGACCAGGCGTCGTAGACGCGGTCGAGCAGCGGCAGATCGACTTCGGAGAATTCGAGCACGAGCAGCCGGCCGCCGCGCTTCAGCACGCGATAGGCTTCCTTCAATGCCACATCGATATGCGGAACGTTGCGGATGCCGAAGGCGATCGTATAAGCGTCAAAGGAATTCGGCTCGAAAGGCAGTTCCTCGGCATTCGCCTCGACGAAGGTGAGATTGTCGGAGAGCTTCTTCTTTTCAGCGCGTTCGGCACCGACGCCCAGCATCGAGCCGTTAATGTCGAGCACCGTCGCGTGCGCCAGCCGGTTCGAGGCCTCGACGATACGGAAGGCGATATCGCCCGTACCGCCGGCAACATCGAGCACCTTGTAGGCGGGATCCTTGCGCGGGTTGAGCGCCGCGACCATCGCATCCTTCCAGGCGCGATGCATGCCCATGGACATGACATCATTCATGACGTCGTAGCGCTTGGCGACCTTGTGGAACACCTCGTTGACGAGGCCCTGCTTTTCACCATCGGCTACTTCGCGGAAGCCATAGGATGTTTCCATGCCGCCATCGGCGGAGGTGCGGCTGTCTGCCATCGGCTCAACTCCGTTACATTACAGCGCCGCGCGTCATTTATGGCGCGCAAGGGTCGCTGTAACACTTTAAACTTGCTGCACAATTCTCTCCTTAAATCGATTCCGGTCTAAGGAATTATGCAGTATTCAGCGGCGGACCATAGCGAAATCGCGTTTGCCACGCTATCTCATCAGCCAGATCAACAGCCGCAATGCTTTGGCCTATAGCTCAGATCATAAGCGGTTGAAACATAAAGATGGATAGCCATGCCGGAATTACCAGAGGTCGAAACCGTCAGACGCGGGCTGGCACCTTCCATGGAAGGTGCGGTTCTCAAGGAATTGGAGCTGCGCCGCAACGATCTGCGCTTTCCTTTCCCTGTCGATTTCGCTGAGGCCGCTTCGGGCCGCGGCATCGCGTCGCTGTCGCGCCGTGCGAAATACCTGCTGATCGATCTCGATGATGGCAAGACGATCGTCGCGCATCTCGGCATGTCCGGTTCGTTTCGGGTCGAAGCCGGTCGGGAGGCGCGAACGCCGGGCGAATTCCATCATCCCCGTTCCAAGGACGAGAAGCACGATCATGTGGTCTTCCATCTGGCGAGCGCTGGCGGTGATGCACGCGTCATCTATAACGACCCACGTCGCTTTGGCTTCATGGACATGGTCAGGCGGACCGAGATGGCCAGCCATCCCTTCTTCCGCGATCTCGGGCCGGAACCCACGGGTAATGAACTCGATGCCGATTATCTGGCTAAGCGTTTCGCCGGCAAGGCGCAGCCGCTGAAGAGCGCGCTGCTGGACCAGAAGAACATCGCCGGTCTCGGCAATATATATGTGTGCGAGGCGCTGTGGCGCTCTCACCTGTCGCCGTTGCGTGCCGCCGGCACGCTGGTTATGGATACCGGCAAACCGACCGAAGCGCTGCTGGCGCTGGTCGAGGCGATCCGCGAGGTCATTGCCGATGCGATAGCCGCAGGCGGTTCGTCGTTGCGCGATCATATCCAGACGGACGGTTCGCTCGGCTATTTCCAGCATTCCTTTTCCGTCTATGATCGTGAAAGCCAGCCTTGCAGTACGCCCGGTTGCGGCGGTACGGTCAGTCGCATCGTCCAGGCGGGGCGCTCTTCTTTCTACTGCGCTTCCTGCCAAGGCTGATTGAAGGTCCAAAGCTGGTAAAAGGGAGAGAGACGTGGCTTACGAAACCCTCATCGTCGAAACACATGGGGCCGTCGGTCTCATCAGGATCAATCGGCCGCAGGCGCTGAATGCGCTGAATTCAACGGTCCTCTCCGAATTAAAGCAGGCCTATGCCGCTTTTCATCTCGATGATGCCATCGGCGCGATCGTGCTCACCGGCTCGGAAAAGGCCTTTGCCGCCGGCGCCGACATCAAGGAAATGCAGTCGCTCGATTTCGTCGACGCTTACAAGAATGACTTCTTCAGCGGCTGGGCCGAGATCGCCAATGCCCGCAAGCCCGTTATCGCGGCGGTCAGCGGCTTCGCGCTCGGCGGCGGCTGCGAGGTGGCGATGATGTGCGATTTCATCATCGCCTCGGAGACCGCCAAATTCGGCCAGCCGGAAATCACGCTCGGCGTCATCCCTGGCATGGGCGGCTCACAGCGACTCACGCGCGCGGTCGGCAAGGCGAAGGCGATGGACCTGGTATTGACCGGTCGCATGATGGATGCGGCAGAGGCGGAACGTTCCGGCCTCGTGGCGCGCGTCGTGCCGGCGGACAAGCTACTCGAGGAGGCGCTGGCCGCCGCCGCCAAGATCGCATCGTTATCGCTTCCCTCGGTGCTGATGGCCAAGGAAGCGGTCAACCGTGCTTTCGAAACCACGCTTGAGGAGGGGTTGCGTTTCGAGCGCCGCCTGTTCCATAGCCTGTTTGCCACAGAGGATCAGAAGGAGGGCATGGCGGCCTTCGTCGAGAAGCGCAAGCCGTCCTTCAAGAACCGCTAAGGGTCGGGATTCAGGAATTACGCGGGTTTGGCGAGAATCCGCGTTGACGACGCGGCTCATTCCGGTTATATGCCCGCCACAGTTTGGAAAGCCGCTCTGGTTTTCCGCAATTGCTCCCGCATTGCTGGATGAAGTGGCCATGGGGCCCGCGCCGCAAGGATGGAGTTTTGTTCGAATTCTAAGAGAGGCATACATGGCCAATACTACCTCGGCGAAAAAAGCGACCCGCAAGATCGCCCGCCGCACCGATGTCAACAAGGCTCGTCGCTCGCGCGTTCGCACGTTCGTTCGCCAGGTCGAAGAAGCCATCGCATCGGGTGATGCAGATCGCGCAAAGGCAGCTTTCGTTGCTGCTCAGCCGGAACTGGCTCGCGCAGCCACCAAGGGCGTGCTTCACGCCAACACCGCTTCCCGCAAGGTTTCGCGTCTTGCCAAGCGTGTGAAGGCCCTTTCGGCCCCGACTGCATAATCTTTCGTTAACGATTTAATCGTTAGAGTTAAGCCCGGCCCTCGCGCCGGGCTTTTTGGATTCGGCCAAAAAAATGCCGCATTGCCAAAAATGGCCGGCCGATCATGTCATTGACGTGACAGAAATATACCTTTGGAAACAGAGGGTTGCGGCAGGATATCCCAGCGCTGGGTGATCTGCATGACGCATTGCCGGCTCACAACTGAGTCAAGGGATTTTTTATTTTTTTTCTTTTGAAAGCTGTGGGAATCGCGTTCGACAGGAATCTCTTTGATTCAACAGCGATTCTTTTTTGAAGGGCTTGTGACAGTCAAAAATGGCCTCCGGAGTCAATGGCCGCCTCTTAATTTTGTGTAAAATTCATCGTTGATATCTGCCTTCGATCCTGCCTAAATGGATTTCAACAAGGGGCGCGGATCTCACCTTAAACGGCTTCGGCAAACACCGTCACGTATGGCGGTGGAGGTGGTTTTGTCTCTTGTGACGGAGCAGTTCAGTTCCGTTTTTTCAAACAGTTGACGAGTAAGAACCGGAAGCGGCGACGCTTGCGGAACGAGGAAGCTTGTCTGTCCTTTGCGGCCCAAATCATTGGCGCGGCTGCAGGGAGGGGAGAAAAATTGACAGCCATTGGAGCGGTCAGTCGGAATACGAGGGCCGATTGATGCTCCGGTTACAGACGCCGAGACGAAGGCTGCTTTAAAGAGCGGTTTTTGCCACAGTGTTCCTGTAAAGCCCGCAGGCCGGGCGTGGCTGATGAACCGGTATGCGGCGCAGCTTGGACAACGAGCGTGACCGTCATGCCATGGCGAAGAACCAAGGGCGGCAGTGATGTGCTCCCGCCCTATAAAGAGACTGTGGAAGGCGGCACTATATGCAGATACATACGAGGGCGACGGGTGCGTTGGAAAATGGGGACAATGCGCAGGCGTTCGGTGCGGTTTGCTTAGAAGCGGCGGGGGAAAAGGGTGACGTGGCGCAAAGTAACTTGTTCGAGCGCGTCAGCGCGCGCTTGAAGGCTCAGGTCGGACCCGATGTCTATGCCAGCTGGTTTGCGCGGCTCAAGCTTCATTCGGTATCGAAGAGCGTCGTTCGCCTCACGGTCCCGACGACATTTCTGAAGTCCTGGATCAACAATCGCTATCTCGATCTCATCACCAGCCTGTTCCAGGCTGAGGATGCCGAGATCCTCAAAGTCGAAATTCTGGTGCGCACCGCGACCCGGCAGGGCGCGAAGCCATGCGCCGATGAGCAGCCGGCGGTGCCGGATCAAACGGCTGTCGCGCCGATCCGCCGCGCCGTCGCCCAGCCGGCTGGCCAGGTGGTTGCCCAGGCGGTGAGCGCGGCTGCGGCTGCCCGGCCCGCGACGGCGGGTGCGCCGCTCTTCGGCTCTCCGCTCGATTCCCGCTTCACCTTCGATACGTTCGTCGAAGGCAGCTCGAACCGCGTCAGCCTTGCCGCGGCAAAGACCATCGCCGAAGCCGGCTCCGGCGCCGTGCGTTTCAATCCGCTCTTCGTCCATGCGACCGTTGGTCTCGGCAAGACGCATCTGCTGCAGGCGATCGCCAATGCAGCGGTGCAGAACCCGCGCGGCCTGCGTGTCGTCTATCTGACGGCGGAATACTTCATGTGGCGCTTCGCAACCGCTATCCGCGATAATGACGCGCTGACGCTGAAGGACTCGCTGCGCAATATCGACCTGCTCATCATCGACGACATGCAGTTCCTGCAGGGCAAGATGATCCAGCACGAGTTCTGCCATCTGTTGAACATGCTGCTCGACAGCGCCAAGCAGGTCGTCGTTGCTGCCGATCGCGCTCCCTGGGAGCTGGAATCGCTCGATCCCCGCGTTCGTTCGCGCCTGCAGGGCGGTGTAGCGATCGAAGTCGAGGCGCCGGACTATGAAATGCGCCTTGAGATCCTCAAGCGCCGTCTCGATGCTGCCCGTCAGGATGATCCGTCGCTGGAAATCCCGGCCGAAATCCTCTCGCATGTCGCCCGCAACGTCACCGCCAGCGGCCGCGAGCTGGAAGGAGCCTTCAACCAGCTTATCTTCCGCCGCTCCTTTGAGCCGAACCTGACGGTCGAGCGCGTCGACGAGCTGCTGGCGCATCTGGTCGGCTCCGGCGAGCCGCGCCGCGTCCGCATCGAGGACATCCAGCGCATCGTCGCCCGCCACTACAATGTGTCGCGCCAGGAACTGGTTTCGAACCGCCGTACGCGCGTCATCGTTAAGCCACGCCAGATCGCCATGTACCTGTCGAAGACGCTGACGCCGCGTTCCTTTCCGGAAATCGGCCGTCGCTTCGGTGGCCGCGATCACACCACGGTCCTGCATGCGGTGCGCAAGATCGAGGAACTGATCGCCGGCGACAGCAAGCTGTCGCACGAGATCGAGCTGCTGAAGCGTCTCATCAACGAATAAGCCGAGCGATCGGCATTCACCACATAGTCTACGGCCGGCTTGATCGCCGGCCGTTTCTTTTTGCGCTCCAAGCGCACTTTAGGTCGGCGGCGTCGTGCGCGATACCTCTGAAAATAACCAGGCGCGCAGGGCCGCGACGGCCGGCCTTTCCAGCGCACCCGGCTGATAGACGAGATGATAGGCAAGCGCGCTCGCAAATCCGGTCGGGAAAGGCGCAACGAGCGTGCCCTCAGCCAGCTCCTGCTCCACGAAGGACCGGCGCATCAGCGCGATGCCGAGGCCTGCCTTCATGGCGTGATAAGCGCCCATGCCATCGGTGAAGACCGGTCCGTGCATGGCATCCACCCGCGTGGCGCCGACCGCCTTCAGCCAGAGCTCCCAGTCGCGCCGATAGACATCGTGGATCAGCGTCAGGCCGGCCAAGTCATCGACAGCGGGAGAGGGGCCAAGCGCCGCTGCCATTTCCGGCGCGCAGACCGGCACATATTCATCATCGAGAAATCTCTCGCTTGCCAGTCCCTCGTAGCCGCCGAGGCCGTGGCGAATGGCAATGTCGATCCCATCCCGCTGGAAATCCATCATGCGATAGGAAGCGCTGATGCGCAGGTCGATATCGGGATGGGCCTCCTCGAAGCGCCGCAGCCGCGGCACCAGCCAGTGCGTGGCAAAGCCGGCAGTGCAGGTAAGGGTCAGCACCGTATCCTTGGCGCGCATCGCCAAGGCCGCTGTCGCCTCGCGGATGAGGCGGAAGGCCGTTCGCATTGTCGCGAAATACTCGGCGCCTTCACTCGTCAGCGCCAGGCTGCGGGCTCGCCGCTCGAAAAGTCGTACCCCGAGGCTGCTTTCGAGGTCGCGGATCTGCAGGCTGATGGCGCCTGGCGTCACATGCAGCTCGCTTGCAGCCAGCGTCATGCTGAGATGCCGGGCGGAGGCCTCGAAGGCGCGCAGCGCCGAAAGGGATGGCAGTTGATCCATGATGATTGAGCTCTGCTAAACCATAATTCGAAAAAGACTCGTTTGCCAGAGCCTCCATATAGCGCGATTATTCCAGCAATTACGGTGGTTAGCAATCATGCCGCGATTGGCAACAAATAAGTAAAACTCAATCAGCTGATGCTGGAGATGATCAGATGGCACAGAAATCCATGGGCGCGGTCGAATGGAGCATGCTGGTGGGGCTATCCGTCCTATGGGGCGGCTCCTTCCTGTTCAACGGCATTCTGGTGCGCGAGCTGCCGCCCTTCACCATCGTCACGGCGCGCGTCGCACTCGCCGCCATTGCTCTGCATGTCATCGTGCGTGCCACCGGGCATGCGATGCCGAAAGACCGTCAGACCTGGCTCGCCTTCTTCGGCATGGGCTTCCTCAACAATGTCATTCCCTTCCTGCTGATCGTCTGGGGGCAAACCCATATCGCCAGCGGGCTTGCCTCCATCCTCAATGCCACCACGCCGCTCTTTGCCGTGGTCGTCGCCCATTTCCTGACGGAGGATGAGAAGATGACTGGCAACCGCCTGCTCGGCGTCATCGTCGGCTTTGTCGGCGTGGCCCTGATGATCGGCCCCTCGGTGCTGACGAGCCTCGGTTCCAACGTGCTGGCGCAGCTGGCTGTGCTGGGCGCTGCTTTCAGCTACTCACTCGCCGGTATTTTCGGGCGGCGCTTCCGCCGCATGGGGCTGGCACCGATCATTCCGGCCGCCGGTCAGGTTACGGGCTCGGCGATAATGCTGCTGCCAATCGCGCTCTTCGTCGATCGCCCGTGGACGCTGGCAATGCCGTCCACCGAGACTTGGGCGGCGCTGGCCGGCCTGGCCATCCTGTCGACCGCCATTGCCTATGTGTTGTTCTTCCGCATCCTGGCGACGGCCGGCGCGACCAACCTGATGCTGGTGACTTTCCTGATCCCCGTCAGCGCCATCCTGCTCGGCGCGCTCATTCTCGGCGAAAGCCTGCAGCCGAAACATTTCATCGGCATGGCCCTGATAGCGGTGGGTCTGGCGGCAATCGATGGCCGCCTCTTCACCCTTCCCTCGAGGGTAGGGCCATTGCATATGAAATAGAAGGTGCCCCTCACCCAGCCCTCTCCCCGTTTTGACGGGGAGACGGGGCGATCTCATCAACTCCCTTCGCCCCGCGTACGGGGAGAAGGTGGACTCGAACAGTTAAGCGAAGCGAACTGTGAGAGGACGGATGAGGGGCTAACCTGTCCATATGCGATTACCCTTCCCTTGAGGGGGAGGGTCGGCACGTAGTGCCGGGGTGGGGCGATCTCGTCAACAGCCGAGTCATCATCTCACATGCGGGATCACCCCCATCCGCCGCTTCGTGACGCCGCTCTCGAGGGGAAAGTGGTCAGCAGGCGAGATCGGCGACGACCGAGTCGAGAACCAGCATTCCCGCCGGCGTGCAGCGCAGGCGGGAATTGCCGATCCGCTCTATGAAGCCGTGTTCCAGTAAAAACGCTTCGCGCTGCGGGTCGGGATCGCGGCCGGAAAGCTGCTGCCAGCGGGCGAGATCGACGCCCTCCCGCAGCCGCAGGCCCATCAGCAGCAATTCGTCGGCCTGTTCGTCGAAGCCAAGCATTTCCTGGTCGACCATGCCGTGCCCGTCCCGCTCGACCATCTCGAGCCAGCTTTCCGGCTTGCGCTCGGTCGCGGTCGCCAGCTTCTGCGGGCCTCTGGTAAGGCGGCCATGGGCGCCGGGGCCGATCCCGGCATAGTCTCCGTAGCGCCAATAGGTGAGATTGTGCCGGCTCTCGGCGCCGGGGCGCGCGTGATTGGAGACCTCATAGGCCGGCATGCCCTCGCGCTCGGTGATCTCCTGCGTCGCTTCATAAAGCAGCGCCGACTGATCGCCATCGGGCACGATCAACTTTCCGGCCTTGTGAAGGCCGTAGAAGGGCGTGCCTTCCTCGATCGTCAGCTGATAGAGCGAGAGGTGATCGACCGCATAGGAGATCGCCTCCTTCAGCTCGCGTTCCCATTCCTCTACGGTCTGGTTGGGGCGGGCATAGATGAGGTCGAAGGACATGCGCGGGAAGATCTCGCGCGCCAGCCTGATCGCCTTCAGCGCATCCTCGACATTGTGCAGACGTCCGAGGAATTTCAGGTCGCGATCGTTCAGCGCCTGCACGCCCATCGACACGCGATTGACGCCGGCGGCGCGATAGCCGCGAAAGCGCTCCGCTTCGACGCTGGACGGATTAGCTTCCATGGTGATCTCGATACCATCAGGCACATGCCATGTCCTAGCAATGCTATCGAGCACTGCGCCGACCGTTTCCGGCTTCATCAGCGACGGCGTGCCGCCGCCGAGGAAGACGCTTGTCACTGTCTTCGGGCCGCTGATCATCCGCATCGTCGCCATTTCCTTCAGAAAGGCGGCGGCAAAGCGCTCCTGATCGACAGGCTGATGGCGGACATGGCTGTTGAAATCGCAGTAGGGACACTTAGCCGCGCAAAAGGGCCAATGCACATAGACGCCGAAACCGGGTTCGCCGGTATCGGGCAGCAATTGCGCCCCGTGCATCAGATCTTGTGTGTCCACGATTTCCACGGGATTAGCTTACGCCTCCAGGCAGGTTTCGACAAAGATCTTGAAGGCGCGGGCGCGGTGCGACAGCGCCTGCTCGTCGCCGGGCTTCCAGCCATGCTTTTGCTTGGCGCTCATTTCGCCGAATGTGGTCTGGTATCCCTCCGGCTGGAAGACCGGATCGTAGCCGAAGCCTTGGCTGCCGCGCGGCGGCCAGACGACCGTGCCTTCCACTTCGCCGCGGAAAAGCTCGGTATGTCCATCGGGCCAGGCAAGGCAGAGCACGCTGACGAAGCGGGCCGTGCGGCTCTCCGGCGTGGTGGCGCCGGCCTTTTCCAGGGCGGTTTCGACCTTCCGCATGGCCATGGCGAAGTCACGCGTCCCGTCAGCCGTCTCCGCCCAATTGGCCGTATAGACGCCGGGATCGCCGCCGAGTGCATCGATAACCAGACCGGAATCGTCCGAGAGTGCCGGCAGGCCGGAGGCATTGGCGGAGGCCAGCGCCTTGATCGTCGCATTTTCTTCGAAGGTCGTGCCCGTTTCGTCCGGTTCGATGAAGTTGAGATCGGCGGCGGACTTGGCGGTAAAGCCGAGCGGCCCGATCAGATCGCGGATTTCCTGGATCTTGCCGGCATTGTGGCTGGCGACGACGATAGTCTTAGTATCGAGCTTGCGCATGTGCTGTCCTGTCATAGGCCCCAGATGCGGGGTTCGGCGCATTCCAGGCTGTTGCCGGCCGGATCGCGGAAATAGATCGAACGGCCGCCATTCGGCCAGTGAAAATCGGCTTCGATATCGACACCGGCAGCCTTTAGCCTCTCGGCCATGGCCTCGATATCGTTGCCATCGACACGGAAGCAAACGTGACCATGACCCTTAGTCCCATGCGGCGGCACGGGCAGGGCGCCCGGCTCGTGCGGCTTGACCGTTTCTTCACTGTTGAAGATCAGGAGCACACCCGGCCCGCAGCGATAGAAGACGTGGCGGTTGCCGCCTCGCGATATCTTCTTCAACCCGAGTACGCCGCTATAAAAGGCTTCGGCGGCATCGAGATCGTCTGCATAGAGGGCAGTTTCAAGAACGCCTGTGAGTGTCGCATTGCTCAACGGATTAGCCCCTCACCCTCTCCCCGCTCACGGGGCGAGGGAACGACCTCATATATTATGGGCGCCTCCCGATTCCCGCGAAGCTGAGAGATGACGGCAGGTACGCCTTGCCCCTTCTCCCCGTCGAGACGGGGAGAAGGGGGCCGCCCTTCGATAAACTCAGGGACCGGATGAGGGGCAGGCTGCACGCTCCGCATTCGTTGATATCCTCAGGCGATGGCCTGCTTCTGCAGCTCCACCAGTTCGGCAATGCCGTTTTTGGCCAGATGCATCAGCGTGGCGAATTCTTCTTCGCTGAAGGGGGCGCCTTCAGCCGTTCCCTGAATCTCGACGATGCCGCCCTTGCCGGTCATGACGAAATTGGCATCGGTCTCCGCCGAAGAATCCTCAAGATAGTCGAGATCGATGACGGGCTGATCGGCAAAGATACCGCAGGAGATAGCGGCGATGTGATCTTTCAGCACGCGCTCGACCTTGACCATGTTGCGGCTTTCCATCCACTTCAGGCAGTCATAGAGCGCGATCCAGCCGCCGGTGATCGAGGCCGTGCGCGTGCCGCCATCGGCCTGGATGACGTCGCAGTCGACGGTGATCTGGCGCTCGCCCAATTCCTTGAGGTCGACGACAGCGCGCAGCGAACGGCCGATGAGGCGCTGGATTTCCTGCGTGCGGCCGCCCTGCTTGCCGGCGGCTGCTTCGCGCTTCATGCGCTCGCCTGTCGCGCGCGGCAGCATGCCGTATTCCGCCGTGACCCAGCCTTTGCCGCTGTTGCGCAGCCATGGCGGCGTCTTGTCTTCCAGGCTTGCCGTGCAGAGCACATGCGTATCGCCGAATTTCACCAGGCAGGAGCCTTCCGCATGCTTGGAAAAATTGCGCTCGAACGACACCTTGCGCATCTGGTCGGTTTTTCTGCCTGAAGGCCGCATTCCACTCTCCTGAATGTTCGTTGACCGCTTCTACGACCCGCAGGCCGCTTTTGCAAAGGAAAAGCAGGCCGCAAAGACGCTCAGCGGCGACGGCGACATTTTTCCCTTTTGCCATTGCTAACTGAATGATTATATTTTGCCTAAGGCTCAACGGAATGGATCTGACAGCGAAATGGTATTCACGACATCGTCGGTCTCGGATGTCATTGCTGCACTGGACGAACGCTCCAAGGAAATCTTCCGCCGCATCGTCGAAGGCTATCTGGAAAATGGCGAGCCCCTGGGCTCGCGCAATCTTTCACGCCTGCTGCCCATGTCGCTGTCGCCGGCTTCCGTGCGCAATGTCATGAGCGATCTGGAGGAGCTGGGACTCATCTATTCGCCGCATGTGAGCGCCGGGCGCTTGCCGACTCAGGTCGGTCTGCGCTTCTTCGTCGATGCTTTCATGCAGGTCGGGGATCTCTCCGCCGAGGATCGAGCCAATATCGATCGGCAGGTGCGCGGCGGCAATCGTGACCAGCCGGTGGAATCGATGATGTCGGAAGCAAGCCGGGTGCTATCGGGCATTTCGCGCGGTGCCGGGCTCGTCATTACCTCCAAGAGCGATCCCGTTCTCAAGCACGTGGAATTTATCCGGCTGGAGCCGACCAAGGCGCTCGCCGTGCTCGTCGGCGAGCACGATCAGGTCGAAAACCGCATCATCGAGCTGCCGGCCGGCACGACCTCGTCGCAGCTGACGGAGGCCGCCAACTTCCTCAACGCCCATATGACCGGCCAGACGATGCCGGAATTGCGGCGGCAATTGCAGAGCCTCAAGGAAAGCGTGCGCCAGGAGCTGGACAGCCTGTCACATCAGCTGGTTGAGCGCGGTATTGCCGTATGGTCCGGTGGCGATGACGACGGCAAGCCGACACAGCTCATCGTGCGTGGCCACTCCAACCTGCTGGCCGAAATCGGCGGCGCGGAGGATCTGGATCGCCTGCGCCTCCTCTTCGATGATCTCGAAAAGAAGGACAGCCTCATCGAGATCCTCAATCTTGCCGAGAGCGGACCGGGCGTGCGCATCTTCATCGGCTCGGAAAACAAGCTCTTCTCACTGTCCGGCTCCTCGCTCATCGTCGCACCCTATCGCGACGAGGACGATCGCATCGTCGGCGCGGTCGGCGTTATCGGCCCGACGCGGCTGAATTATGCGCGCATCGTGCCCATGGTCGATTATACCGCTCAGCTGATTTCGCGGCTGTCCCGGCCTGGAATCTGAGGAGCGGATTTAGCTGCTGCGGTCAATCGGGAAGCAAAGTTCCAGATCCGCCCATCTCGGCTGGAAAGTCCTTCTGCTTTGGCAGCCCGTCTCTCAGATGCAGCACTGTCGTCTCGTAGTTGACATGCATGCCAGGCTGAAAATCGAGGTCGGGAAGGACCGCTGCATAGACGTCCGTGACGCCCCACGGCGGATGCTCGGTCAAAAGATGGCCGCCGCAGACCGTGCACCACTTGCGCACGCTCTTTTCGGTTTTCTGATAACTGCCGATTTTGTCCGCGCCCTTGGTGATGTGAACGGCTTCCGGCGGCCAGAGCGAGAAGGCATTGACCGGCCCTGCCGACCATTCCCGACAGGAGTCGCAATGACAGTAACCCATCGCCATTGGCTCGCCATCGACTGCGATTTCCACCGCGCCACAGAAACACTTGCCTGAAAGGGATTTGCCATTAGACATTGATGTCACCTCACGCTGTGCTGAGATGCAGTTCAGCATACCACCGGGAAGGAGGGCTGAACAGTCGACGTCTTGAACAGCGTCCGGGAGCGGCGAGCCGTATTGCCGCCGCCGCAAAGCCAGGATTTGGCTGTTCTTCTCGACAAAGCCTTGATTTTTTCCGGCCAAACCTCGATATCGGGCACATCCAAAGACCAAGCAATTCGGAGACCGTCATGACCGACGAAACAACAAAAACCGGACCTGACGCCACGGCGGCTGACACGTCAGCGGATTTCGCGCAGGATGCAGCGGAAACCGTTGATGCAGCCGAGCCGTCTCAGCCAGATCCGGTTGAGCTGCTGAAGGCCGAGAACGGCGAACTGCGTGATCGCTACCTTCGCCTTGCTGCCGAGATGGACAACCTCCGTCGCCGCACCGAGCGCGACGTGAAGGATGCAAAGTCCTATTCCGTGGCAAGCTTTGCCCGCGACATGCTCTCGGTGGCCGACAACCTGCGCCGCACGCTGGATGCCATTCCGGCCGACGCCCGTGATGGCGCCGATGCCGGCCTGAAGACGCTGATCGAAGGTGTCGAGATGACCGAGCGTTCAATGCTCTCGGCCCTTGAGCGTCACGGTGTGCGTCAGCTCGAGCCGATCGGGCAGAAATTCGATCCCAATTTCCATCAGGCCATGTTCGAAGTGCCGAACCCGGAAGTGCCGAACAACACTGTCGTCCAGGTGGTGCAGGCCGGTTTCGTCATCGGCGACCGCGTTCTGCGCCCGGCCATGGTCGGCGTCGCCAAGGGTGGCCCGAAGATCGTCGAAAATGCCGAGCAGGGCGCCAACAGCCCGCTGGACGAGAAAGACGCCTGATCTTTTTTGGCAACGCCAATAAAAGAAGAGAGCCGGACGATCTCGGATCATCCGGCTCTTATTTTTGCCTTGGTCCAGTGTAATCCAAGCGGTTAGGCGGCGTTGGATGCCTGCTCTTCGTTGAGGAAGGCGTAGATGGCGGTGGCGGAATCGGTGGCGCGGAGCTTCGCGACGAGATCCTGGTCCCGCAGAACGCGGGCGATGCGCGAGAGCGCCTTCAGGTGGTCCGCGCCGGCACCTTCAGGTGCGAGCAGCAGGAAGACGAGATCGACAGGCTGGTCGTCCAGCGCCTCGAAATCGACGGGCGCTTCAAGGCGCGCGAAAATGCCGGCGATGGACTTGATGCTGGCAAGCTTGCCGTGGGGAATGGCGATACCGTTGCCGACGCCGGTGGAGCCGAGGCGCTCGCGCTGCAGCACGACATCGAAGATTTCGCGCTCGGGCAGTCCGGTGAGCTTGGAGGCTTTGGCGGCCAGCTCCTGAAGCAGTTGTTTTTTGGAATTTGCCTTCAAGGCGGGGATGATCGCATCTTGCTGTAGCAAATCTGCCAATGCCATTCTCTTTATCCTTCGTGTCGCCGAGAACCGATGACGGGCAAGCGGCGGCCAGCTGCGATGATGCGCAGCCGCCGCTTATCTTCTATTCTCAGCCTTTGATATTGGCTGCGTCGATCCAGCCAATGTTGCCGTCCTGACGGCGGTAGACGATGTTCAAGTGTTCGTTGCCGGGGCTGCGGAAGAGCAGCAGCGGCTCGTCGGTCATATCGAGCGCCATCACGGCGGTCGCCACCGACATGGTTTTCAGTTGTTTCGTGCTCTCTGCGACGATTGCCGGCGCGAAGTCGGCAGGGATCTCCTCGTCGTCATCGGGAACGCCGTCCATGACGGTATAGGCGACTTCCGCCTGACCGTTCACGTGATTGCCTGCTTGATGGTCCTTGAGTTTGCGCTTGTAACGACGCAGGCGCTTTTCGATGCGCTCGGACGCAGCGTCGAAAGCAAGCTGCGGGTCCATGGCTTCGCCGGCAGCATGCAATACGACACCGCTATCGAGGTGAAGCTTGCAATCGGCCGCAAAACGCGAACTGGACTTCTGCACAGTTACCTGACCCGAATACCCCCCGTCGAAGTATTTGGTCACGGCCATACCGATCTGGTCCTCGATCCGCTGACGGAAGGAGTCGCCAATTTCCATATGTTTACCGGAGACACGCACACTCATGGAGTTTCCCTTCTTGTAGTGGTTATTGCGCGTATCAGTTTACGCCAAGCCTCAAGCTCATCCAAGCACTTCACGCAGTCAAAGGCAAATTGCGTATATCGACCGCCTTTTGGATGGTGGGGATAAGTTTCATGGTCGTGCTGTCCTGCAGCGATTGCGGCGGGCTTCTAGCCCTGCCTCATACGAAAGTCAACTGCATCTTAACGGACCGTTAGGAGTTTGACATCCTGTGGTTGAAGGTTGCCGGCCGTCAGAAACCAGAAACTTTGGCTAGAGCCCTCTTCTCCCGGCGCCGTTGCACGGAGGAGGGGATGTTCATGGCTTCCCGGTACTTTGCAACCGTGCGGCGAGCAAGCTCTATCCCGCCCTTCTTCAGCGTATCGACGATATCGTCGTCAGAGAGGACCGCATCCGGACTCTCGTTCGAGATCAGCAGACGGATCTTGTGGCGCACGGCCTCTGCAGAATGGCTGTCTCCGCCCTCGACGGCGCCGATCGAAACCGTGAAGAAATATTTGAGCTCGAACAGCCCGCGTGGCGTCAGCATGTATTTGTTCGAGGTCACGCGGCTGACCGTCGATTCATGCATCTTGATGGCATCCGCCACGGTTTTCAGGTTGAGCGGCCGCAGATGGTCGACGCCATGCAGTAGGAACGCGTCCTGTTGCCGCACGATCTCGCTTGCCACCTTCATGATCGTCTTGGCGCGCTGGTCCAGGCTGCGGGTCAACCAGTTGGCATTCTGCAGGCATTCCGAAAGAAAGGCATGGTCCTGGCTGGTCTTGGAGACGGAGGCGAAATAGGACTGGCTCACCAATACCCGCGGCAGCGCATCGGGATTGAGTTCTACCAGCCAGCTACCGTCCGCAGAGGGACGCACGACGATATCGGGCATGATCGCCTCCGATATGTCTGTTTCGAAACCGCTGCCGGGCTTCGGGTTGAGCTGGCGGATTTCCGCCATCATGTCGAGCAGGTCTTCCTCATCGACGCCGCAGAGCCGCTTCAGCGTGGCGAAATCGCGCCGGGCAAGCAGCTCGAGATTCTCGATCAACCGCTCCATGGCGGGATCGAAGCGATCCTTCTGCCGGAGCTGGATTGCCAGGCATTCGCTGAGGGAGCGGGCAAACACGCCGGGCGGATCGAGTTGCTGTAGGGCCTCCAGCACGCGCTCGACGTCGGCAGGCGTCGCACCGAGGCGTTCGGCCGTCTCACCGAGTTCGCCGCGCAGATAGCCACAGTCGTCGAGTTGGTCGACGAGATGCTGGGCGATCAGCCGGTCGCCCATGGCGGGAAGAGAGAAGGGAATCTGTTCGTTGAGATGATCGCGCAGCGACACCTGGCCCGCGACGAAATCGTCCAGGTCGTAGCCTTCACCGGCATCGCCGCCGGGCATGGATTTCCACTGGCTGAGCAGCTCCGGCGCATCGGCGCGCTGCGGGTTGCCGTCATCGGGAAAGACGTCGCTGAAATTGGTGTCGAGCTCGTCGCTTAGCCGGTTGGCGTTGCCGGTATTGTCGCTCTCGTACCAGTCGCTCGCAAGATCGCCGGCATTGCGTTCGGAGCCATCCTCGCCATGGGCTTCTTCCATGGTCTCGAAGCGTTCGTCCCTGGCCTCGCGATCGCCGCCGCTGCCTATATCCTCGTCATTTGACGCAAATTCCAGCAGCGGGTTCTTTTCGACTTCCTGTGCGATGAACTGCGTGAGCTCGAAATGCGTCATCTGCAGCAACTGGATGGATTGCATCAGTTGCGGTGTCATCACCAGGCTCTGGCTTTGGCGCAGGAAAAGATTGGCCGATAATGCCATGGCGGACGCGGGACTCCCCTTGAACTCCTCGGGAATCCGCGCCTCTTTTCACTAAAATTCTCGCGAAATTCCAACTGGCCCAAAAATTGCTTTTTTATTGGATTTGGTCAAGCGGAACTGTGAAGCCGAAGTAAATTTCCGGCGCGCGGTAGCATTCGCTAATATTGGCGGATGGGAGGAAGGAATTTCAGCCTATCAGAGGCTGAAATTGTCACCCAGATACAGCTTGCGTACTTCAGGATTGCTGACGATGTCGTTCGCCCTGCCATGGGTGAGGACTTCACCCGCATGGATGATATAGGCGCGGTCGATCAGGCCGAGCGTCTCGCGCACATTGTGGTCCGTGATCAACACGCCGATGCCGCGCGCCGTCAGGTGATGCACGAGGTTCTGAATGTCGGCGACCGAGATCGGGTCGACGCCGGCAAAAGGTTCGTCGAGCAGCATGAAGGTCGGATCGGTGGCCAGCGCGCGGGCGATTTCCAGGCGCCGCCGCTCGCCGCCTGAAAGCGCGATCGCCGGCACGCTGCGCAGATTGCGAATGTGGAATTCCTCCAGCAATTCGTCGATCTTGCGCTCCCGCTTCGTCTTGTCCCTTTCGTGGACTTCGAGCACGGCGCGGATGTTTTCTTCCACGGTCAGTCCACGGAAGATCGAGGCTTCCTGCGGCAGGTAGCCGACACCGAGCCGCGCCCGGCGATACATCGGCATCGAGGTAACATTGTTGCCGTCGATCTCGATCGTGCCTTCATCGACCGGTACCAGTCCGGTGATCATGTAGAAGCACGTCGTCTTGCCGGCGCCGTTCGGCCCCAGCAGCCCGACTGCCTCGCCGCGGCGCACCACCAGCGAAACACCGTTGACGACACGTCGCGTCCGGTAGGTCTTGGTGAGGCCCCGGGCGATCAGCGTGCCCTTATAGCGTGCCTTGTCCGCGGCCGGTGCGCTCGATGCCGCAGAAGACGGCCCGGGCACGCCGGGCAAGGTGGATGTGGTCGATGTCGTCACGAGGGGGCCGGTATCAGTTTTTCTTTTGTTGTTGTTGCTGCACTTGCTGCGACTTCGGGTCGAGCTGAATCTGGACGCGACCGCCACAGGAATCCAGCTGTGCTTCACCCGTCGCCATATGCACGGTGAGCTGGCAGCCTGTGAAAACATTCGGTCCGTCGGTCAGAACCACCTTCTTGCCCTTGAGGATCGCAAGCTGGTTGGCCATGTCGAAGGAGCCGTCCTCCGCCGTCGCCGTCTGCGTTCCGGAAACGAGGTAGACCTTGTCGGTGACCAGAATGTGGTCGATGTTGGCATCGCCCGACACGAGCGACTGGTTCTGCTCCTTGGCAGCCTTGGCGACCGGATTGTCGGGCTGCTTGGCATCTCCTGCCTGCTTCTTCTTATAGAAGACCGTCATCTTGCCGGCCTGCATGGTCGTGGTGCCCTGGACCACCTTGACATTGCCGGTGAAGACCGCCTGGCTCTCCTGGTCATGGATCTCGAGCTTGTCGCTTTCGATCTGGATCGGTTGATCCTTGGAGAGGGCAAGACCCGGCATCGAGCTGGTCGTCGACTGCGCGCCGGCGCTTGCGGCCGCAAAGAAGGCGGCTGCGCCAAAAGCACAGAGAAGGCCGGCCTTGCGCAAGCCGGAATTGAAAATTGAATTAGGCCAATACTTTATCATGAACCGCCCGGCTTCTGTTGGCTATCTGAATTATGGAGAGCGGCAGGTTCGATGTTCATCCGAACCTGCCCGTCGAATTCGATTACGCTCCCCTTATCCGTCATCTTGAGCGAACGCGCAACAACCGACATACCACCGCGGGTGATAGCAACCTCGTCCTGGCTGGAAAGGTCCCCCTTCTTCACATCCAGGAAGGCGGTCTTGAATTCGGCGTGCAGCCCGTTGTCCATCAGGATGGTAAAGGGCTCGGTCAGCTTCAGTGTATCGGCCTGGCGGTCGAAATCCGCGCTCGCGGCCGTAACATGGGCGATCACGTCGGTATTGACCGGCATTGATGCCTTGATGGTCTTGAGCGTGATCATGTTGGGATTCTTGATATCCTGAAGCGCTTTTTCGGCAAGCAGCGAGTAGTTGATACCGTCCTTGTTGCGCCCGGCAATGGCGGGGCGTTCCATGACGACCTTGCCATCCTCGATCTTGGCGCCCTCGATCTGGATGTTTGCCGGCAGATAGGCGCGGATGACGGAGACGGCAATAAAAAGGAGCGAGATGATGATGGCGGCAAGCGGCAGCAGCACCCTGAGCCGCTTTACGCGGTTAGAATGGAAAATCGCGTCTTTATACGCGTTCCGTTCCGGCACCGAGCGTATTGCCTCGCCGGGGGGCTCGATCGTATTGAGCATGCAACAGGTCCGTCTTTTATGATCCGGAGAACCGCATTCACGCTATGCGAGGCTGTGCCAAAAAGCCTATCGGATCGTTTCGCATTATTGCACTGGCTTGCCAATATGGATTTTTTCCTGCTGTAGGCGAATTTTAGCAGAAAAATATACCATAAGCCGGTTTCATCAGGTCGGGCGATGTCCTATCTCATGAACCAGCAGAGCGGCGTCCGTCGACGACATCGAAAACGGGAAACGCTTTTCTCTAAGGATTGTGCCCGTTTCAAGGTGTCATACATCCGGTTTGTGGCGCTTTCAATTTGTTGCAGGGAGAAATAAGGCGTGATGGACAGTTCTGCAATCGCGGATCGGCGACAATTGCGCCGCAAGGTTGGTTTCTGGCGCATTGTTGCCGTTTTGCTCCTTGTGGCATTGGGTTTTGCGCTTTATCGCTTTGTTTCGGCCGACCTGCCGGATGCGCGGGGCCCGCAGATCGCCCGCGTCAAGATTTCCGGGCTCATTCAGGATGATCCGGAGCTGCTGGAGCGGCTGAAGAAGATCCGCGACAATGATCAGGTCAAGGCGCTGATCGTGTCGATCTCTTCGACCGGCGGAACGACCTATGGCGGCGAACGCATCTTCAAGGCAATCCGCGCCGTCGCCGCCAAGAAGCCGGTCGTATCGGACATCCGCACCGTCGCAGCTTCTGCCGGCTACATGATAGCGACAGCCGGCGATGATATCGTTGCGGGCGATACCTCCATCACCGGGTCGATCGGCGTCATCTTCCAGTATCCGCAGGTCAAGGACCTGCTCGACAAGGTCGGCGTTTCGCTCGATGAGATCAAGTCGGCACCGCTGAAGGCCGAACCGTCGCCCTTCCATCCTGCCAGCGAAGACGCCAAGAACATGATCCGCAACATGGTCATGGATAGCTATGGCTGGTTCGTCGATCTGGTGGCGGATCGCCGCAAGCTGTCGCGCGACGAAGTGCTGAAGCTTGCCGACGGCAGCATCTTCACCGGCCGCCAGGCGCTTCAGAACAAGCTGATCGACACACTCGGCGGCGAGGACGAAATCCTCGCCTATCTCGAAACGCGCAAGGTCAAGAAGGATCTGCCGATCGTCGATTGGAAGCCGGAAGACAAAACTTCGTCCTTCTTTTGGCCGGGTGCCGCTTCCTGGTTGCTAAATCGTCTCGGTTATGATGATTTTATTAAAGGAGAGAGTCTCCAGAAAATCATGACCGATAAGTTGTTTCTTGACGGCCTGCTTTCTGTTTGGCAGGGTGCAGCCAATTGATAAATCAATGATTTAAGGGGATAGCTGTGATCAAGTCGGAACTGGTGCAGATTGTTGCCGCCCGCAACCCGCATCTCTATCACCGCGACGTCGAAAATATCGTCAATGCTGTCTTGGATGAGATCACCGATGCGCTCGCAGCGGGAAACCGGGTTGAGCTTCGCGGCTTCGGTGCTTTTTCCGTCAAAAACCGGCCTTCACGCTCCGGTCGCAACCCGCGCACCGGCGATACGGTCTTCGTCGAAGAAAAATGGGTTCCCTTCTTCAAGACCGGCAAGGAATTGCGCGAGCGCCTGAATCCGGGCGCCGGCGACGATGAGGAAGACGACAACTGATCGGGCCAGTCCGGTCGAGTTTCCCCAAATGCGCCGACGGAAATAGTTGTCGGACATGATTGTGCCGCGACGCGGTGGCACTTGAATTCAGCCGCCTCTTTTCTATTCTGCGGCTGAAGGCGGCTTGGGTGCGGGACATCCATGGCCGCGGACAAAGGAGCTGCGCAATGGCCAAGAAGATCGTCAATCTGCTGATATTGCTGCCGCTCGGCATCATCCTCATCATATTCTGCGTCGCCAACAGGCAATCCGTGACATTGGCCCTCAATCCGTTCCGACCGGAAGATCAGGTGCTGTCGCTGAATGCGCCGCTGTTCGTTTTGCTATTTGTGGCGCTGATCCTCGGTATGATCGTCGGGGCCGCGGTCACCTGGTTCAATCAGGGAAAGCATCGCAAACGTGCCCGCAATCAGTCGCGGGAAGCGGTGCGCTGGCAGGCCGAAGCCGATAAGCATCGCACGCGTGCCGAAGAAATCGCCGGGCAGCTGCCGTCAAAGTGACGTGAAGTCGGCGAGCCGCATCTCTTTATAGTCGCCCTCCGGCGAGGCGCCGTCGCCGACGATCTCGAAGCCGAGCCTCCTATAAAAGGCCATGGCGCGGATGTTTTTGACCAGGCATTTCAGCCGGTAGCGACGCCGAGGCCAATCCGGCAGGCCGGCAAGCAGTGCCTTGCCGACGCCGCGGCCCTGGAAGGCCGGTAGAACATACAGCATATGGATGAAGTCATCCGGCTCCCAGACTGCGGCAAAGCCGGCAATTACACCATGCCCGTCCTCGCAGACGAACAGGCGTTCGCCATTGGTATGAATGGCGAAATCCTCGAGGGCGAAATGGCCGGGATCGACCCATAGGAACGTTTCGCGACGGACACGGAGATAGATCTCCGCAAGCTGCTGCATGTCCCGTTCGCGTGCAGGCCGGACGGCCCAGGTCTCGAATTTCGATGTCATGATCGACTATATGGGGCCGAAATATTCCGCTGGCAATCAGGCGCTCGCCTGGCCGTTGATGGCAGCGGTGAAATCGGCGAAAAACTGCTGCGCCAGCTTCTTGGCGCTGGAATCGACCAGGCGGGAGCCAAGCTGCGCGATCTTGCCGCCGACCTGCGCCTTCGCCTCATATTGCAGGATGGTCTCGTTGCCGTCTTCCTTGAGTATGACGTCCGCGCCGCCCTTGGCAAAGCCGGCAATGCCGCCCTTTCCTTCTCCCGAGATCGTATAGCTTTCCGGCGCATTGATGTTGGAAAGCTTGACCTCGCCGTTGAAGGAAGCCGAAACGGGGCCGATCTTCAGCTTGACGGTTGCCGTCAGCTCCGTCGGGGAGACCCAGTCGAGGCTTTGACAGCCGGGAATGCATTGTTTGAGGATTTCGGAATTGTTCAGCGCAGCCCAAACGGCGTCTCTGGGTGCTGCGATCCGTTCCTCACCGGTCATGTCCATGCACAATCCTCCCAATGTGACATTTTGTGCATGGATCATCGCAGATCGGAAAGCGCTTTGCCAAGTGGCGGCCAGATGCTATTTGCACGCACATATCAATTTTGAGATAAGCATGGTGAAACATAGGGAAAGCCGGCCCGGCCAGAAAAATACGGGCGGCCTTGGGGCGAAACCCCGGCGTGACATGCCCGGCAAGCCGCCGGCAAAGCCCGCGCATGCTTCAAGGCCAGCCAAGCCTCCGCGCGATCATGGCGAGCGTGTTGCCGAGTCGCGTTCTGCAGCACCTGCCGTCGCCGCGCCGGAACGCCCGCTGATCGCCCGAACCGGTGAGCGTCCGCCGGAGCGCGTGCCAGTTATCCTGGAATCGCTCGGTGCCGGTGATTTCCACCTGATCGACAGCGGCAATGGCCTCAAGCTCGAGCAATACGGTCCCTACCGCATCGTCCGGCCTGAGGCACAGGCGCTGTGGCCGCCGTCGCTTGCCGCGCATATCTGGGATAATGCCGATGCGATCTTCACCGGCGATACCGATGAGGACGGCATGGGCCGCTGGCGTTTTCCGCGCGAGGCGCTCGGCGAGACATGGCCGCTGCAATTGCTCGGTGTCGATTTTCTCGGTCGCTTCACCGCATTTCGCCATGTCGGCGTCTTCCCGGAGCAGATCGTGCACTGGGCATGGATGAAGGAGCAGGTCGAGGCGGCGCAACGGCCACTGAAGGTCCTGAATCTATTCGGCTACACCGGCGTCGCCTCCCTGGTGGCGGCTGCTGCCGGGGCTGAAGTGACGCATGTTGACGCTTCGAAGAAGGCGATCGGCTGGGCGCGCGAAAACCAGGCTTTGGGCCGCATGGAAAAACTGCCGATCCGCTGGATCTGCGAGGATGCGATGAAGTTCATCCTGCGCGAGGAGCGGCGCGGCAACAAATACGACATCATTCTCACCGACCCGCCGAAGTTCGGCCGCGGCCCGAATGGCGAGGTCTGGCATCTGTTCGAACACTTGCCGCTGATGCTCGATATCTGCCGCGAGATCCTGTCGCCGAAGGCGCTCGGCCTGGTGCTGACGGCCTATTCCATCCGAGCCAGCTTCTATTCTATACATGAGCTGATGCGCGAGACGATGCGCGGTGCCGGCGGCGCCGTCGAATCCGGCGAACTCGTCATCCGCGAGGCCGGCCTCGATGGCCGCACGCCGGGCAGGGCGCTTTCCACCTCTCTCTTCAGCCGCTGGGTGCCGAAATGAACCAGGATTTTCGTAGTGACGGCCCGCGCAAGGTCGGACAGGTCAAAGAGGTTACCTCGCTTGCCAATCCGATCGTCAAGGATATCAAGGCGCTGACGGTCAAGAAGTCTCGCGAGGAAAGCGGCGCCTTCCTGGCCGAAGGACTGAAGCTCGTCATCGATGCGCTCGAGCTCGGCTGGACGATCCGCACGCTTGTTTACGCCAAGGCCGCCAAGGGCAAGCCTCTCGTCGAACAGGTCGCCGCCAAGACGGTCGCGGCCGGCGGGCTGGTGCTGGAGGTCAGCGAAAAGGTCATTGGCTCCATTACACGCCGCGACAATCCGCAGATGGTGGTCGGCGTCTTCGAGCAGCGCTGGCGGCCGCTTCGCGACGTCAAGCCGAAGGCGGGCGAGACCTGGGTGGCGCTCGATCGCGTGCGCGATCCCGGCAATCTCGGCACCATCATCCGCACTGCCGATGCGGCCGGCGCTTCCGGTGTCATCCTCGTCGGAGAAACGACCGATCCGTTTTCGCTGGAAACCGTGCGTGCCACCATGGGCTCGGTCTTTGCCGTTCCTGTCGTCAAAGCGACGCCGGAGGAGTTTCTGATCTGGAAGAAGACGGCCGGTGTCGCTGTCGTCGCGACCCATCTGGCGGGCGCCGTCGATTATCGCACCATCGATTACAAGAAGAAGCCCGTCGTCATCCTGATGGGTAACGAGCAGTCCGGCTTGCCGGATGCCCTGGCGAAAGAGGCCGATGCGCTCGCCCGTATCCCGCAGGCCGGCCGCGCGGATAGCCTCAATCTGGCGGTCGCGACGGCAGTCATGCTGTTCGAAGCACGCCGCCATATCCTGACCCTGAGCGAGACCCGATGACCGATAGCGAGACCCATGAGCAGCCGACTGCAAAGCCAGCCCTGTTTTCACGGCCCCTGCCGATCCTGATCTTCATCGTGGTTGCGGTCATTCTCGACCAGGCCATCAAGATCATGGTGGATCATTGGCTGCCGCTGCAGGAGATGGTGCCGGTCATTCCGATGCTGGCGCTCTATCGCACCTATAATCTAGGCGTGGCCTTCTCCATGCTTTCGGGCATGGACGGCTGGTTCATCGTCGGGATGCGGCTCGTCATCGTCGCCTTCGTGCTGTGGCTCTGGCGGCGCACGCCCGATCATCGCTGGCTCGCGCATATGGGCTTTGCCCTGATCATTGCCGGCGCTCTCGGCAATCTGCTTGATCGCTTTCTCTACGGTCACGTGATCGATTATATCCTGTTTCATACGCAGACATGGTCTTTCGCCGTTTTCAATCTTGCCGACAGTTTCATCACCGTCGGGGCAGGCTGCGTCATTCTCGACGAGCTTCTGATGCCCAAAAAGGCAAAAGTTTAAAATTCTAGCGAATCCCTGAAGGCATCGGGAAGAATGCCCATGTTAGCCAGACTGCATGAGCACTCTGGCAGATTTGCAGGAAAAGCTTGCCGCGGCGGCAGTTCACGACCAAACGGGACCGATCGAAGGGTCGGCCGCCGACGAGTCGTCGCTTGCAAAATCGACCGTATCGCGTGAGGCAGGCCGGCACTCGGCGCCGCCTGCGCAAGCCTGGTGGCTGCAAAGCCATTGGCTGAATGGTGGCGGTCTTGTGGCCGGGGCCGCCTTTCTCGCGATCGGCTTCGCCGGAGGTCCTCTGGTGCTTTTAGGCTTTCTTGGCCTCGCAGCCCTTGCGCTGGCAGCCGTCGGCATCGTCAAAACGCGAGGCGCGGCGCGCGAGCCCGAGATTGTCGCTGCCGATTTCAGCGAGAGCGATCACGATCGCCTATGGGAGTACAAGGAAAGCACCAGCCTCCTTGCCACCGTCCACGATGCGCTTGGCGACATCGCGGTCACGCGCAGTATCGATCGCCGGATTCTGCACGCCAACGCCACCTTCAGCAGATTGACCGGAAGGTCGCACCCCGAAGGCCTGACGCTGGAAGAAGCTGGCCTCGTATTCCGTGCCGTCACCGATGCGAAGCATCAGGATGCGGAAATCGCGACACCCGAGGGCCGGCGCATCTTCGCCTGGCACGATGTCATGTTCCGCGATGCGACGACCGGGCAATTATGCATACAGAGCATCGCGCGCGACGTGACGGAGGAGCGGCAGGCAGCCCGCCTGCGCGAAGACGCGAGATTGAAGGCCGAATATAACAGCGCTGCCAAATCCCGGCTGCTCGCTACCGTCAGCCATGAGATCCGCACGCCGCTGTCGGGCATTCTCGGCATGAACCATCTGCTTGCCCAGACGCCGCTGACCCTGGAGCAGGCAAATTACCTGACGGGCATTCGTCAGTCGGGTCACGCGCTGGTGCAGCTGGTCGAAGATCTCCTTGATTTCTCCACGATCGAAGTCGGTCGCTTCCAGTTGCATCCGCGCACGGAGGCTTTGCGGCCGCTGCTGGAAGGCGTCATCGAGATGCTTGCGCATCGAGCCCATGAGAAGGGCATCGAAATTGCCGCGAGCGTTGCGGCCGACGTTCCCGAGAGCATGGAATTCGATCCAGCCCGGCTGCGCCAGATCCTGTTCAACGTCATCGGCAATGCGGTGAAGTTCACCCAGACCGGCGGTGTGCTTGTCAGTGTCGACCTCAACGGCCCGGATTTGACGATATCGGTGCGCGATAGCGGTCCCGGCATGACCGAAGAAGAACAGGCCCGCGTCTTCGGCGAATTCGAGCAGGCCGGCACCACGGTGGAAAGAAGCGCCGGCACCGGCCTTGGCCTTGCAATCTCCGCCCGCATCCTGCGCGAATTCGGCGGCGGGCTCAGCGTTGCCAGCGAGCGCGGCGAGGGCAGCGAATTCGTCATCTCCTTCCCGGTCGGCCTGATTGCCGGCGAAGACGGATACGATCGGCGCAATACCATGCTTAGGGGATCTCGTATCCTGCTGCTGGCTCCCCAAGGGGCGGCAAGCACGGCCATCATGCGAACCATCCAGACCCTTGGCGGCCATTGCCGGCTGATCGGCCCGGGCGACATGGATGACCTGCTGCCTTCGTTTCCGATGGGCGAGGGCGGGGTCTGGACGGATCTCATCGTCGACCATCGCATGGCGCCCTGGTACTTCAGCGAGGGAAATGCGCTTGCGGTGCCAAGGCTGCGCAAGATCTTCCTGGTCAATCCCGAGGAGCGCAACACCCATCCGCTCGACCTTTTCGACGCCTGGCTCATCCGGCCGCTGCGCGAACAGTCGCTGATCGATGTGCTGAGAGGCCGCATGCGCGGTATGGAAAAGCGCGAAGCCTTGATCGAGGCAGTCTCCGAGATCGGCATAACGACACCAGAGTCGGAAGACCGCGCGCTCGATATTCTGCTGGGTGAGGATGACCCGGTCAATGCGATGCTGGTCCGGGCCATGCTCTCCAAGGCTGGCCACAGGGTTCGCCTCGTCGAGGATTTCGATGGTCTTCGAGCCCGCACCGAAGACGGCGAAGCGCGGCCGGAGGTGCTGGTGACGGATTTCAACATGCCGGGCGGTACGGGTGCGGCTGTGCTTGCGCAATTGCGCGCTCATGAGCGCAGGCATGGCCTGCCGCCGCTTCCGATCATAGTGCTGACCGCGGACAGCCGCGATTCGATACGTCGTCAGGCACTGTTGGCCGGAGCCGATGCCGTCATCGTCAAGCCGGTCGATCCCGAAAAGCTGACGGCCGCGCTACGCGGCCTGTCGAGATCGGTCTTCGAACGCGCCTAGAAATCATCGGCTATCTGCGGATGAAAATTGCAAAGCCGGCTCATCAATGCTTGATAGCGGCGGTTGACATGGCTCAACTTATGGCAATCGTCCTCGCTAAGTTGGGGATGGCGCGTCCATTCGAAAAATTGCAACGGGCACGGTTCTTGCTTTTAGCCAAGCTGCGTGTCACTTTCCTGTCGCACGAATTTGGTTTATGGCGCTATATCGGCCCGCAGGGGGAGAATCGCCATGTCCATCGAAATTTTGAATCGCGAAGCTCAGGGCGAAATGGTTCAGTCTTCAAAGGCAACGGTTGAGCCAGTTGCCAGCGATGTGCTTGGACGCATCGGAAATCTCGAAACGCGCCTTGCCCGCACGGCGCGCGAAATCGATGCCGCTCAGGCCGTCCGCTACCGCGTTTTCGTCGAAGAGATGAACGCGCAACTGCCGGCTGACGCCATGCGTCGTCAGCGTGATGTCGACAGCTGGGACGACATTTGCGACCATCTTCTGGTGCTGGACCGCTCGCTTGAGGGCGATCCGGAAGACCAGATCGTCGGCACCTATCGCCTGCTGCGCCAGGAAGTGGCCATGGCCAATGGCGGCTTCTATTCCTCATCGGAATTCGACATCGATGCGCTGCTCGCCCGTCATCCCGATAAGCGCTTCATGGAGCTCGGCCGTTCCTGCGTGCTGCCGGATTACCGCAACAAGCGTACGGTGGAACTGCTCTGGCAGGGCAATTGGGCCTATGCGCTGAAGCATGGCATGGGCGCCATGTTCGGTTGCGCATCCTTCCCGGGCATTCTGCCGGAGCAGCATGCGCTGGCGCTTTCCTTCCTCTATCACAATGTTCTCGCCAAGGACGAATGGGCCGTCGGTGCGCTGCCATCGCTGGCACGCAACATGGATCTGATGCCGGTCGAGGCCGTCAATCCGAAGAAGGCGCTGATGTCGCTGCCGCCCTTGATCAAGGGCTATCTGCGTCTCGGCGCCATGGTCGGCTCGACCGCCGTGGTCGATCAGGCTTTCAACACGACAGACGTTCTGATCGTCCTGCCGATCGCCAGCATTTCCAACCGCTACGTGAATTATTACGGCGCGGATGCCGGTCGCTTCGCCAGCTGAGGACTATCAAGGGATCGCGAAAATATCGATCGCATCCGTGATGCCGCGCAGCGCGACATGATGCGATTGCGGCGTGAGGCCGCGCCTTGTCATCAGTTCGGCAGCGCGAGGATGATCGAGCACCGAGCTGGTGGCGAAGATCTCGCGTGACGTGGCGAGGTGCTGGACGCGGGATGCGATATTGACCGTCTGCCCGAAATAATCCTGTCGTTCGTTCAGGCTCACGGCGATGCACGGCCCCTCATGGATGCCGATTTTCAGAAGAAGATCATCATTGCCGCGCTCTTCGTTGAGGCTGAGCATGGCCTCTCGCATCCGCATCGCCGCAGTGAGCGCCCGGTCCGGCGTCGGGAAGGTCGCCATGACCGCATCGCCGATCGTCTTGACGACCGCGCCCGCCTCTGCCGCCACGATCTCATGCAGGATGCCGAAATGCGTTTTGACCAGATCGAAGGCCGCAAGATCGCCAACCCTTTCGTATAATTCCGTCGAACCGCGCAGGTCGGTGAACAGAAAGGTCAGGCTGGTGATCTTCAGCCGCTGATCGATGTCAATCGTGTCCGTCCGATAGATGTCACGGAAGGTCTGGTTGGAAAGCAGGCGCTTGGCGGTCAGAAATGGCCGGCGTTGTCCAAGCAGCGTATGAAGGGCATCGTTGGCCACGCAGATCGATGGCAGCACGCGAAGGTCCGTGTGGTTCTCCATCTGGACGCGTAGCGGGCCGGGCCGCAATTCTATGGCCTCGCTATGGCGATGCATGCGATCGAAAACGAGCGAGAGAGCCTGCCGCTCCTTCGATGGTTCTCCCTTCACGTCGAGGAATTGCGCCGCATGCGTGACCGGCTCGAAGATGATGGTGAATTCCGCCGGCAATTGAAGCGATATGACCGCTTTCTCGCCCGGCGGCAGTTCCAGGGATTCCAAAACGAACTGATCGACTTTTTCTTCGTAACCCTCGTCGGGAAGGTCGATGCCTGAGCCCCAATAAATCTGGCGGAAATATTCGAGCGGCGACAGATCGTGCGGATTGTGCGCTTCTATGTGGCGCACGCGTGGACTGACGGTGAAGGTGACTTCGACCATCTCGTCGAGCGTCGGCTCGTATCCGGCTGCGCAAAGCGTGCAGTTATAGGTATCGCTCTGCACGGTTTTGAGTGAAGTATTGGCATCCAACACTCCGCCGCAGCCGGGGCAAAGAACATTCCACGACATCTCGAACAGGCCGAGGCGCGAGGCGTGCAGAAAGGCATTGACGGCCTGTTCTTCATCGAAGCCGTGGCCTGCCGCAAAGGCGAGCGCATTCACACGGTTGAGCTTGCGGTCGGGTGCCTCAAGAACGAGCCGCTCGATAGCATCGACAATGTCAGGCTGCGCTGAATGGCGCAGCACTCCGAACAGGACCTGAGCTTCACTCATCCCCCTATTTTACACCGAATTGATACGGCAGCCCATCACCTTTGTTGGGTCGCCGGCTCAGTCTTATGGGGTAGTGGTTACGAGCCCGCGCCATAAGCCGCGATGGCGGCCATGTTGACGATATCGGAATCCTTGGCGCCCATCGATGTGATCTGCACCGGCTTGTCGAGACCTACGAGCAGCGGCCCGATGACCGTGGAGCCGCCGAGCTCCTGCAGCATCTTGGTGGAGATCGCCGCAGAGTGGAAGGCGGGCATGACAAGCACGTTTGCCGGTCCGGAAAGCCGCGAGAAGGGATAGAGGCTTTCCATGAGCTTGCGGTCAAGCGCCACGTCGGCCGCCATTTCGCCGTCGAATTCAAAGTTGACGTATCGCTTGTCGAGAATATTAACCGCTTCACGCACCCGCTCGGAACGTTCGCCTGGGGGATGGCCGAAGGTGGAATAAGCGAGCATGGCGACGCGCGGCTCATAGCCCATGCGCCGGGCGAAGCCGGCAGCTTCCTCGGCGATATCGGCCAGTTCTTCGGAGGTCGGCATGTCATGCACGGCGGTATCGGCAACGAAGACGGTTCGGCCGCGGGCAAGCACGATCGATATGCCGATGACCCGGTGTCCCGGTTTGGCGTCGATGCAGCGGCGTACATCGCCGAGCGCAGTCGAATAGTTGCGCGTCACGCCCGTCACCATGCCGTCGGCATCGCCCAGTGCGACCATGCACGCGGCAAAATGATTGCGGTCGTTGTGGATCAGGCGCGTCACGTCACGATGCAGGTAGCCCTGGCGCTGCAGCCGGGCATAGAGATAATCGATATAGGCATCACCGCGCTTCGAGATGCGGGCATTGACGATCTCGAGGCCTGGGCGGTTGAGATCGATGCCGGCGCGCTCGGCGGTTGCCTGGATCAGATCCTCGCGGCCGAGCAGGATGGCGGTGCCAAGCCCCTGATTGGCGTAGGAGAGGGCGGCGCGCATGACCTGCTCTTCTTCCGCCTCGGCAAAGACGATGCGCTTCTGGTGCCGGCGGACACGCTCGTAGAGCTGTGCCAGTGTTGAGGCGATCGGATCGCGCCGGGCAGAGAGTTCGCGCGCATAGGCGGCCATGTCGGCAATTTCGCGGCGTGCGACGCCGCTCTCGATCGCGGCTTTTGCGACAGCCACCGGAATGGCCGAGATCAGGCGCGGGTCGAAGGGCACAGGGATGATGTACTGCGCGCCGAAGCGCGGCCGCGCGCCCTGATAGGCTGCCACGACATCGTCAGGCACGTCTTCGCGCGCAAGGCTCGCCAGCGCGTTGACGGCGGCGATCTTCATCTCGTCATTGATGGTCGTGGCGCGCACATCGAGCGCGCCGCGGAAGATATAGGGAAAGCCGAGAACGTTGTTGACCTGGTTCGGATAGTCCGAACGCCCCGTCGCCATGATGGCGTCGTCGCGGATGCGGGCGACTTCTTCCGGCGTGATTTCCGGATCGGGATTGGCCATGGCGAAAATGATCGGCCGGTCGGCCATAGAACGGATCATATCCTCGGAAAAGGCGCCCTTCTGCGACAGGCCGAACACGACGTCGGCGCCCTTCATTGCTTCCGCCAGCGTGCGCTTGTCGGTCTTGACGGCGTGTGCCGACTTCCACTGGTTCATGCCTTCGCTGCGACCCTGGTAGATCACGCCCTTGGTGTCGCAAAGGACGATGTTGTCCGGGGCGAAGCCCATCGACTTGATCAGCTCGATGCAGGCGATGGCGGCAGCGCCGGCGCCGTTGCAGACGAGCTTGGTGGTCTTCAGGTCGCGGCCGGTCAGCTCCAGCGCGTTGATGAGGCCGGCAGCGGCGATGATGGCGGTTCCGTGCTGGTCGTCATGGAACACGGGGATATCCATGAGCTCGCGCAGGCGCTGCTCGATGATGAAGCAGTCGGGTGCCTTAATATCTTCAAGATTGATGCCGCCGAAGGAGGGGCCGAGATAGCGCACGCAATTGATGAATTCGTCGACATTCTCGGTGTCGATCTCGAGATCGATCGAATCGACGTCGGCGAAGCGCTTGAACAGCACCGATTTGCCTTCCATGACCGGCTTGGAGGCGAGTGCGCCGAGATTGCCGAGGCCGAGAATGGCTGTGCCGTTCGAAATGACGGCGACCATGTTGCCGCGCGAAGTATAGTCGTAGGCGGTGGCCGGATCTGCAGCGATCGCCTTTACGGGAACGGCGACACCGGGCGAATAGGCAAGGGAAAGATCGCGTTGTGTCGCCATCGGCTTGGTCGGGTTGATCTCAAGCTTGCCGGGGCGCCCGTTCTTGTGGAAGTCCAGTGCTTCCTGATCGGTGATCCCCGTTCCTGGACGCGACTTGCTCTTGCTGTCAGCCATTGTTCCTCCAAACCTCCTGTGGGCGACCGGTCCCTCTTGTCCGATAGCTGTTGTCTTCTATAGCGGCGCGCGGATAGGGTGGCACCTCATTTTTTTGGAAAAACTGCACCTCCGTGAACGAACGTATTAACGCCAGCATCGATGCTTTCTCGGCCGCCGAGCTTGCCTCGGAGGAAAGCCGTGCCTCGGCCACTCCGATGATGGAGCAATATATCGAGATCAAGGCGAACAATCCCGGTTCGCTGCTGTTCTATCGCATGGGCGACTTCTACGAACTGTTCTTCGAAGACGCCATCGATGCGTCGCGTGCGCTCGGCATCACGCTGACGAAGCGCGGCCAGCACATGGGGCAGGACATCCCGATGTGCGGCGTTCCGGTTCACGCTGCCGATGATTATCTGCAGAAACTGATCGGTCTCGGCTTTCGCGTTGCTGTATGCGAGCAGGTGGAGGATCCTGCCGAAGCGAAAAAGCGCGGCGGCAAATCGGTGGTGCGGCGCGATGTCGTGCGCCTGGTGACGCCGGGTACGATCACCGAAGAAAAGCTGCTTTCGCCCTCGGAATCCAATTATCTGATGGCGCTCACCCGTATTCGCGGTGGCGCCGAGCCGCAGCTGGCGCTTGCCTGGATCGATATTTCGACAGGCGTCTTCCGTCTTGCAGAAACGGAGACGTCGCGGCTGCTCGCCGATATCCTGCGCATCGATCCGAGAGAACTGATCCTGCCGGATACGATGTTTCATGATCCGGAGCTGAAGCCCGTTTTCGATATCCTCGGCCGGACCGCTGTTCCGCAGCCGGCGGTGCTCTTCGACAGCGCCAGCGCCGAGGGACGGATCACGCGTTACTTCGGCGTGTCGACACTCGATGGTTTTGGCACGTTCAGCCGCGCCGAATTGGCTGCGGCTGCCGCTGCAATTGCCTATGTCGAAAAAACCCAGCTCGCCGAGCGGCCCCCGCTGGGATTGCCGGAGCGCGAAAGCGGCGCCTCGACACTTTTCATCGATCCCGCCACGCGTGCCAATCTCGAACTGGTTCGCACGCTCTCCGGCGATCGCAACGGTTCGCTGCTGAAGGCGATCGACCGTACCGTGACCGGCGGCGGTGCCCGCCTTCTTGCCGAGCGGCTGATGTCGCCGCTGACCGACCCTGCCCGTATCAACGAACGGTTGGATTCGATCGGCTTTCTGACCGAGGAGCCATCGCTCTGCAGCGATCTGCGTTCGGCATTGAAGCATGTGCCCGACATGCCGCGCGCCCTGTCGCGCCTTGCGCTCGATCGTGGCGGCCCGCGCGATCTCTGGGCGATCCGTCAGGGGCTGGCGGCGGCGGCCGATCTTGCCCGGCTTCTCGATGGCGCCTTGCTGCCGGAAGAGCTTGCCGCCGCACTGGACGGACTGAAAGCTTTACCGGCTGATCTCGAAGCCATGCTTGCGGCGAATCTTGCCGACGAGCTGCCCCTGCTGAAGCGCGACGGAGGTTTCCTGCGGGAAGGGGCGAATGCCGAGCTGGATGAAGTGCGGGCACTGCGCGACCAGTCGCGCCGCGTCATCGCCGGCCTGCAGCTGCAATATGCCGAGGAAACCGGCATCAAGTCGCTGAAGATCAAGCACAATAATGTGCTCGGCTACTTTATCGAGGTCACCGCCGGCAATGCCGGTCCGATGACGGACACCAGCGAAGCCAAGGCGCGCTTCATCCATCGCCAGACCATGGCGAATGCCATGCGCTTCACCACTACAGAACTTGCCGATCTTGAAAGCCGCATTGCCAATGCCGCCGACAAGGCGCTGGCGATCGAACTCGAGGCCTTCGACCGCATGGTTGCGGCCGTTGTGGCTGCTGCCGAGGCGATCAAGACCGGCGCCCGCGCGTTGTCGGTGATCGATGTCGCGGCGGGGCTTGCACTGCTTGCCGAGGAGCAGGCCTATTGCCGGCCCGTCGTCGACGGCAGCCGCATGTTCGCGATCGAAGGCGGCCGTCATCCAGTCGTCGAACAGGCGCTGCGCCGTCAGGCCGGCGGTCCGTTCGTCGCCAACAATTGCGATCTTTCGCCGAAAGCCGACGGCAAGGATGGCGCGATCTGGCTCCTGACCGGCCCGAACATGGGCGGTAAATCCACCTTCCTGCGCCAGAATGCTTTGATCGCTATTCTAGCGCAGATGGGCTCCTTCGTGCCCGCCGCTTCGGCCCATATCGGTATCGTCGACCGGCTCTTCTCGCGCGTCGGCGCTTCCGATGATCTTGCCCGTGGCCGCTCGACCTTCATGGTCGAGATGGTCGAGACGGCGGCGATCCTCAACCAGGCAACGGAACGCTCCCTCGTCATCCTCGACGAGATCGGTCGTGGCACCGCGACCTTCGACGGTCTTTCGATCGCATGGGCAGCCGTCGAGCATCTGCATGAAGCCAACCGATGCCGCGGTCTGTTCGCCACGCATTTCCACGAGCTGACCGTGCTCTCGGAAAAGCTCGGCCGGCTTTCCAATGCCACCATGCGCGTCAAGGAATGGGATGGCGATGTCATCTTCCTGCACGAGGTTGGGCCGGGGGCTGCCGATCGCTCCTACGGTATCCAGGTGGCGCGACTCGCCGGTCTGCCGGCTTCCGTTGTGGCGCGCGCCCGCGATGTCCTGACGCGGCTTGAAGATGCCGACCGCAAGAATCCGGCAAGCCAGCTCATTGATGATCTCCCCCTCTTCCAGGTGGCCGTCCGCCGGGAGGAAGCCGTTGGCCGGCGCGAGCCGTCCAAGGTTGAGGAACGGCTGAAAACGCTCGATCTTGACGATCTGACGCCGCGAGCCGCCCTGGATGTACTCTATGAACTGAAGAAAACGCTTACCAAGACCAGTTGACCGCAGGCGATATTCCAAAGGCAATATGATGTATCTCGAAGTTCTTCTCGCCGAAGTCCGCATTCTGGGTGAGCGCTTCTCTCCGATCGCCGCGCGCGGCAAGATCTGCGGCGAGGGCGAAGCCCCGGACTGTGAATCCGATCGGGGCCTGCTCGATATCACGCTGTCCTGCAGCCGCATTTCCGATATCTGCTCCAAGATCGCCAAGGCCGGTTATTGGGAATGCGAGCGCGAAATGGTGACGCAGATCGGCGCTCAATCGCGAAACATACTATATAGTTTGAACGAGCTCAGACGGGCACTTGAGCCGGCAAGGCCCTAAAACTGCCGATTTCTGCGTCGATGGCCGTCACGCTTCGTCAACCTTGGCCCGATAGAAATCTTGACGGATCATCGATTCGAGATGATCGGCTCCAGCTGGCTTTGGGGATGCGGGCGTAGAATGCCTGTGTCAATCGCTGGGCAAAGAGGCTATAGCGCATGCAGACGAAAAGACGGGCGCGCCGGCAACGGACCGCGGTCAGCGAAGAGAAAGCCGATCGGCAGAGCATGGAAACGCATCATATCGATTTTTCGACCATTCTCGATGTATCCGCGCTGAAGGCGGAGTGCGAGACCCTCACCAAACGCGGCCTGGATAAGAATGAAGAGCGCTCCGCACTGCTGGCGCTGTTGAAAAAGGCAAGCCAGGATGGACGGGAAGAAGCGCGGCGGTTGCTGATCGCCGACGGCAGCGGGCTTAATTGCGCGCACCGGATTTCCTGGCTGCAGGACCAGATCATCACCGTCCTCTACGATTTCACCGTCCATCACGTCTATCCGAAGCAGGCCGGCGCCTTCTCCGTCACCGCCGTCGGCGGCTATGGCCGCGATACGCTGGCGCCGGGCTCCGATATCGACCTTCTCTTCCTCTTCCGGCCGAAGCCGGAGAGCGAGACGCACAAGGCGGTCGAATTCATTCTCTATATGCTGTGGGACATGGGCTTCAAAGTCGGCCACGCCACGCGCACGGTCGAGGAGTGCATCCGAGAGGCCAAGTCCGACATGACGGTGCGCACCGCCATTCTCGAAACCCGCTATATCTGCGGCAACATCGCGCTGGAGCGCGAGCTGCAAGCCCGTTTCGACAAGGAGATCGTCACCAATACCGGCCCGGAATTCATCGCCGCCAAGCTCGCCGAGCGTGACGAGCGCCACCGCAAGGCGGGCGACACCCGCTATCTCGTCGAGCCCAACGTCAAGGAAGGCAAGGGTGGCCTGCGCGACCTGCACACGCTGTTCTGGATCTCGAAATATTACTATCACGTCCGCGATCCAGCCGAGCTGGTAAAGCTCGGCGTGCTCTCGAAACAGGAATATCGTCTCTTTGAGAAGGCCGAGGATTTCCTCTGGGCCGTGCGCTGCCATATGCATTTCCTGACCGGCAAGGCGGAAGAGCGGCTTTCCTTCGATATCCAGCGCGATATCGCCGCAGCCCTCGACTATAACGCCCGCCCGGGCCTTTCGGCCGTCGAGCGCTTCATGAAGCATTATTTCCTTGTCGCCAAGGATGTCGGCGATCTCACCCGCATCCTCTGCGCCGCACTGGAGGACCAGCAGGCGAAAGCCACGCCGGGGCTCACCGGCGTCATCAGCCGTTTTGCCAACCGCTCGCGCAAGATCCCCGGCACCGTCGAATTCGTCGAAGACCGCGGCCGCATCGCGCTTGCCAATCCCGATGTCTTCAAGCGCGATCCGGTCAGCCTTATCCGGCTGTTCTTCGTTGCCGATATCAATGGGCTGGAATTCCATCCGGACGCGTTGAAGCGCGTCACCCGCTCGCTGAACCTCATCGACAACGATCTGCGCGAGAACGAGGAGGCGAACCGGCTCTTCCTCTCCATCCTCACCTCGAAGCGCGATCCCGCACTCATCCTGCGCCGCATGAACGAGGCCGGCGTGCTCGGCCGCTTCATTCCGGAATTTGGCAAGATCGTCTCGATGATGCAGTTCAACATGTATCATCACTATACGGTGGACGAGCATCTGATCCGCGCCGTTGAGGTGCTATCGGAGATCGACAAGGGCAAGGCCGAGGATATCCATCCGCTGACCAACAAGCTGATGCCTGGCATCGAGGATCGCGACGCGCTCTATGTCGCCGTCCTGTTGCACGATATTGCCAAGGGCCGCGAGGAGGACCATTCGGAAGCCGGCGCCGCAGTTGCACGCAAGCTCTGCCCACGCTTTGGCCTTTCGCCCAAGCAGACGGAGCTGGTGGTCTGGCTGATCGCGGAACATCTGACCATGTCGATGGTCGCTCAGACGCGCGACCTGACCGACCGCAAGACCATTATCGATTTCGCCGACCGGGTGCAGTCGCTTGACCGGTTGAAGATGCTGCTGATCCTGACCGTCTGTGATATCCGCGCCGTTGGCCCCGGCGTCTGGAACGGCTGGAAAGGCCAACTGTTGCGCACGCTCTATTATGAAACCGAGCTGCTGCTGTCAGGAGGTTTCTCCGAAGTCTCGCGCAAGGAACGCGCCGAAGCCGCTGCCGAAGCGCTGGAACACGCACTCGCGGATTGGAGCCAGAAGGAGCGCAAGGCCTACGTCAAGCTGCACTATCAGCCCTATCTGCTGTCCGTGCCGCTGGAAGATCAGGTCCGCCATACGCAGTTCATGCGTGAATCCGACAAGGCGGGCAAAGTCCTCGCCACCATGGTGCGCACCGACAGCTTCCACGCCATCACCGAGATCACCGTGCTCTCGCCTGACCATCCGCGTCTTTTGACCGTGATTGCCGGCGCCTGCGCTGCTGCGGGCGCTAATATCGCCGATGCGCAGATCTTCACGACATCGGATGGCCGCGCGCTCGACACCATCCATGTCAGCCGCGAATTTCCTGATGATGCCGACGAACTGCGCCGCGCCGGCACCATCGGCAAGATGATCGAGGACGTGCTGGCCGGCCGCAAGCGGCTACCGGAGGTCATCGCGACGCGCACGAAGAACCGCCGCAAGAATAAGGCTTTCGTCATCCCGCCGTCGGTCATCATCACCAACAGCCTCTCCAACAAGTTCACGGTCATCGAGGTCGAATGCCTCGACCGCCCAGGCCTGCTGTCGGAAATCACGGCCGTTCTTTCGGACCTGTCTCTCGATATCCAGTCTGCGCGGATCACCACCTTCGGCGAAAAGGTCATCGATACCTTCTATGTCGCCGACCTGGTAGGCCAGAAGATTTCCAACGAGAACAGGCGAGCCTATATCACCGCCCGCCTGAAAGCCGTCATGGCCGGCGAAGAGGATGAAATGCGCGAGCGCATGCCCTCCGGCATCATCGCGCCCGCCGCCACGCGCGGCGTCGCCGTCGAAAAGTCAGACACTGAGAAGAAAGCCGGTTCAGCCGCATGAGCCTAGTCAAGAAATTCATCACGGTCGGTGGCGCGACGCTCGGCAGCCGCATCTTCGGCTTCGCCCGCGAAACGCTGATGGCCGCTGCCCTCGGCACCGGGCCGATGGCCGACGTCTTCTACGCCGCCTTCCGCTTTCCGAATCTCTTCCGCCGATTGTTTGCCGAAGGCGCCTTCAACGCCGCCTTCGTGCCGCTTTTTGCAAAAGAGATCGAGGCGAATGGCATCGACGGCGCCAAGCGGTTTTCCGAGGAAGTATTCGGCGTTCTCTTCTCGGTCCTGCTGTTGATCACTATCGTCATGGAACTAGCCATGCCGCTCCTGGTGCGTTGGGTCATCGCACCTGGTTTCGCCGACGATGCCGAGAAATTCGATCTGACGGTCCGGTTGGCCGCCGTGATGTTCCCTTATCTCATGTCGATGTCGCTGACGGCGATGATGAGCGGCATGCTGAACTCGCTGCATCATTTCTTCGCTGCCGCCGTGGCTCCGATCTTCCTAAACCTAGTGATGATCAGTGCGCTGTTCTATGCGATCTACTACGGCGCCGATCCGCTGAGCACAGCCTGGTACTTGTCCTGGTCGGTACTGGTGGCAGGCGTGCTGCAGCTGGCGGTCGTCTATATCGGCGTGCGTCATGCCGGCATCAGTATCGGTCTGCGCTTTCCGCGCTTCACGCCCAATGTCAAACGGCTCCTGCTTCTTGCGATCCCGGCGGCCATCACCGGCGGCGTCACTCAGATCAATCTGGTGATCGGCCAGGCAATTGCCTCGGGCAAGGAAGGCGCGATCGCCGCCCTGCAATATGCAGACCGCATCTACCAGTTGCCGCTCGGCGTCGTCGGCGTCGCGGTCGGAATCGTGCTTCTGCCGGAACTAGCCCGCTCGCTGAAATCAGGCCATATCAAGGAAGCTGCCAATATCCAGAACCGCTCGATCGAATTTGTGCTGTTCCTGACCCTGCCGGCCGCTATTGCCCTCTGGCTGCTCTCTGACGATATCATCCGCGTGCTTTACGAGCGCGGCGCCTTTAACTCGGAAAATACAAAGCTGGTCGGCTCCATCCTCGCAATCTTCGGCCTTGGCCTGCCGGCTTTCGTGCTGATTAAAGCACTGCAGCCCGGCTTTTATGCCCGCGAAGATACGAAATCGCCGATGCGCTACACGGCGGTCGCCGTCGCCGTCAATTCGGCGCTGTCCATCTTGCTTTTCCCGGTGCTGGCCGAACGCGGCATTGCGCTCGCTGAGGCGGTTGCCGGATGGCTGAACGCCGTGCAGCTCTTCGTCACACTCTATCGCCGCGGACATCTCGCCTGGGAATGGTCGCTGGCGCGCCGCACTGTGATGCTGCTCGTATCCTCCGCCGTCATGGGCGGCGTTATCGTATATTTGTCTGATCGCTGGGAGCCGCTTCTGGGGGGGAGCTCGTCGCTGCTCATCAAAACCGGCATCCTGGGCTTGCTCATATTGATTGCGATGGCGGTGTATTTCATTGTCGCCTTCCTGATCGGCGGCGTGGATTTGGGCATGGTACGCCGCAATTTGAAGCGCAAGCGGGCCGCGACCGCTCCAGATGCCGAGGTGGCGAACGGGGAATAACAAAGGCTCCTTCGCCTGATCGAACGGTGCGAGATTGAATCCGTTTTATAGGTTTTTATTTCGAGCCGAGAATCGTAGTTAATGCTGCGCGCCAGGAAATAACACGGAGTCCCCATGCCCCAATCTCTCTTCCTCGTCGCCCTCGTCGTCGATGACTATGATCGCGCGAAAGCCTTCTATTGCGATGCCCTCGGCTTCGAGTGCTTGGCCGACGAGGTGCAGCCGGAGGGCAAGCGCTGGGTCGTGGTCAGACCGAAAGGCACCGAGGGCGCCGCGCTATTGCTCGCCCAGGCCGCCAGCGACAGCCAGCGCGCGGCGATCGGCAACCAGACCGGTGGCCGCGTCGGCTTCTTCCTCAAGACCGATGATTTCGCCCGCGATCATGCAGCTATGAAGGCAAAGGGCGTGCATTTTCTGGAGGAACCGCGCCATGAAGTCTATGGTACGGTCGCGGTCTTTGCCGATCCCTACGGCAACACCTGGGACCTGATCCAGCATTCTTCCTGAGACTGCCCATATAACCTCTTGATCCCAACCTATCCGCCGTGCATAAGCCGCTCGAAACCAGGGGTCGAGAGCCACTCGCCCAGGCCCTCCACAAGCCTTTTGAGGACGACATGACCGAATTCAAGCCGCTCGTATTCTCGGGCGTTCAGCCCACCGGCAACCTCCACCTCGGCAACTATCTCGGCGCAATCCGCAAGTTCGTGGCCCTGCAGGCCAATAACGACTGCATCTACTGCGTCGTCGACATGCATGCGCTGACGGCGCAGCTGGTCCATGAGGACATGCCGAACCAGACGCGTTCGATCACCGCGGCCTTCCTTGCCGCCGGCATCGATCCGGAAAAGCACATCGTCTTCAATCAGTCGGCCGTGCCCGGCCATGCTGAGCTTGCCTGGATCTTTAACTGCGTCGCGCGCATCGGCTGGATGAACCGCATGACGCAGTTCAAGGACAAGGCGGGCAAGGACCGCGAACAGGCATCGCTTGGCCTTTACGCCTATCCGAGCCTGATGGCCGCGGACATTCTGCTCTATCGCGCCACCCATGTCCCGGTCGGCGACGACCAGAAGCAGCATCTGGAGCTGACCCGCGACATCGCCATGAAATTCAATCTGGACTACATGGAGCATATTCGCCGCACGGGCTACGGCATCGACATCACCGTCGGCGACGAGCCGGTGCATGCCTATTTCCCGATGGTCGAGCCGCTGATCGATGGCCCGGCGCCGCGCGTCATGTCGCTGCGTGACGGCACGAAGAAGATGTCGAAATCCGACGCATCGGACCTCTCGCGCATCAACCTGCTCGACGACGAGGAAAACATCTCGAAGAAGATCCGCAAGGCCAAGACCGATCCGGATGGCTTGCCGAGCGAAATCGCCGGTCTTGCCGGCCGGCCTGAAGCCGACAATCTGGTCGGCATCTATGCGGCGCTTGCCGACAAGTCGAAGGCTGACGTTCTCTCGGAATTCGGCGGTCAGCAATTCTCGGTCTTCAAGCCGGCGCTAGTCGATCTCGCCGTGCATGTGCTCTCGCCGATCACGATGGAAATGCGCCGCCTGATGGCCGACCCTGGCCATATCGACGCCGTTCTGCGCGATGGCAGCGCCCGTGCCCGCGCCCGCGCCGACGTGACCATGAAGCAGATTCGCGACATTATCGGCTTTCTCTATTGATGATATCGTCATGCAAGCCTCTCGGTCCCAAACGGGGGCTTGCAAAACGCCGCCTTCGGGTGTCAGAGTCGCCGCATGGTTTCAAAACGTCTCTCACGGCTCGAAGGTCATCGCCGCAAGTTCATGGCGGTCATCGACGGCACGCCTGAATGCCAGCGCGCCGTCCATTATGCCGGCCGGCGCGCCAAGAATTCCAATGGCGGCCTCGTGCTGCTCTATGTGATCCCCGAGGGCGACTTCCAGCAATGGCTTGGGGTCGAGGAGATCATGCGGGCGGAAGCGCGCGAGGAGGCCGAGGCCGCAACCGCAAAGGCTGCGCAAACCGTGCGCGAAAACATCGGTATCGACGCTGAAATCGTCATCCGCGAGGGTGCTGCCGCCGAGCAGATCAATGCCGTGATTGAAGAGGATCGAGATATCGCTCTTCTCGTGCTTGCCGCCGGTTCCGCCAAGGAAGGCCCAGGCCCGCTCGTCTCGTCGATCGCCGGTCGTGCCGCTGCTTTCCCGATCCCGGTGACGGTGCTCCCGGATACGCTGAGCAATGAGGAAATCGACGCGCTGAGTTGATCGCGTGTGCCATTTCTTGAGAAACACTCTCTTGAATAGAATGGCCAAAAGGCCTATTTTCTTTTGAAATATTCTAAAGTCGGGATCGGGCGTCTGCCCGCCGCATGGAGATCAAGATGTTCATTCAGACCGAAGCGACGCCGAACCCCGCGACCCTCAAGTTCCTGCCGGGCAAAGTGGTGATGGAAAACGGCACGGCCGAGTTCCGCAGCGCCGAGGAAGCCGAAGCTTCGCCGCTCGCTGCTCGCCTCTTCGAAATCCCGGGCGTGATCGGCGTTTACTTCGGCTATGACTTCATTTCCGTCTCCAAGGAAAATCAGGAATGGCAGCATCTGAAGCCCGCCATCCTCGGTTCGATCATGGAGCACTTCATGTCCGGCAAGCCGGTCATGGGCTCGGCATCCGTTCTCTCCGAAGTGCAGGATGCCGGTGGCGAATTCTTCGATGAAGGTGACGAGGCCATCGTGCTGACCATCAAGGAGCTGCTCGATACCCGCGTTCGTCCCGCCGTTGCCCAGGATGGCGGCGACATCACCTTCCGCGGCTTCCGTGACGGCAAGGTCTACCTCAACATGAAGGGATCGTGCTCGGGCTGCCCGTCTTCCACGGCAACTCTGAAGCATGGCGTGCAGAACCTGCTGCGCCATTTCGTTCCGGAAGTGCAGGAAGTCGAAGCCGTCTAATCCCGGCCTAGCGGAAAAATTGACATGATCGTACTGGCGCTCGACACGGCAGGTGTGGATTGCGCTGCCGCTGTGTATGATAGCGGCAGTGATTCTGTGATGGGGGAGGTCACGGAAACGATCGGACGGGGGCATGCCGAGCATCTGATGCACGTTGTCGACGAGGCGCTGGCGAAAGCCGGTGTGACGCTTTCGGCCATTGAGCGTGTTGTCGTGACCGTCGGCCCCGGTTCCTTCACCGGCATCCGCATTGGCGTTGCAGCCGCGCGTGGTTTTGCACTTTCCCTCAATGTTCCAGCGGTTGGCGTCACGACCCTCGAGGTCATGGCCGCGACCGCCAGAGCGCAGAATCCGGGCAAGTCGGTTCTGGCTGCCATCGATGCCAAGCGCGAGGAGATCTATCTCCAGAGCTTCGCTGCCGATGGCAACCCGCTGGACGAGGCTCGAGCCGTGACGATCGATGAAGCGCGGGCAATCGCCGGCGCATTCGATGGCATCGTCACCGGAACGGCCGTCGCCCGGTTGAGCGACGCGCCGCCTGCGGAGCGGCCAGACGCATTTCCGATTGCCATCGTCGCCCGGCTGGGCGCTGGCAAGCCTGCCGGCGAAAAGCCGAAGCCGCTTTATCTTCGCGGACCCGATGCCAGACCGCAGGCCGGATACGCAGTTGCCAGGCAATAGACATGCTCGAATCCTATCTGACCTTGAAAGCCGAATACGAAATCGTCCCGATGGAACTGAAGGATTGCGCCGAAGTGGCGCTCCTGCATGGCGAACGCTTCCCGCGGGTATGGGACGAAACTGAATTTCAGGGTCTCCTTTCGCAGGAGACCACCTTCGGCTTCGTTGCCCGCCAGACCAATGCCATCCTTAAAAAGGCGCTTCCCGGCTTCGTGCTGGCCCGGCATGTGGCGGGCGAGGGCGAAATCCTGACAATCGCCGTCAATGCCAAACTCGGACGCTCCGGCCTTGGCTGGCGCCTCATGCAGGCGGCGTTGCGTGAAACTCGCAATCGCGGCGGCGAAACTATGTTTCTCGAAGTCGACGGCAGCAATCAGCCGGCCCTCGGCCTCTATCGCAAGCTCGGTTTCGAGACGGTCGGCGAGCGCAAGGCCTATTATGCCGGCGAAAACGGACAGAAATCGACGGCGCTTGTCATGCGCCGCGTTCTTCGCTAGTCCCTTGTCACAGTTCATTTGGACCGAAGACAGCGATTGATGGAAGACGCCGTAAAATCCCTGGAGGAGCTTTGCGCCGAGCGCGGCATGCGCATGACGGAGCAGCGCCGGGTCATTGCGCGCATCATCGAGAGCTCCGGCGATCACCCGGATGTCGAGGAGCTCTATCGCCGCTCGGTGGAAGTGGATGCGAAAATCTCGATCTCCACGGTCTACCGCACCGTCAAGCTGTTCGAGGACGCCGGCCTTCTTGCCCGCCACGATTTCCGCGATGGGCGCTCCCGCTACGAGACCGTGCCGGAAGAGCACCACGACCATCTGATCGACCTGAAGAGCGGTCAAGTGATCGAATTCCACTCGCCGGAGATCGAGGCGCTCCAGGAGCGCATCGCCCGCGAACACGGCTTCAAACTCGTCGACCACCGGCTGGAGCTTTACGGCATCCCGCTGAAGAAGGACGAAGGTTGACGTGAAGGCTTTCATGCAGGAGCGAGCGATTTGATGACCTGGCTGCGCATCGGCTGTGCCGCCGTGGTTATTTGTGTCGTCAGCGCGGTGATGCTGCCGCTGCAGATCCTCTGTCTGCGCTTTGACTGGAAGCTCCGGCGCTATCTGCCGCGCTACTGGCATCGCATCGTATGCTATTGGCTTGGTGTCCGCATCCATGTGATCGGCAAGATGGAGACGAGCCGGCCTCTCATGCTGGCCTCCAACCATTCGTCCTGGCTCGATATTCTCGTGCTTTCAGCAGTGGCCGATGTCTCCTTCATCGCCAAGTCGGAAGTGCGGGACTGGCCGATCTTCGGGCTTTTCGCGCAGTGGCAGAAAAGCGTCTTCGTCGAGCGCGAGCAAAAGCGCAAGACCGGCGCGCAGGTGAACGAAATCGCCGACCGTATGGCAGACGGCGAGATCATGGTGCTTTTCCCCGAAGGCACGACTTCGGATGGCAATCGCCTGCTCGAAGTCAAGTCCTCGCTGTTCGGCGCGGCCGCTGCCGCCCTGCCGAAAGCGCCCGACGGCGTCGTACATGTCCAGCCGGTCGCGGTCGCCTATACCCACGTCCATGGAACGCCCATGGGCCGCTATTATCGCCCGCTGACGGCATGGCCTGGCGATATCGAGCTCGTGCCGCATCTGAAAGGCATCATCCAGTGCGGTGCCATCGATGTCGACGTCTGCTTTGGCGAGGCGGTAGATTATCGCGCCGGCACCAATCGCAAGGAAGTGAGCGCCACCATTGCGCGGCGTATCCGCAATATGCTCGCAAGCCGCCTGCTCGGGCGCGAGATCGCCTGATTTCCAGGTGATTCCAACTTTTCCATTTTCTCCGAAAGCAAAAGCCACTACATAGCGGCCCATGACCAAGGACAGCCTAACCCTCGACGCCCCGGCGGCCGACGCTTTGCAGCTCGGTCCCCGCGATGGCTCCAACAGCCGCAAGGTTTTCATCAAGACCTACGGCTGCCAGATGAACGTCTATGATTCCACGCGGATGAGCGATGCCCTTTCCCGCGACGGCTATGAGCCGACCGAGGACATGGAGGAGGCCGATCTCGTCCTTTTGAACACCTGCCACATCCGCGAGAAGGCGGCCGAAAAGGTCTATTCCGCGCTTGGCCGCCTACGCGAAATGAAGAAGCGCAAGGCCGCCGACGGCCGCGAGATGATGATCGGCGTCACTGGCTGCGTCGCGCAAGCCGAGGGCGAGGAAATCCTGCGCCGCGCGCCTGCCGTCGATGTCGTCATCGGCCCGCAAACGTATCATCGCCTGCCGGACGCGCTGCGTCGCGCCAAGGAAGGCCAGCGCGTCGTCGATACCGAATACGCGATCGAGGACAAGTTCGAACACCTGCCGATCGCAGAGAAGACGAAGATACGTGCCCGCGGCGTCACTGCCTTTCTGACGGTGCAGGAAGGCTGCGACAAGTTCTGCACCTTCTGTGTCGTTCCCTATACCCGCGGCTCCGAAGTCTCCCGCCCGGTCGCGCAGATCGTCGAAGAGGCCGAGAAGCTGGTCGATGGCGGCGTGCGCGAAATCACGCTGCTCGGCCAGAACGTCAACGCATGGCACGGCATCGGCCCAAAGGGCGAAGCCTGGAGCCTCGGCGATCTCCTTTATCGCCTGGCAGAGATCCCCGGCCTCGCACGCCTGCGCTACACGACCAGCCACCCGCGCGACATGGACGACCGCCTCATCGGCGCCCATCGCGACCTGCGCACGCTGATGCCCTATCTGCATCTGCCCGTTCAGGCGGGCTCCGACCGCATCCTGAAGGCGATGAACAGGCGGCATACGGCCGCGGAATATCTGACGCTCATCGAGAAGATCCGCACTGCACGCCCGGATATCGCTCTTTCGGGCGATTTCATCGTCGGCTTCCCGGGGGAGACAGACCAGGATTTTGAGGATACACTGAAGCTTATCGAGGAGGTGAATTATGCACAGGCCTTCTCGTTCAAATATTCCACGCGGCCGGGCACACCCGGCGCGGAATTGAAGGATCAGGTGCCCGAAGAGGTCAAGACCGAGCGGCTGGAGCGTTTGCAGGCATTGTTGCTGAAGCAGCAGCATGCGTTTGCCGAGGCCTGTGTGGGCAAAACAGTGGATATCCTTCTGGAAAAGCCGGGCCGGATGCCGGGCCAGTTGATTGGACGCTCTCCCTGGCTGCAGTCTGTGAATGTTGATGCAAAAGCATCGCAAATCGGTGACATTATTAACGTACGAATCACCGGAACCAGCACCAACAGCCTTTTTGCTGAATTGCTCTAGGTTCCGGACGGGCACAAGGAGCCGCACCGCTTGAACGGACAGGAATTGGTTTCTTCTTCATCGCGCCAGCCCCGCACCGCGAGCGACGCCAATCACTTCACCCTGACGTTCGAGAATAATCGGTTCGCCAGTGAGCTTTTCGGGCAGTTCGACCAGAATTTGAAGCTGCTTGAGGAGCGCCTCGGCATTGATGCGCGTGCTCGCGGCAATTCCGTCGTCATCACAGGCGATGTGCTGGCCACCAATCAGGCACGCCGCACGCTCGATTATCTCTATGACAAGCTGCAAAAAGGCGGCAATGTGGAGCGTTCCGATGTGGAAGGGGCAATCCGCATGGCGGTTGCCGCCGACGACCAATTGACGCTGCCGACCATGGAGAGAAAAGCCAAGTTGACGATGGCGCAGATTTCAACGCGCAAGAAGACGATCATTGCGCGGACGCCGACCCAGGATGCCTATATGCGGGCGCTGGAGCGGTCCGAGCTCGTCCTCGGTGTCGGACCTGCCGGTACGGGCAAGACCTATCTCGCCGTCGCGCACGCCGCCCAGCTTCTGGAGCGCGGTGCCGTTGAAAAGATCATCCTGTCGCGCCCGGCCGTCGAAGCCGGCGAGCGGCTCGGCTTCCTGCCTGGCGACATGAAGGAAAAGGTCGATCCATACCTGCGCCCGCTCTATGACGCGCTTTACGACATGATGCCCGGCGACAAGGTCGAGCGTGCTATCACGGCAGGCGTCATTGAGATCGCGCCGCTCGCCTTCATGCGTGGCCGCACGCTCTCCAATGCCGCCGTTATCCTCGATGAGGCGCAGAACACGACATCCATGCAGATGAAGATGTTTCTGACGCGTCTCGGCGAGAACTCGCGGATGATTGTGACGGGCGACCCAAGCCAGATCGACTTGCCGCGCGGCGTCAAATCCGGCCTCGTGGAAGCGCTGCAGCTGCTGGATGGCGTCGAGGGCATCACCATCGTCCGCTTCAAGGATACGGACGTCGTCCGCCATCCGCTGGTGGCGCGCATTGTCCGGGCCTACGATTCCACCTATGCCGCAAAGGCAGAGGAAAGCGATCCGCAGATCTGATCTGCGGTTACGAAAGCTCATGGCCGAACTCGATATACAGATCAGCGTGGAGGAGGGCGATTGGCCCTCCGAAGAGATGTTGCAGTCGCTTGCCGAGCGGGTGCTGGGCGAAGCTGCAAATTATCTCAAGAAGCACGAGAAGCAGCCATTTCCAAAAATGGCCCCTGAATTGTCGCTGGTCTTTACTGACGACGCTTCGATCCGCGAGATCAATGCGGAATGGCGCTCTCAGGACAAGGCGACGAACGTTCTGTCCTTTCCAGCTTTTCCGCTCGAACCGGGCGGTAAGCCCGGCCCGATGCTGGGCGATATCATCATCGCTAGGGAGACGGTGGAGCGTGAGGCGGTGGATCTCGAAAAGAGTTTTGACGACCATCTGACGCATTTGATGGTGCATGGTTTCTTGCATCTCTTCGGCTACGACCATATGAATAATAGCGAAGCCGAAAGAATGGAGGGGCTGGAGACTCGCATTTTGGCTAGTCTTGGCCTATCTGATCCCTATGCGGGACAAGACCCCATTTGATCTGAACCCTGTCTGACCAGGAACAATGAGCGACTTTACGACAAGATCGGCCCCCGAGGCCAAAGACGGAGCCGACGCAGCCTCCTCCGACGAGGTAGGCAGTAGTAGCAACGGCAAGCGATCCCACTCTTCATTCTGGGCACGTGCCGCGCGGATTCTGCGCCCGGCGCAGGACGCCGCCCGCTTGCGCGAGGACCTTGCCGACGCGTTGATGACCAACGCTGCCGGTGATGATGCCTTTTCGCCCGATGAGCGTGCAATGCTGCACAACATCCTGCGCTTCCGCGAGGTGCGCGTCGAGGATGTCATGGTGCCGCGCGCCGATATCGAGGCCGTGGATCAGAACATCACCATCGGCGAGCTGATGATCCTCTTCGAGGAAAGCGGCCGCTCGCGCATGCCCGTCTATGCCGACACGCTCGATGATCCGCGCGGCATGGTGCATATCCGCGACCTGCTGTCCTATGTCGCCAAACAGGCCCGCAACAAGCGCCGCAGCGGCAGTGCTAAGTCGGCGGCTGCTGCAACGGCTGCACCTGCAGCCGAAAAGCCGGCACGCTCGGCCAAGCCGAACTTCGATCTGTCGCGGGTCGATCTGCAGAAGACGCTGGTCGAGGCTGGTATCATCCGCAAGATCCTGTTCGTGCCGCCTTCGATGCTTGCCTCCGATCTCCTGCGCCGCATGCAGGTCAACCGAACGCAGATGGCCCTCGTCATCGATGAATACGGTGGCACGGACGGCCTGGCGTCGCATGAGGACATCGTCGAAATGGTCGTCGGCGATATCGATGACGAGCACGACGACGAAGAAGTGATGTTCAAGCGCGTCTCCGAGGATGTCTTCGTAGCCGACGCCCGTGTCGAGCTGGAGGAGATCGCAGCCGCGATCGGTCCGGATTTCGACATCGCCGAGCAGGTGGACGAGGTGGACACGCTCGGCGGCCTGATCTTCTCCGCGCTGGGCCGCATTCCGGTGCGTGGCGAGCTGGTGCAGGCGCTTCCCGGTTTCGAATTCCATATTCTCGATGCCGATCCGCGCCGCATCAAGCGGGTGCGCATCACGCGTAAGCGTCACGCCGCCCGCCGCCGCCCGACCGTCAAGCTGGAAGGCGATGCCGGTACGCCGGAGCGCGATTTGCCGGCACCGGAAACGATCGCCGAAGAAACGCGGGCCGAGCGTGACGCCGCCCGCCAATAAATGGCGTGAGAGCGGGACAAATCGCTGCATTTTTGAAAGACTGCGCCCAATTGATTCGCGATTGGACGGAGCTGACGCATGGAATGGCTTTCGGGCAGGGTGATCCTCGTCTGGGGTTTCAAACGTGCGTTGCTTACGGTCTTGGCCGGTGCCATCGGCGTGCTGGCGCTGCCGCCTTTCGGCTTCTTCGCGGCAATGTTCGTCTCGTTCACGCTGCTCGTCTGGCTGCTGGATGGCGTTGCTGCCGGCCCGGATAGCGGTCTGCTCGGGCGCCTCTGGCCGGCTTTCTTCACCGGCTGGCTGTTCGGCTTCGGCTATTTTGTCGCCGGCCTCTGGTGGCTCGGCCATGCGCTGCTGATCGATGCCGATGAGTTCGCCTGGGCGCTGCCGCTGGCAATCCTCGGCCTGCCGGCCTTTCTGGCCGTCTTTTACGGCGTCGCGACCGTGCTTGCACGGGTTCTCTGGTCCGACGGCATGGGGCGTATCGCCGCGCTTGCCTTCAGTTTCGGTATCCTGGAATGGCTGCGCAGCTTTCTTTTCACCGGCTTTCCCTGGAATGCAATCGGCTATGGCGCCATGCCCATTCCGCTGATGATGCAGTCGGCGCATGTCGTCGGCGTGCTCGGAGTGACCGTGCTTGCCGTCTTCGTCTTTGCGACACCTGCGCTGCTCGGCACGCGCCAGGGGCGGGTGCCGGCGATCGGCCTTGCTGTCCTCATCGCCGCCGCTCATTTCGGTTATGGTTATTACGCATTGGGCCAGCCGGAAGCGCCGTTGGCCGATGCCAAGACGGCACCTGTGGTACGTATCGTTCAGCCGTCCATCGACCAGGAAACCAAGATGGATACGGCCGCCGACCGTGCCGCCATCTTCGACAAGCATTTGGCGCTCTCGGTCCAGCCGCCTGCCAATGGCGGCAAACGGCCCGACATCATTGTCTGGCCGGAAACGGCCGTGCCCTTCATCCTCACCGATAACCGCGATGCGCTGGCGCGGATTGCCGATCAGCTCGAAGACGATCAGATCCTGATCACCGGCGCCGTCCGCGTCGAAGACATGGGGCCGGGAGTCGAGCCGCGCTATTACAATTCGATCTATGTCATCGACGGTCGCGGACAGATCATCGGTGCGTCCGACAAGACCCATCTCGTCCCCTTCGGCGAATACGTGCCCTTCGAGCACATTCTGAGCTATCTCGGCATCGAGAACGTCGTGGAACTGCCGGGAGGGTTTTCAGCGGCCGCCAAACGGGAATTGCTGAGCATGCCGGATGGCCTGAAATTCTATCCGCTGATCTGTTACGAGATCATTTTTCCGAACGAGATGACTCCGGAGATCCAGCAGGCCGACGCCATCTTGAACGTCACGAACGACGGCTGGTTCGGCGATACGCCTGGCCCATACCAGCATTTCCAGCAGGCAAGGGTGAGGGCGGTGGAGCAGGGGCTGCCGTTGATTCGAAGCGCCAATACCGGCATTTCAGCATTTGTTGATGCACACGGACGGGTGCTTTCCGGTATCGATTATAATCAGCAAGGCTTTATAGATACTACTTTGGGTGGCGCAACCGTATCGCGCATCGACGATAAAGCCAGAAAAACATACTTTTGGTTGATCATCGGAGCAGTCGGCATGATTGCCGTGATTTCGCGCATGGGTTTTATTTTCAGGGTGAATTGACCAAAAAACCCTAAAATTGCATAGTGCTAGATGTCCGCCTTTCGAACGTAGACTGGAGGCCTTGGGGGCGTCGGCTGCAACGTGGCGTTATAGGGGTGGTGAAGGGTACCGGGTGGCAGGTCCTGAATTCAACCTATGTTAGGGTAAAATGATGATTGAGAATAAAAAGAAGCCGAACCCCATCGACATTCATGTCGGTAGCCGCATACGCCTCCGCCGCACGATGCTTGGCATGAGCCAGGAGAAGCTCGGCGAAAGCCTCGGAATCACGTTTCAACAAATCCAGAAATACGAAAAAGGCACCAACCGCGTTGGCGCCAGCCGCCTCCAGAATATCTCCAGCATCCTCAATGTCCCGGTTTCCTTCTTTTTCGAGGATGCGCCGGGCGAACACGCGGCCGGTGCGGGCGGCATGGCAGAGGCGTCCAGCTCCAACTACGTCGTCGACTTTCTGTCGTCTTCCGAAGGATTGCAGCTCAACCGCGCCTTCGTGAAAATTTCCGATGGCAAGGTCCGACGCAAGGTTGTCGAGCTGGTCAAGGCGCTCGCGGCCGAGGCGGATGCCGAATAACCCTTCGAAGCGGGGTTAAACCGACAAAGTCGAGAGGCGGTCATTTTGGCCGCCTTTTCGCTATTTACGGCAAAATTTTATCACTTGAACGGGGATATAAAGATATATTTATGTCCTTGTGCGGCTTGTTTTTCGAGGCGGAGACGAATATCAAAAGCAGAGATTTGTTCTTTGAGGGGAATCCCGCATGCGCGCGAATTATCTGTTTACGAGTGAGTCTGTTGCCGAAGGTCACCCGGATAAAGTTTGTGACCGCATTTCCGATGAAATCGTCGATCTGGTTTACCGCGAGGCTGCAAAGACCGGCGTAAACCCATGGACCGTGCGCATTGCATGCGAGACCCTTGCCACCACCAATCGCGTCGTCATCGCCGGTGAAGTGCGTTTGCCGCCGAGCCTGATGAAGAAGGACAAGGATGGCAACGACGTCATCAATCCTTCGAAGTTCAAGGCTGCCGCACGCCGCGCCATTAAGGATATCGGCTACGAGCAGGACGGCTTCCACTGGAAGAAGGCCCGCATCGACGTGCTCCTGCATTCGCAATCTGCCGATATCGCCCAGGGCGTCGACAATGCCGCCGACCAGCAGGGCGACGAAGGTGCTGGCGACCAGGGCATCATGTTCGGCTACGCCTGCAAGGAAACGCCTGATCTCATGCCGGCGCCGATCTACTATTCGCACAAGATTCTGCAGCTGCTCGCTACCGCCCGCAAGAAGGGCGATGGTGAAGTTGCCAAGCTCGGCCCGGACGCCAAGAGCCAGGTGACGGTCCGTTACGTCGACGGCAAGCCCTCCGAAGTCACTTCGATCGTGCTGTCCACCCAGCATCTCGACGACAGCTGGGATTCGAAGAAAGTTCGCTCCGTCGTCGAGCCCTACATCATCGAAGCGCTCGGCGACCTGAAGATCGCCTCCGATTGCAAGTGGTACATCAATCCCACGGGCAAGTTCGTCATCGGCGGTCCGGACGGCGACGCCGGCCTCACCGGCCGCAAGATCATCGTCGACACCTACGGCGGCGCAGCCCCGCATGGCGGCGGTGCCTTCTCGGGCAAGGACACGACCAAGGTCGACCGTTCCGCGGCCTATGCTGCGCGCTACCTCGCAAAGAACGTCGTTGCCGCCGGTCTTTCCGACCGCTGCACGATCCAGCTGTCCTACGCCATCGGCGTGGCACAGCCGCTGTCGATCTATGTCGATCTGCACGGCACGGGCAAAGGCGTCACCGAGGACCAGGTCGAAGCGGCCATCCGCAAGAACATGGATCTTTCGCCGACCGGCATCCGCCGCCACCTCGACCTCAACAAGCCGATCTACGCCAAGACTTCGGCTTACGGTCACTTCGGCCGCAAGGCTGGCCGTGACGGTTCCTTCTCCTGGGAGCGTACGGACCTGGTGAAGGCTCTCAAGGACGCCGTAAAGCTTCGGGAAGCCGCATGATCGATACCGAGCGCCGGTCGCGGGCGACGGAAGCATTCTTCGGCCGGCGCAAGGGTAAAGCCTTGCGCGGCCAGCAGGCTGAAAAGCTGGAAGCATTGCTGCCGCAGTTCATCGTCGACCTTTCCGCCCCGGCGCCGCAGCCGCTGAACGACCTTTTCCCGGTGCCGACCGAGCGTCTGCGCCTTGAAATCGGTTTCGGCGGTGGAGAGCATCTGATTCACCGGGCGCTGGAGCAGCCAAAGACCGGCTTCATCGGCGTGGAACCTTTCGTCAACTCGATGCAGAAGTTGCTTGCTAGCGTCGACGACGCCGGTGCACGCAATATTCGCGTCTACAATGACGACGCGACGCAGGTACTGGATTGGCTGCCTGACGGCTGCCTAGATCAGATCGATCTGCTCTATCCTGATCCCTGGCCGAAGAAGAAGCACTGGAAGCGCCGTTTCGTCTCTCGGGTGAATCTTGCCCGCTTCCATCGCGTCCTGAAGCCCGGCGCGCTCTTCTGCTTCGCCTCCGATATCGACACCTACGTCAATTGGACGCTGCAGCATTGCCAGGCGCATGGCGGCTTCGAGTGGACCGCGCAGAACGCCGCCGACTGGCTGACGCCCTATGAGGGCTGGCCGAGCACGCGCTACGAAGCGAAGGCCAGGCGCGAAGGGCGCTCGTCGGCCTATCTGACCTTCAAGAGGGTCTGATCGCCCAATGACGGGCGAGAATTTCAGATTGAAATATTCACACTATCCTGCGTGACGACCGCCGTTGGGCGGTCTGGATCATGCGCGCGCGTTGCCAGGTGGGGCCGGTTCGATGCGGTCCTTGCGGACGGTGACGTTCACCGTCGGGCGACGCTCATGGTCAGTGCAAGCTGACCGTCTTCAATTCGTCCTCGGCAGCACGATAGAAGGTGCTGGAACGATTATCCGTCAAGAGGATCGGGGTGCCGTCGGCGCCAAAAAGCGCCCAGAGATCCACATCTGGATCTATATCGGGCGCTTCCGGGAAGCAGCGGGATACTTCGGACCAATCCATTTTTCTGATGTAGGCGACCTCACCGGTGCCGATATTGGCAAGTTCGGATTGGGTCAGGCGGGCGGTGGCTTCTTTTAACAACATGCTCGTACCTCCAGTATGAGGGACCAACGGCTCCAGAGCATGATGACCAAAAGTGTGAGCGGCTTTTAGGTGACGTCGTGCTCTAGTTCTTTGATTCTAGAGCCGATTCAGACTTCAGACCGATTCGGCCTGAATCATGCGGCTCTAGGCCGTTGTTCTACTGTGAGACCGAAATGTTAATTTTCTTTACCACGCGGTCCGGTTCCGGCCGAATGAGATCGACGGAGAGCAGACCGTTCTTCAGCGTGGCGCCGAGCACCTGCATGCCATCGGCAAGGACGAAAACACGTTGGAATTGCCGGGCAGCGATGCCCCGGTAGAGATAGTCGCGCTCGCCCTGCTCCATCTGACGTCCGCGGATCAGCAGCTGGTTCTCTTCCGTGGTGACATCAAGCTCATCCTCGGAAAAGCCGGCGACCGCCAGCGTGATGCGCAGACGTTCCGGCTCGCCCGACAGGCGGTCCGCGCGCATTCTTTCGATATTATAGGGAGGGTAACCGTCGCTGACCTTGGCAATCCGCTCAAGCGTCTTTTCCATAGTGTCGAAGCCCAGAAGCAGCGGGCTGGCAAAGGGAGTCGTCCGGCTCATCGTCTCAAAGTCCCTGGGTGTCAAGCGACCGTTCCGGACCTGATCTTCAGCACCCGGTTGTCCCTAATATGGGAGTACGCGCCTGCGAGTGCAAGCCATGAGGTCTTCGCATTTGCGAGATCGAATTCCGTGGTGAAAAATCGTTTTGTGACATGACGAGCGAGCGCTTGACAAAGCCGGACCGGACCCGCGACAAAGCCTGTCGATCTGCACCGGAGGAAAGTTGAAGACATGACCGAACCTAGAAAAATCATCATCGATACCGACCCCGGTCAGGATGACGCTGCGGCGATCTTTCTCGCCTTCGGCAGCCGCGAGGAGATCGAGGTGCTCGGCATCACGACGGTTGCCGGCAACGTGCCGCTGCCGCTGACCAGCCGCAACGCCCGCATCGTCTGCGAGCTCTGCAATCGCCGCGACGTCAAGGTGTTTGCCGGCGCTGATGCGCCGCTGAAGCGCAAACTGGTCACGGCCGAACATGTGCATGGCAAGACCGGCCTCGATGGCCCCGAACTGTCCGAGCCGACAATGGAACTGCAGCCGGGCCACGCCGTCGATTTCATCATCGACACGCTGCGCAAGGAACCGGAAGGCGCCGTGACCCTTTGCACGCTCGGGCCGCTGACCAATATCGCAATGGCTTTCCAAAAAGCGCCTGACATCGTCGGCCGCGTGCGCGAGCTCGTGATGATGGGCGGCGGCTTCTTCGAGGGCGGCAACATCACGCCGGCCGCCGAGTTCAACATCTATGTCGATCCGGAGGCGGCAGATGTCGTGTTCCGTTCGGGCGTTCCCATCGTCATGATGCCACTCGATGTCACCCATAAGCTGCTGACGCGAAAAGATCGCGTCGAGCGCATCGCCGCCGTCGGCACGCCGCCTGCCAACGCCATGGTCGAAATGCTGCAATTCTTCGAGCGCTTCGATATCGAGAAATACGGTTCGGACGGCGGTCCGCTGCATGACCCGACCGTCATCGCCTACCTTCTGAAGCCTGAGCTCTTCAAGGGTCGCGAATGCAATGTCGAGATCGAGGTGACATCGGAACTGACCGTCGGCATGACCGTCGTCGACTGGTGGCACGTTACCGACCGCAAGCGCAACGCCAAGGTCATGCGCGATGTCGATGCCGATGGCTTCTTCGCGCTTCTGACGGAGCGCTTCGCTCGCATCTGATCAAGATCTATGCAAAAGGCCGCCGGAGCGATCCGGCGGCCTTTTGCATCTCATTTAGTCGATAGTTCAAAACTCTTCCCATTCGTCCTGGGCGAGTGCATTGGCGCCCTGGGTCTGCGGAATTGCTTTACGTGCCGGTGCACTAACGGCCGCTGCCGGTCTGCGCGGTGTAACCGGAGCCCGCATCTGCTGAGCAGTCCCCCGCAATGCGCTGGCGTTGTCCTGGGCAGCACGGCCGGTGCGGAAGCGTGCAACGAGCGCTCTGAGCGATTGGGCTTCCTCGGCAAGCGCGACGCTCGAAGCGGTGGTTTCCTCGACCATTGCGGCATTCTGCTGAGTGACCTGATCCATCTGGTTCATGGCCGAGTTGATTTCCTTCAGGCCGATCGCCTGCTCGCTCGCGGAAGCGGAGATCTGACGGATCAAGCCGTTGATCTCCATGACCTGCTGGGCAATCTTGTGAAGGGCATCGCCCGTGCGGCCGACAAGATCGACGCCTTCCTTGACCTGTCCCGCCGAGGCGTTGATCAAAGTCTTGATCTCCTTGGCGGCATTGGCCGAGCGCTGGGCCAGCTCGCGCACTTCCTGCGCGACAACGGCAAAGCCTTTGCCGGCCTCTCCGGCACGGGCCGCTTCCACGCCGGCATTGAGTGCCAGAAGGTTGGTCTGGAAGGCGATTTCGTCGATAACGCCGATAATGCGCGACACCTCCTGCGACGATTGCTCGATGCCGTGCATGGAGGCGATAGCCTTTTGCACGATCTCGCCGGAATGCTCGGCATCCTCTGATGCGGCATTGACGCTGCTGGCCGCCGTGCGTGCATTTTCGGCGCTGGAATTGACCTGCGCGGTCAGCTCGTTGAGGGCTGCCGCAGTCTCTTCCAGGCTTGCCGCCTGCTGTTCGGTGCGGCGGGCGAGGTCCGAGGCACTGTTGCTGATTTCGCCCGTGCCACTGCCGATATTGCCGACGCTGACATTGACGGTATGAACCGTCTCCTCGAGGCTCGCCAGCGCGGCATTGAAGTCCTGCTTGAGCTGGGCATATTCGCCGGGGAAATCGTCCGTGATCCGTTGAGTGAGGTTGCCCTTGGAGAGCTCAGCGAGGCTTTGGCCGAGAATGCTGACGATATGGCGCTGCAGGGCGACGCTCTCGTTGCGTTCGCTCTCCGAGCGGCGGCGTTCGCCCTCGGCAGCCAGGCGCTGGTCGTTGGCTTCACTTTCGAGACGCTTGGTGTCGGCAAGCGCAAAGCGGAAACCTTCCAGAGCCTTGGCGACCGAGCCAACTTCGTCTGCGCCGGCCTGGCCGGCGACCGGTTCGGCATAATTGCCGGTGCTGAGGCGATTGACGCTTGCGACAAGACCGGCAAGTGGCTTCTGAACGAAGCCGCGCACGGCGGCATAGAGCGCCAACATGACTGCAGCCAGCACGATGAAGCCGGAGACGATCATCATATAGGTCTGATCCCGGACCGGCGCTGCAATTGCGCTGTGCGGAACGTCGATCAGAACGACCCAGGTGGCGTTCAGGCCGGGAACGGCGAAGGGATAGACGACACGGTCGAATTCTTCGCTACCGTCTTCGGAGAGGTTTCTGAGGATGCTTGCGGACGAGGAGGTCAGCGCGGCCTTGATGGTGTCGGCGCCGGAACCATTATAGTCCTTCATCAGCAGGTTCGCGTTCGGCGCGACCAACCACTTGTTATCCTGCGAAACGAGCAGCACGCGGCCGGTGCCGAACGGCTGCAGCTTCTGAAGCTTAGTGGAAAGCGAAGCAAGGGAGATGTCGACACCTGCGACGCCGATCAGCTTGCCGCCCGACATGACGGGGTAGGCGATCGAGCTCATGGTCGTCGGAACGTCTGTGCCTTCGGCCATATAGGGCGGGGTGATTGCGCCCTTGCCGCTCGTGGCGGCGAGCTTCCACCAGGCAGCGGTATAATCGTTATCGAACGTGGAGAATTGGATGCCGCCATCCTTGGTCTTTGACCAATAGGGTGTAAAGGCGCCTTTGTCGTTGACACCCTGATCCTTGTTGTTGGCAAGCTCCGTCGTTTTACCGTCGAAGGTGCCGAGCTGTTCGCAGAACCAGCTGCCGAAGGCAAAAGCATTCTGTTCGACATTCGCCTTGAGGATATTGATGATGCCTTTGCGATCGAAGGTGTGACCTTCGTGACCGCGGCCGAGGATACCAGCCATGGAGCGGGCGGCGCTCGCCAGTTCGCCGACATTTGCCGCAATCTCATTGGAAATGGACTTGGCCTCGGTATTCGCCTGATCCATCGTCAGCGTCTCGACGCGATCGCGGGTTTGAGAAATCAGCAGAAAATTGGAAATCAGCAGAACGAGTGCGATCGCCAGTCCAGTGACCAAGATGAGTTTGGCCGCAAGCGACTTCATACGAAAGATGAACATCATTTCCTCGAAAAAGCGATGCGTCGGATACACATTATCCGAATGCAAGGTCGGCGCAGGATGGCCCTGTCATGGAGCCGCCGTGAGAATTCCTGCCGCGTGTGGAAGGTCATGCGCGCCAGGCCAGAGGAGAATGATGCGGAAGCGCAAAAATTTAATTAATTGCGCTTCGCAATGCTTATGGAATTTTAGCTTTAAAGCTTTTCGGCGACTTCGCTGGCAACCGGTATGGAAGGCTGTGCGCCCGACTTCAGGCAGGCCAGCGAACCGGCAACGGCGGCACGGCGCAGGCTGGCGTGGAAATCCAGGCCCTGATCGAGGCTTGCGGCAAAATAGCCGCAAAAGGTGTCGCCGGCACCGACGGTGTCCACCGGCTCGATCACGAGACCCTTGGCGCGAGAAAGCTCGCCGTCGCGGATGGCGATGACGCCGTCGCCGCCGAGCGTGACGATTAGCGTCTGGCCGGTTTCGCCGTGCAGGCGAACGAGGGCAGCCTCGCGCTCGGATGCCGACATGTTGTCCTGGCCGGCCAGTCTCTCGAATTCGGTCTCGTTGGCGATGACGATATCGGCAAGGCGGCCGAGGCGGGCAGCCTCCGGGATCAGAGGAGCAAGATTGAGCACTGTGCGCACGCCCTTTGCCTTCGCGGCGTTGAGCGCGGTTTCGACGGCTGCGACCGGGATCTCAAACTGCAGCATCAACGTATCGCCGGGGTTCAGGGCCGCCACGGCGGCTGTTGCGTCTTCGGCCGTGTTCGTGCCGTTGGCACCGGGAACGACTGCGATCATGTTCTCGCCGTCGCCGCCGACGAGAATGAGAGCGGTACCGGTCGGCTCGGACACCCGCCGGACAGTGGAAAGATCCGTGCCTGCCGTCTGAAGCAGGTCCAGCGCGGGTTCCGCAAAGCCGTCATTGCCGACGGCACCGCTCATGCGCACTGTCGCGCCGGCCCGCCGGGCAGCCAGCGCCTGATTGGCGCCCTTGCCGCCGGCGGCCGTGGAAAAGCCGTTGCCGGCAACCGTTTCGCCCGGCTTCGGCAAACGATCCGTGGTGGCGATGAGGTCCATGTTGATGGAGCCGAAAATAGTGATCATGCGATATCCTGCCCTGGGTGTTGCGTCTGCATGATCCTGCCCGAAGGCTGCCTTTGTCTTTTCGGATCATGCATCGATTGGGCGCGACACTGCCGAAGCGATCAGTCTTCGTCAACCACCCTGAGCTTGAGTTGGCTCGTGCGGTTGTCGACCGGCTTGGGCCGCTCTTCCGCGCGTGTCTTGGCGGGCTCTTTCGCCGTCTCGAATTCCAGCGCTTCTATGCGCTCTCCGCGCCTTGCCAGCTTGTCGGCCGAGGTGACGATCATGTCGACATCCTTCTGCGCCATGGCGAAATGACCCTGCAGCTTGCGCACGCGTTCATCCAGGCGCGAGAGGTCGTCCATCAGATGCGCGACTTCGCTCTGGATGACATGAGCCTGCTCGCGCATGCGCTGATCCTTCAGCACGGCTTGAATGACCTGGATCGACAGCATCAGCAGCGAGGGCGAGACGATGACGATGCGGGCGCGCTGGGCCTTCTGCACGATCGCCTCGAAATTCTCGTGGATCTCGGCGAAGATCGACTCGGACGGCACGAAGAGAAAGGCCGTATCCTGCGTCTCGCCGGGAATGAGGTATTTCTCGGCAATGTCGCGAATATGCAGCTCCAAATCCCTACGGAATTGCTGGGCCGCGATCCGGCCTTGATCGGGATTGGCGGCAGCACGAATGGCGTTCCAGGCCTCCAGCGGGAACTTGGCATCGATGACGAGCGGCGGCGAGCCATTGGGCATGCGAACAGTGCAGTCCGGCCGCGAGCCGTTCGATAGCGTCGCCTGGAATGCATAGGCGCCCATCGGCAGTCCATCGGCGATGATGGTTTCCATGCGTGCCTGGCCGAAGGCGCCACGCGTCTGCTTGTTGGAAAGGATGGCCTGCAGGCCGACGACATCCTTTGCCAGCGTCTGGATATTGGTCTGCGCGGCATCGATGACGGCAAGCCTTTCCTGCAGGCGACGCAGATTCTCATGGGTCGAGCGCGTCTGCTCGCCGATGGTCGCCGTCATCCGCTGCGACATCCCGTCGAGACGCTGGCCGATGGCCTGATTGAGCTCGGCCTGTCTGGAGCCGAAGACTTCCGCCATGGTGGCAAGCCGTCCCTGCATCTCCGCCTGCGACCGCAGCAGCGCCGCCATCGTATGCTCGGCATCGAGCTCATCGTCCTCCGCCTGCGCCCTGCCGCGGACGAAAAGGACGATGACTGCGATCGCAAGCAGGAAAACGAGGCCGGTCAGAAGCTGGACCGTGGAAATGGCTTGGCCGAAGATGATGAAAGACATGAAACCTGGCGCGCTGATGAAGTTCTTCGCGCAAGCATAGCAAAATCGTTGTGAATATCCAGATCAAACCGTGAACAAAATTTCGAGGCCATCCGTGGCCGTTTGGATCGCTGCCGTTGAAAAAACACTGCCTCACCGCCATCTTGGCGATTCCATCGCACAACAAGATGCGTTATGGGAAACGTCATGACGATCAAGCCACTTATCATTTTGCCCGACCCGCTGCTCCGCCAGGCTTCGAAGCCCATCGAGCAGATCGATACCGAAATTCAGCGCCTCGCCGACGACATGCTGGAAACCATGTATGACGCGCCGGGCATCGGCCTTGCGGCGATCCAGATCGGCGTTCCCCGCCGCATGCTCGTCATCGATGTCGCGCGCGAAGGCGAAGAGAAGAAGCCGCTGGTGTTCATCAATCCGGAGATCGTCGCGTCTTCGGATGAGCGCTCGGTCTATGAGGAAGGCTGCCTCTCGATTCCGGATTACTACGCCGAGGTGGAGCGCCCCGCACGCGTCACCGTCAAGCATCTGGACCGCGACGGCAAGGAGCAGCTCACCGAGGCCGATGGTCTGCTGGCGACCTGCGTGCAGCATGAGATCGACCACCTGAACGGCGTGCTTTTCATCGACTATATTTCCCGCCTGAAGCGCGACATGGTCATCAAGAAGTTCACCAAGGCCGCCAAGTCGAAGGCTCTATAGTCCCCGGCCATTGAAAGATCGGCCTGAGATGCCTATGATATCATTGATATCAAATGGAGGCGCGAATGGGCGATCTGTTGTTGCGCGGCATCGAGGACAGCTTGAAGAAGCAGTTGCAGGCCAATGCCAGCAGGCATGGCCGCAGCCTCTCGGATGAGGCGATCGAACTGCTGCGTCAGTCGCTCGGGCGCGAGCGGGATGGAAGCGAGTCGGCGGGGCAGCGATTGAGAGTTGTTCTCGGCGTAGAAAAGCTGAGCGAAGAAGAAATTGAGGCGATCAACACGTTTCGAAATGCGCCGGATCGCGAACCGCCCCATTTCGACTAGCCCCGTGGCGTGCGCATGATCGTTCTGGACACGAATGTCGTATCGGAGCTGCAAGGGCGGCTGCATAGTGAACGCATATTGTCCTGGCTTGATAGCGTCGCCATCGAGGCCGTTTTTCTGACAACCATCACCATCGGCGAGATCAGGTTCGGACTGGAGCTCCTGGCTGACGGGAAGCGCAAGGCGGCGTTGATTGCGGAGCTGGACGCGATAGAGGCAGAGTTTTCGGGCCGCGTTCTGGGATTTTCGAGCAATGCTGCCCATCAATACGGAGTAATCTCCGCTCAGCGCCACAAGATTGGGCGAAGGATGGAAACGAAGGACGCCATGATCGCCGCCATCTGCCTTGCGAACGGCGCGACATTGGCGACGCGCAACACAAAAGACTTCGAGGGGCTTGATCTCAAGCTCATAAACCCGTTTGAAGGCGGCTAGCGTCGGACCCCGATGGCGCGTGCCATCACCGCGGGGTCATTCGAAACCTGATATCTTAGCCGGATGGATCGCATGTCGCTCAATATCATCTTTATGGGAACGCCCGAATTCTCCGTGCCGACATTGCGGTCCCTGATCGATGCCGGACATAAGATTCGTGCCGTTTATACGCAACCGCCGCGCCCCGGCGGCCGGCGAGGGCTGGATCTGCAGAAATCGCCGGTGCATCAAGCGGCTGAGCTGTTGGGGCTGCCAGTGTTCACGCCGGTCAATTTCAAAGATCCCGACGAACGCCAGCGTTTTCGCGATCTGCATGCCGATGTCGCCGTCGTCGTCGCCTATGGCCTGCTGCTGCCGGAGGCAATTCTGTCGGGCACGCGTCTCGGCTGCTACAACGGCCATGCCTCCCTACTGCCGCGCTGGCGCGGGGCAGCCCCTATCCAACGGGCGATCATGGCTGGCGACGCCAAGACCGGCATGATGGTGATGAAGATGGACAAGGGGCTGGATACCGGCCCGGTCGCGCTGACACGCGAAGTCGAGATCGGTGACGCCATGACCGCGGGTGAACTGCATGACAAGCTGATGCTCGTCGGCGCAAAAGCCATGGCCGAGGCCATGAACAAGCTGGAGCACGATGAGCTGCCATTGACCGCGCAGCCATCCGAGGGTGTTCTTTATGCCGCAAAGATCGACAAGGGTGAAACGCGCATCGATTTCGGCAAGTCGGCAGCCGATGTTCACAATCATATTCGCGGCCTGTCGCCTTTTCCCGGCGCCTGGTTCGAGGCCGAAATCGCCGGTCGTCCCGAGCGCATCAAGGTGCTGGGTTCGGAATTGGCCGATGGTAATGGAGCGCCTGGCCAGGTGCTGACAGAGGATCTCGTCATTGCCTGCGCCTCCGGCGCCATCAGGCTCACGAAGTTGCAGAAGGCCGGCGGCAAGCCTTTGGCGGCGGCGGATTTCCTGCGCGGCACGCCGATCTCGCTGGGCACCGTGCTCGCCTCGGAGCAAGCCTGATGCCGCGTTACAAAATGACCGTCGAATATGACGGCGTTCCCTATGTCGGCTGGCAGCGCCAGGAAAACGGTCCCTCCGTGCAGGGTGCGATCGAAGGCGCCATCCTGTCCTTGACCGGCGAAACCGTTTCGATCCGCGGGGCGGGACGTACCGATTCCGGCGTGCATGCCATGGGTCAGGTCATGCATGCCGACCTCTCCAAGGAATGGAAGATTTACACCCTGCGCAATGCGCTCAATGCCCATCTGAGGATGGCCGGTGACCGCATCGCCATTCTCGATATCGTCGAGGTCGACCAAAGCTTCGATGCACGCTTCTCGGCCATCCGCCGCCACTATCTTTACCGTATCGTCGCCCGCCGCGCACCTTTGGCTTTGGAAGCCGGGCGTGCATGGTGGGTGCCGAAGGATATGGATCATGAGGTCATGCACGCCGCGGCGCAGACCCTTGTGGGACGGCATGATTTCACCACCTTTCGCTCCGCGCATTGCCAGGCAAACAGCCCGGTGCGTACGCTCGACCGGCTGGACGTGATGCGCAGCGGCGAACTGATCGAGATCCGTGCCACGGCGCAGAGCTTCCTGCACAATCAGATCCGCTCCTTCGCCGGCACGTTGAAGCTCGCGGGCGAGGGCAAATGGACACCCGAGGATGTGCGCGCGGCACTGGAAGCCAAGGATCGCAAGGCCTGTGGCCCTGTCGCCCCACCAGATGGGCTCTATTTCATGCAGGTGGATTATCGTGACGGTGCCGGTTCGGCCGGCAGTGAAGGGGAGGATATCGATGACGGTGACGATCTATCATAATCCCGCCTGCGGCACCTCTCGCAATACGCTGGCGATGATCCGCCAGTCCGGCGAAGAACCCGTCGTTATCGAATATCTGAAAACGCCGCCCAGCCGCGAACGGCTGGTGGAGCTCATTGCCGCCATGGGCCTGACGGTTCGTGATCTTCTCCGCCAAAAGGGAACGCCCTATGACGAACTCGGTCTCGGCAATCCCGATCTCACCGACGATCAGCTGCTTGACCGGATGATGGAACACCCGATCCTCATCAACCGCCCGATCGTGGTGACGGAGAAAGGCGCGCGCCTCTGCCGCCCCTCCGAACTCGTGCTCGATATCCTGCCGAACCCGGGCATCGGCCCTTTTATCAAGGAAGATGGTGAGGTCGTCAACCGTTAGAACGCGATTGCCTCAGCCCGGCGGATAGACGCCGAGGAAGCGCTGCAGGAAGTCCGTCAGCAGCATGGTCGGAATGAGCAGCACCAGCGTCAGCGTGCCGATGAAGAGCGGATGCGTACCGCAGATCATTCTGAGCATGCGCGCCAGCGAAAAGATGATCGCCATCATCAGTGCCAGCCACAGCAGCGCCGCCAACCCGCTGGATCCGGGAACGAAGGCGATCAAGGCGATGAGCAGCGCATTGAGATAGGATGTCGGCACGCCAAGCCAGTTCACGACGACAACGATCGGCGTGAACTTGTCGCCGAAGCGAAAAATCAGCAGCAACACGCCAGCAAGCACGAGCGGGATCAACCAGTTCGCAAATTCGACCAAGGCCAGGCGCAGAAAGAAAGCAAGGCCCGTCGATGTCTCCGGCGGCATGGCGGTCAGATAGGCCCTTTGCCACCACAGCCATGAAATGCCGATCGACGGCAAGCACCAGAGAATTGCCCAGAAGGAGCGCATCATGCCGCGGTCCGATATGTCCAGATACTGGAAGCCGCGTGCATCCATCCGGATCAGCAGCCACAGGCCGGACAGGTAGTATTGGACTTCCTTAAAGCTCGGCATTCTCGAACCAGCGCTGGATGAAGGTCTGGTAGATCCCGGTCAGCGTTTCGAGATCCGAGAGCGCCACACGCTCGTCGATCATATGCATGGTCTGGCCGACAAGCCCGAATTCCACGACGGGGCAGTAGTCCTTGATGAAGCGGGCATCGGACGTGCCGCCGGTGGTCGACAGCGCCGGCCTTTGACCGGTGATGTTTTCGATGGCAGAGGAGAGCGAGGCGATCAGCGCATTGTTTCGCGTCAGGAAGACTTGGCTCGGGCGCTCCGACCAGACGATGTCGTATTTCGCCGGCGGACGCCCGGGCCGCAACGTCTGGTCGGCGGCGGCCGCATCCAGGCGCGCCAGGATTTCCGCCTTCAGCGTATCGGCGGTCCAGGTGTCGTTGAAACGGATGTTGAAGGTAGCAGTCGCCTTGGCGGGAATGACATTGGTGGCGGTATTGCCGACGTCGATCGTCGTCACTTCGAGGTTCGACGGCTGGAAATTGTCCGTGCCGGCATCGAAGGGGGGATCGAGCAGCGATTCCGTCAGCTTGATAAGGCTTCGCACGGGATTGTCGGCAAGGTGCGGATAGGCGGCATGGCCCTGAACGCCGTGGACGGTGATGGTGCCGGAAATCGAGCCGCGGCGACCGATCTTGATCATGTCGCCGAGCCGGTCAGGATTGGTCGGTTCGCCGACGAGGGAGGCATCCCATGTCTCGCCGCGCTCGGCCGCCCATTGCAGCAGCTTCACGGTGCCGTTGATCGCGGGTCCTTCTTCGTCACCGGTAATCAGGAAGGAGATTGAGCCGGCGGGTCTGCCATGCTTCTCGATGTGACGCGCAACCGCTGCCACGAAGCAGGCGATGCCGCCCTTCATGTCGACGGCGCCACGGCCGAAAAGCTCGCCATCGGCGATCTCGGCGGCAAAGGGCGGGTGGCTCCACGAAGCGGCATCGCCGACCGGCACCACATCCGTATGCCCGGCAAACATCAGATGCGGTCCGTCCGTGCCGAGCCGCGCATAGAGATTTTCTATATCGGGCGTTCCCGCCTCGCTCGCCGTCATGCGATCGATCTTGAAGCCGAGTGGCTGCAGCATATCGGCAAGCGCGGTCAGCGCGCCGCCTTCGGCCGGGGTGACGGAGGCGCAGCGGATCAGAGTCTGCAGGTTCGTAATGGGATTGGTAACAGTCATCGGAGGCAACTTATCCGGCGGGAAATGGCAAAGCGATGGCAAAGGATCGGTGACGACTCGAAAATCTTTGCCGCGATTCCAGCAATCGCACAGGCATGCTCACCCGGCAAGCATGAGGGAAGCGCGATATGGCAACCGCGCTTCCCAAATTTTGCGAGATTAGTCGCGCAGCAGCTCGTTGATGCCGGTCTTCGAGCGGGTCTTTTCATCAACGCGCTTGACGATGACGGCGCAATAGAGGCTCGGGGCCGGCTGGCCGTTTGCCATGGCGTTGCCGCTCGGCAGAGAGCCGGCGACGACGACCGAATATGGCGGAACTTCGCCATAGGTGATCTCGCCGGTGGCGCGATCGACGATCTTGGTGGACTTGCCGATGAACACGCCCATGCCAAGCACGGAGCCTTCACGGATGATGCAGCCTTCGACGACTTCGGAGCGGGCGCCGATGAAGCAATTGTCTTCGATGATGGTCGGGCCGGCCTGCATCGGCTCCAGCACACCGCCGATGCCGACGCCGCCGGAAAGATGCACATGTTTGCCGATCTGAGCGCAGGAGCCGACCGTCGCCCAGGTGTCGACCATGGTGCCTTCGCCGACATAAGCGCCGAGATTGACGAAGGACGGCATCAGGATGGCGTTGGGGGCGATATAGGCGGAATGACGTACGACTGCGTTCGGCACGGCGCGGAAACCCGCTTCGCGGAAGCGGTTCTCACCCCAGCCTTCGAACTTCGAGGGAACCTTGTCCCACCAGGTGGCGCCGCCGGAGCCACCTTCGACGATCTTCATGTCGTTGAGGCGGAAGGAGAGCAGAACCGCTTTCTTGAGCCACTGGTTGACGGTCCAGTTGCCATCGGCACCACGTTCGGCCACGCGAACCTTGCCGCTATCGAGGAGATTGAGCGCCGTTTCGACGGCATCGCGGACTTCGCCGCGCGTCGACGTGTTCACATTGTCGCGATTGTCGAAGGCAGCCTCGATGGACTTTTCGAGGGAGGCGAGATCGGTAGCGCTCATGGGAATTCCTTACAACGTCAGGGCCTATCGTGTTTTCCGGATAAAGCTCCGGATGCGGTCGATTGGTCCTATAGCATGCATGCCGAAAATGGAATGTCTTTTCCGCGCCGATTGAGCTTGGATTCAAGGCGTTGTAGGGGCATATGCAAGAGCTTGGCTATTTCCGTTCGCGGACGGAAACTGCCCGTCATGATCGATTTGAAAGGCATGAGTAGATGAGCAAGGGGAAGAACGGCAGGCTGAGGCGCAAGGACGGGGTTTGGGACCCGTTGAAGACGAGCTCGGCGGACAAGCAGCGGGCCGAGTCGGTGCCGCGCACGCCGCAGTCGATGTCGCCATCCTACCGGCTTGCCTATGCCGATGAGGATTTCCTCTGCCGTGAGGAATTGCGGCCCATCCGCCTGCAGCTGGAATTGCTGAAGACCGAAATGTCGCTGACCGAGCGCGGCATCAAGTCGACTGTCGTGATGTTCGGCGGCGCACGTATTCCCGCCCCCGGCACCAATGCCTGGGCTGCTCGCAATGACGTGCAGCGCGCCAATCTCGAAGCCGCATCGGTCTATTACGAGGAGGCGCGCAAGTTCGCCCGACTCTGCTCGCGCTATTCCGCCGGCTTCGACTTCCATGAGTACGTCGTCGTCACCGGCGGCGGCCCTGGCGTGATGGAAGCGGGCAATCGCGGCGCGGCAGAAGAAGGCGCGCCCTCGATCGGCCTCAACATTGTGTTGCCGCACGAGCAGGCGCCGAACGCCTATGTGACGCCGGAACTCAGCTTCAACTTCCATTATTTCGCGATCCGCAAGATGCACTTCATGGTGCGAGCTAAGGCGATCGCGGTGTTCCCGGGCGGCTTCGGCACGCTCGACGAACTGTTCGAATGCCTGACGCTCATCCAGACCGGCCGTATGGAGCGCCTGCCGCTCATTCTCTTTGGTGAAAAGTTCTGGCGCAGCATCATCAATTTCGATGCGCTGGCGGAGTTCGGCACCATCGCGCCGGACGATGTGAACCTTATCAGCTTCGTCGATACCGCCGACGAGGCCTGGAAGATCGTCGCCGATTTCTACGAGCACGACAACGGGCACTGATAACGAAAAGCCCGCCGTCGCTTGGGCGAGGGCGGGCCTTTGTTCATGGGTTTGTTGCCGGAGCGATCGGCTTAGAGCAGCGGGCGGCCCGGCATGTCGTCAAGGTTGACGACGCCATCATGATTGCGATCCAGCCGGTCGAAGAGCTTGTTCATGGCGTCTTCGGCCTCCTTCTTGCTGATCTGGCCGCTTTGATCGGTATCGGCAAAGCGGAAGACCATAGCTTCGTGCATGAAGCGGCCATGCGGTCTGTGATGGCGATGGGCTTCGCCACCCTTGTCGTTGTCATTGTCGTTTTGAGCCTGATCGCTCTTGGACTGGTCGGCCGGAGCCTGATTGCTTTGAGTCTGATCGCCGCCCTGAGCCTGGCCATCTTGAGCCTTGTCGCCCTCAGCTTTGGCATGTTCGGCTCGCCACTGCTTCATCTGCTCCTGGCGGTAGGCGCGATATTCGCCGGGGGTGATCTCACCGTCGTGGTTCACGTCGATCTGGTCGAAGATCTTGTCGACGCCAGCCTTGACCTCATCCTTGGTGAGCTTCGTGTCACCGGGATTGCCGAATTCCTTCAGCATGCGCACGTAAAGGACTTCGGGCGAAATATGAGGTCTGTGCCAGCGGCCGTGATGATGCCTGCCCCCACGGTCGCCATCATGCGAAGCGGCGAGCGCCACCTGTGCGGCACCGCCGAGAAGCAGGGTTGCGGAAAGTCCAGCCAGAAGAAGTTTTTTCCCGTTCATCGCTTTTCCTTTCGTGTCGAGGAATGATCAAACGATACGGTTGGCGGTCAAAAACGACCAATTAAACCTCTGTAAGGCGCATGAAACTTTGGTAACCACGTCCTGATGAACAGTTAAACCAGTGCTTTCAGGAAGGCGGTGAGGTCGTCGGTCACATAGTCGATGTGGTCGTCCTCGCCGGTCGTTCGCTCCCACCATTCGACGATGGCCGTCTCGAGATTTTGCGGCACAAGAAGCACCGTCTTCATGCCGAGCGCCTTCGGTACGGCAAGATTACGCGGCAGGTCCTCGAACATGGCCGCCCTCTCCGTATCCACTCGATGAAGGCTCATGAATTTGTCGTAAGTGCTGCCGGCAGGCTTCGGCACATAGTCAGCCGCGACGATATCGAAAATATCGTCGAAGCCATCGAGGATGCCGAGTGCGCCGGCCGTCGCCTGGGCATGTTTGACGCTGCCATTGGTGAAGATGAACTTGCGTCCCGGCAGTGCCTTGATAGCGGCGGCGAGCTCCGGCTGCGGCGTCAGCGCCGAATAGTCGATCGCGTGCGCTTTCTCCAGGAAGTCGTTGGGGTCGATGCCATGATGGATCATCAAACCCTGCAGCGTCGTGCCGTGATCGAGATAATATTGTTTCTGCAGCTTGCGGGCCTCTTCGCGCTCCATGTGCAGAAGGGCGGAGACGTAAGCCGTCATGTTCTTATCGATCTGCGCGAAGAGATCGACATGATGCGGATAAAGCGTGTTGTCGAGATCGAATACCCAATCACGGATGTGGGAGAAATCGGCTGGCTCGGATAGCGTTTTTGTCTGGCTCATGCCTGTCTTATGGCACGCCCGCTCCGGACGGGGGAAGGGAAATATTCATGCTGCCGCATCTCAACCATTTTGGGGAGATTGCCGTGCGATCTAATGCCGGCTATGATTTTACCATTGATTTCCGGGGTTTTACTCTATTTGCCATGTGAGGGAGAGCTTACGCTCTTTTGGGTCGCGGAGGAGAAATCACCCGGCCGGGCTTTTCGGAGGGGATGCGATGAGTCAGGTGGAAAAGGCGCAGGAATTCGCGCGGCTGCACAAGAAGGGTGAGCCGCTGATCCTTTTCAATATTTGGGATGCGGGCTCTGCCAAGGCTGTCACGGAGGCGGGCGCTAAGGCGCTGGCAACGGGGAGTTGGTCGGTCGCCGCTGCTAATGGTTTCGGGGACGGCCAGGCAATCCCGCTATCGCTGCTGGCGGTGACCGCCAGGCTGATTTCGGTGACGAGCCCGTTGCCTCTGTCGGTCGATTTCGAGGGCGGTTATGCCGTCGAGCCTGAGGAAGTCGCCGCCAATGTCGAAAAGATCATGGATCACGGCGCCATCGGCATCAATTTCGAAGATCAGGTGATCGGCGGCCAGGGCGTTCATCCTATCGAAACGCAGGCAGCACGCATCCGCGCCATCCGCGAGATGGCCGATCGCCGGGAAATGCCCTTGTTCATCAACGCCCGCACCGATCTTTTCCTGCAGGAAAGCGATACGGCGCATCATCAGCTCCTGCTGGACGATGCCTTTCAGCGCGCCGATGCTTTTGCCGAGGCCGGTGCCAGCGGTTTCTTCGCGCCGGGCCTGGTCGAACCGGATCTGATCGGCGCCCTCTGCGAACGCTCGCCTTTGCCTGTTAACATCATGGTGCGGCCGACCACGCCGGACAATGAGACCATGGCAAGGCTGGGTGTCAGCCGCATCAGCTATGGGCCGGCTCCCTATCGTTCGGTCATGGGAATGCTGAAAAGCGAGGCTGAAGCGATCTATCGGCCGTCCTGACGAGCCCCTCGGCGCTTCGCAATCTCGTTTGCGGAGCGCCTGAATTTTCTCAATGAGTGTGCCCTATCAGGGAACGATCAACGTGCCCGCACCGCGCTCGGTGAAGATCTCGAGCAGCACGGAATGGGCCGTCTTGCCGTTGAGGATAACGACGCCCTGAACACCGGCCTTGATGGCGTCGATGCAGGTTTCGACCTTCGGAATCATGCCGCCGGAAATCGTGCCGTCGGCAATCAGCGCATGGGCCTGGGCGACGGACAATTCCTTGATGAGCTGGCCCTGCTTGTCGAGGACGCCGGGAACATCCGTGAGGAAAAGCAGGCGCGTGGCACTGAGCGCACCGGCGATCGCGCCGGCAAAGGTATCGGCGTTGATGTTATAGGTCGCGCCGTCGCGGCCGGGGGCGACCGGGGCAATGACCGGAATCATCTCGGACTTGGCAAGCAGATCGAGCAGCGTGCGATCGACTTCGACCACTTCGCCGACGAAACCGAGATCGAGTACGCGTTCGATGTTGGAATCGGGGTCCTTGATAGTCTTGCGCGCTTTTTCGGCGAAGACCATGTTGCCGTCCTTGCCGCAAAGGCCGATCGCCCATTCACCGGTTTGGTTGATCAGCGCGACGATTTCCTTGTTGATCGAGCCGGCGAGCACCATTTCGACGATCTCGACCGTCTTCTGGTCGGTGACCCGCAAGCCGCCTTCGAACTTCGATTCGATGCCCATCTTCGTCAGCATGGCGCCGATCTGCGGGCCGCCGCCATGGACGACGATCGGATTGACGCCGGACTGCTTCAGGAGCGCGATATCGGCCGCAAAGGCCTTGCCAAGTTCGACATTGCCCATGGCATGACCACCATATTTCACGACGATGGTCTTGTTTTCGTAACGCTGCATATAGGGCAGCGCCTGTGCGAGCAGGTTGGCTTGGAGTTCGCTTTGGGCTTCGGACATGGTGCACCCTTCGAAATTGATCGCGGCCTTTTATCTCAAGTTTTTGACAGAGGGAATAATGATCTCGGGATTAAAGCATGTCGCGCAAAGGTGTTCAGCGGTTTTGCGACAACGATATGCGAAAAACCAAAGACCTAAAGCGCGAAAAGTGCATCTGAAAGATCGCGCTGCACTTTCGTTGACGCTATGTCACATTAGCGTCGCCGAAATTGATGGTGCGGATGCGTTTGCCGAGGCGGAGTTTTCTTCTAAAGATGGTGCAGGCGTTGTACCCCGGGGATTTGGATGGCGAGCGAGGAGACGGAAGCGCTGATTGGCCGCATTGCCATGCGCGACCAGAAAGCCTTTGCCGCACTCTACAAGCGTACCAGCCCGAAACTTCTCGGTGTTTGCCTGCGCATCGTTGGCAACAAGGCGGATGCTGAAGAGGTTTTGCAGGAGGTCTATATCAAGGTCTGGCAGCGGGCCGAGCAATTTGCTGTTGCGGAAGGGCCGGCAATGGCCTGGCTGATGACGATCGCGCGCAATCGCGCCATCGATTTCGTCCGTGCCCGCAAGCCCGTAGCTGACGAAATAGACAGCGCTTACGATCTCGCCGACCTGGAACCCGGCCCCGAAGAGCAAGCAATCGTGAAGGGAGAGGGAAGGCGGATTGACAGGTGCATGGAAGAGTTGGAAGCTGATCGTGCGCGGGCTGTTCGCAGCGCCTATGTCGAGGGCTTGAGCTACCAGGAGCTCGCCGACCAACACGCTGTGCCATTGAATACTATGCGCACCTGGCTGCGCCGAAGCCTAATCAGACTGAGAGAGTGCATGGACCGATGAGTACGCCCGATCAAAGCAAGGGAGGCCGCTCCCGCGATGAAGTCCTGGCCGGAGAATATGTGCTTGGCGTGCTTTCCCTGGAAGACCGGCAGAAGGTCGAGCGCCGCATGCGCAGCGACCGGCAGTTCGCCGCAATCGTCAGCCGCTGGGAGCAGAATCTCTCGGAATTCAACGAGGAATATGAGGCGGTGACGCCTGCGGCCGCCGTATTTCCGAAGATCGAAAAGCGGATTTTCGGCGAAGCGGCGTTCGGCGCCCATCTCTGGAATTCGCTGATGCTGTGGCGCTCGGTCGCCTTGGGCTCGCTGTTCTTGGCGGCCGGCGTACTCGTCTTCGCCATCACGAATGAAGGCGGCTTGCGCACGAGCCCGGGCAAGCAGCTCACCGCATCCCTTTCCGGCCAGAACAGTCCCTTCAATCTCCTCGCCAATTACGACGTCGCCAATGGGCGCCTGAAAATTACGCCGGTCGCCGCCGGCAAACCCGAGGAGAAATCGCTGGAGCTCTGGCTGATTCGCGGCAGCGATCCCGCCGAGGCGCTGGGCATACTGCCACCGACCGGCGATGGGGAAATCGTCTTGTCGCCGGAACTTCACGCCAAATTGACTGAAGGCGCCATCATCGCCGTCAGTGTCGAGCCCTTTGGCGGCTCGCCGACCGGCAAACCAACGGGCGATGTGGTTGCTTCCGGCACGATCCATTTGCCCTGAGGAATTTCGCCTCCCGAAAAACGATCGCGGCTGAAACTCCCTGACAGCATGCTCCGTATCTTCTTTCGACCCGGCCTGATCGGGGCAACAGAGAGGAAGAGGTACGTTATGATCAAGACTGTGTTTCGCATTGCCGCCGCTGCCGCAATCCTGTCGGCCGCAAGCAGCCTAGCCTATGCCAAGGACCCGATGGTGGGCGGTGCTGCGATGTATGCCAGCAAGAACATCATCCAGAATGCCGTCAATTCCAAGGATCACACGACCCTGGTCGCAGCCGTCAAGGCGGCCGGCCTCGTCGATACCCTCGAAGGCAAAGGCCCATTCACCGTCTTTGCTCCGACCAATGAAGCCTTCAAGCAGCTGCCAGCAGGCACGGTCGAAACCCTGCTGAAGCCCGAGAACAAGGAGAAGCTGGTCAAGGTGCTGACCTGCCACGTCGTCGCCGGTGATGACATGGCCGCCGCCATCAAGAAATGGGCAATGAGCAAGGGCGGCGAATACGATCTGAAGACGGTCGGCGGCTGCACGATCAAGGCCGTGGACAAGGGCGGCAAGCTGACGTTGACCGACGAAGCCGGCAGCATTGCCCATATCAGCATCGCCGACGTCAAGCAGTCGAACGGTGTGATTCATGTCGTCGACAAGGTGTTGTTGCCGAAGATGTAATCCTTAGCGGCAACACGGCCGCCGTCGCCTTATGCGGGGTTGGGGGCGGCGGCCTCACTTGACCGGTCGGTCTTCAGACCTGGATGCCGACCGTCAGGCCAATGGCCTCGCGCAATTCCTGAAGGCCAGCGCCTTTTTCCGATGAGGTGGCGAGGATGCCGGGATAAGCGGCGGGGCGCTTGCGGATTTTTTCAGCGGTATCGGCTAGCAGCTTCGGTATGCCTGCTTCCTTGATCTTGTCGGTCTTGGTCAGCACGATCTGATAGGAAACGGCAGCTTTGTCGAGAAGGTCCAGGACCTCCGCATCGTTCTTCTTGATACCGTGGCGGCTGTCGATCAGCACATAGACGCGCTTCAGCGTCGTGCGCCCGCGCAGATAGTCGAAGACTAGCTTCGTCCAGGCGTCGACCTGATCCTTCGGCGCTTCGGCATAGCCGTAGCCCGGCATATCGACCAGAGCCATCGGCGGCAGATCGCCGCCCTCGCCGGAAAAGCCGTCGGGAACGAAATAGTTGAGCTCCTGCGTGCGCCCCGGCGTATTCGAGGTACGCGCCAGGCCCTTATGCCCGACCAGGGCATTGATCAGCGACGACTTGCCGACATTGGAGCGGCCGGCAAAAGCAATTTCCGGCGGCCCTTCCGGCGGCAGAAATTTCATCGACGGCACGCCACGGATGAAAATCCACGGACGCCCGAAAAGCGGCTTGTCGTCTTTTGTCGTCTGATCTGCCATTTACTCAGTCTTTTGCTTGAATGAGTGGATTGGCTTCGAGGTTTTATCCGCGAAAGTCAAGTTTGGATCGGCATTTGGCTTCGTGCCGCCGAGCTTCGATGCCGCCTCAAAGAGTCGGTAATGGCTAACCGCAACACGTGACGGCATTTGCTGGGCCACAGCAAGCCGCCGCTTGAGCTTGCGCGACCAGCCACCGGTCACGCGGCTTGCAGCTAGCTGCGCGGGGAATGAGGTTGACATGCACCGCGCCGTTGCCGATAGCGGGAGTCGATGCGCAGTAGAGCTGCATCGGCTGCACCCCGTCGCTTACCTCAAAGGTCAGCCTTGCGGAACCGTCGAGCTGCACGTGCTCGGAAACTTTGCGGATGATAGCGGCGAATTTGCCCGCTGGCATATGCGTGCGGTTGCCTTCGTCGATATCCCAAAGCTGCACGAAAATCTCCGCCCATGTTTCCGGATTGGCCCCGCAGTCCAGTGCCGAAAACTGCCCGGCTTTGACTTCTGTGACGTGATAGCCTGGCCTCACCGGCCGTCCGTTATAGCGGAATACAAGGGGCAGATCGCGGGAAGCGGCCAAGGTCTCAAGCAGAAGGCCGATGCTGATATCCGAAGCTGGGGTCTTGTCGATCGCGTTCATTTGAGGTACTCCATATTTCAACGTTTCAAGGATTATTGAAATATGGATGAAGGTCAAGCCCTCGCTTCGTTCGGCGCTCTCTCTCAGGAGACCCGGCTGCAGATCGTCCGCATGCTCGTCGTTGCCGGTCCTGACGGCATGGCTGCGGGCGCGATTGCGGAGAAGCTCGGCGTATCGCCCTCGAATGTCTCATTCCATCTGAAGGAACTGGATCGGGCCGGCCTCATTGGCCAGCAACGGGAATCCCGCTCTATCGTCTACACCGCCAACTACCATGTGCTCGGAGGTCTCGTCCGCTTCCTGATGGAAGACTGCTGCGCGGGGCACCCGGAGGTCTGCGCGCCGGCGACGCAAGTCGCTGCCTGCTGCGTACCAGCTGCGAGAAATGTTCCATGAATATGCTGATCTCGGGCCTGAAACCATGACATCTTTTCCGCTTTCGCGCCGTCTTGTCTCTGAGGCCTTGGGCACGGGTCTTCTGGTCACGACGGTGGTCGGTTCGGGCATCATGGCGGACAGGCTGACGACCGATACGGCGCTTGCGCTGCTCACCAATACGCTGCCTACGGGTGCGATCCTCGTCGTGCTGATCACCGTCCTGGGGCCGATATCCGGCGCTCACTTCAACCCGGCCGTATCGCTGGTCTTTGCGATACGCCGCGAGCTGACCGCGATGTCGGCTTTGGGCTATGTCGTCGCCCAGATCCTTGGCGGGATTTTCGGAACGATCCTTGCGCATGCCATGTTCGAACTGCCGTTGCTGCAGGCCTCGACCACCATTCGCAGCGGCGGCGCGCAATGGCTGGCCGAGGTGACGGCCACCTTCGGCCTTGTCTTCTTCATCCTCGCCGGCCTGCGGTTTCGCGCCGACGCCGTGGCATGGCTGGTCGGCCTCTACATCACGGCTGCCTACTGGTTCACCGCTTCCACCTCTTTCGCCAATCCGGCTGTCGCAATAGCCCGCTCGCTGACGAACACCTTCGCCGGCATCCGTCCTGTCGATCTGCCGGGTTTCATCGTCGCGGAAATCCTCGGCGCATTGCTGGCGGTGTTGCTCGCGAGCTGGCTGCTGATGGAAGCCCGCAATCCTCAAACTCTCGCTGAAACGGAACTTGCCCCATGACCATGGATGTCACGATCTACCACAATCCCGACTGCGGCACCTCGCGCAACACGCTGGCGATGATCCGCAATGCCGGCATCGAGCCCACCGTCATCGAATATCTGAGCAATCCGCCAAGTCGGGATGATCTCATCAGGATGATTGCCGATGCGGGTTTGACTGTCCGGCAGGCGATCCGCCAAAATGGCACGCCCTATGCCGAACTCGGCCTCGATAATCCGGACCTGACCGATGCCCAGTTGCTCGATGCCATGTTGAAGGATCCGGTCCTGATCAACCGCCCGTTCGTCGTCACGCCCATGGGCACGCGTCTGGCTCGGCCTTCGGAAGTCGTTCTGGATATCCTGCCCGATACGCATAAAGGCCCGTTCGCCAAGGAGGATGGCGAGCAGGTTCTCGATGCTGACGGCAAGCGTCTTGTCTGAACGGGTGCCTCTTCTTGCCGTGCTCGCGCTCGGCATCACGCAGATCATCGGGTACGGCACTCTCTACTACAGCTTCAGCATCCTCGCGCCCGATATGGTCGCGCAGTTCGCATGGTCGAGCGAATGGGTTTTCGGCGCGCTGTCGGCTGCGCTTCTGATCGGCGGCCTCACCGCACCATGGCTCGGCGTGCTGTTCGACAGGATCGGCGCCGCCCGGGTGATGACGATCGGCTCCCTCATGGCGGCTGTCGCCCTGGCCGCCTGTGCCTTTGCGCCCAACAAGGCAGCCTATGTTGCTGCACTTGTCGCGATCGAAGCTTCCGCCAACCTGGTCCAGTATGGCGCGGCCTTTGCGCTGCTCGTGCAAATGCGACCGCAGGTCGCCTCCCGCAGTATCACCTATCTGACGCTGATCGGCGGATTCGCCTCGACAATCTTCTGGCCGACGACCACGGCACTTCATGCGCATCTCACATGGCAGAATGTCTATTTGGTTTTCGCCGTCCTCAACCTCTGTATCTGCCTGCCAATCCACGCCTGGTTGTCGCGTCAGGGAACCACGCACGGGTCGAAGGCAGCGACCGTAGCCCCTCGCGTCGAGGGTGTGTTGCCACCTGCTCGCCGTCGCCTTGGCTTTGCAATCATGGTTACGGGTTTTTCGCTGATGTCGCTGGTCAGTTCGGCCGTTCTGGTGCATCTGGTGCCGCTGCTGTCCGGCCTTGGTCTTAGTGCGACCGCGGTTCTCGTAGGGACGCTCTTCGGCCCATCGCAGGTCGGCAGCCGCCTCACCAATATGATGTTCGGCAAGAACCTGCCAGCACTCCATCTGGCCGTGATCGCTTCGACGCTGATTCCGGGCGGGCTGCTGGTGCTTCTGCTTTCGGCTCCCTCCGTGCCCGGCGCAATGGCCTTCGCGATAATCTTCGGCATGGGCAACGGCCTCCTCAGCATCGTCACCGGGACGCTGCCTCTGCATCTTTTCGGCAGTGACGGCTACGGGAAGCTTCAGGGGAAGATGATGGCGGCGCGGCTGATCCTTTCAGCTCTTGCCCCGTTCGCTCTGGCCTTCGCGATGGAGAACATCGGCATCACGCCGTCACTCGCCGTCACGGCCGCTCTCGGCGGGCTTTCCATCGTTGCGCTATCTTCGATCGCAGCATTGCGATGACCATTATGGGCGGCGCATCGGTGCTGGGGGTGGCGTCGATCGCACCTGCCGCTGGATAAAGAAAAGCCCCACCGAAGCAGGGCTTTTGTCGTCATTTCGATGGTGCCGGTTTTCGTTTGAAGAGGCCCTTCAGATTGTCGAAGAGCTCCACCTTCACGCCGTGGCGCTTCATGATAATCGACTGCTGGATGACCGAGAGCGTGTTGTTCCAGGCCCAGTAGATCACGAGTCCGGCCGGGAAGCTTGCCAGCATGAACATGAATACCAGCGGCATCCAGTTGAAGATCATCGCCTGGGTCGGATCGGGAGGCGTCGGGTTCATGCGCATCTGCAGGAACATGGTGACGCCCATGATCAGCGGCCAGACGCCGAGATGCAGGAAGGTCGGAGCCGCGAACGGCAGCAGGCCGAACAGGTTGACGATCGAGGTCGGGTCCGGAGCCGAAAGATCCCGGATCCAGCCGAAGAACGGCGCATGGCGCATCTCGATGGTGATGTAGATCACCTTGTAGAGCGAGAAAAAGATCGGGATCTGCAAGAGCACCGGCCAGCAACCCGCGATCGGATTGATCTTCTCTTCCTTGTAGAGCTGCATGGTCGCCTGCTGCAGGGCCATGCGGTCGTCGCCGAATTTGGCCTTCAGGTCCTCCATCTTCGGCTGCACGCGCTTCATGTTCGCCATGGAGGCATACTGCCGGCTGGCGAGCGGGAAGAAGAGCGCCTTGACGACGATGGTCGTGCAGAGGATGGCGACGCCGAAATTGCCGAAGTAGCGGAAGAAGAAATCCATCAGCTTGAACATCGGCTTGGTGATGAAATAGAACCAGCCCCAGTCGATCAGGCGGTCGAAGCGCGGGATCGAATAGCTGGTCTCATAGCGGTCGATGACCGGAACTTCCTTGGCGCCGGCGAAGACGAGGTTCTTCAGGTCGATCGACTGGCCGGGGGCTACCGTGATCGCATCCTGCTTGTAGTCTGCCTGATAACGCGGCGTGCCATCCGCGAAGTGCGAGAAGCGGGCGTCATAAGCGGTCGACTGCGGCGGCACGATGGTTGCAGCCCAATACTTGTCCGTCATGCCGAGCCAGCCGCCGGTCGCCTTGGCGGGCGTCGTGGCTTCCTTTTCGGTAGACGCATATTTGGTCTCGATCAGGCCGTCATCGCCGATAACGCCGATGAAGCCTTCATGCAGGACGTAGGCGGAAGGCGTCTCGGGCTTGTTGTAGCGGGTGACGCGGCCATAGCTCGACAGCGCAATCGGCGCCTGGCTGGCGTTGGCGATCTTGTCGGTGATCGTGAACATATAGCGATCGTCGACGGAGATCGTGCGGCTGAAGGTGATGCCCTTGTCATTGGTGTAGGACAGTGTCACCGGCGTCTTGTCGGTCAGCTTGTCGCCGCTCGTGAGCTTCCACAGGGTCGAAGGGCCTGGGACTGCGCCGGTCGCATCGCTGCCAACATAGCCGAGTTCGGTGAAATAGCCGTCCTTGGTGTCGGCCGGGCTGAACAGGGTGATGATCGGGCTGCTCTTGTCGACCGTCTCGTGATAGGCCTTCAGACGGAGATCGTCGAGGCGAGCGCCTTCCAGGTTGATGGAGCCGGCAAGGGCCGGCGTATCGATGACAACGCGCGCGGATGCGGTCTTTTCGACGGACTGGTCACGGGTGAGGACCGCCGAGGTCGTCTGGCCATTCGCCGGCAGCGAACCGTTGACCGCAGTGCCCGCGGGAGCTGGCTGCGTCGTCTGGGCCTGCTGCGCCTGCTGGTGCTGCTTGGCGGCTTGCTCGGCCTGACGCTGCGCTTCAAGGCGCGGGTTCATGTAGAAAAACTGCCAGCCGAGAACAATCAGCACAGACAGTGCAATTGCAATGAAGTAATTGCGGTTGTTTTCCATCATACTTTCCTGGAGCGGTCCTTTTCCGACCGCCGGTGTTTCGGCCTGGTTTCGATGCGGCTTACGAGTTCGCTCGCCAGTTTTTCGAAAGGCGCGGTCAGCACCTCGCGTCGCGCGACAACCACATAGTCGTGTCCGGGCTGCATTGCAAATCCGGCGTGAAGCCGCACGGCTTCTTTCAGCCTGCGCCGCATGCGGTTGCGCTCCACCGCGTTGCCATGTTTTTTGGTGACGGTAAAACCGACGCGGGGTTCGGCGTCGGCGGTCTTGCGATCCAGCATTTCGATGAGAAAGAAGCTGCCTCTGCGCTTCTCGCCTTCGCGGACTGCAAGAAACTGCGGCCGGCTTTTCAGCCGCCCGACAGTCTTTTTGGGTCGTTCATTCGTCAATTTGCCCGCCATCCTGGATTATCGGGCACTTCGGCCCTTAGGCCGAAAGACGCTTGCGGCCGCGGTTACGGCGAGCGGAAAGAACCGCGCGGCCGCCCTTGGTGGCCATACGCGCACGGAAGCCGTGACGACGCTTGCGGACAAGCTTGGATGGTTGGTAGGTACGCTTCATTTATTTAAACACCGCGGAGTGCGGCCCTTCTTGAGCTTTGCTTTGAATAGCAAGGAGCGTTGTTGATTATGGCGAACGGACTTGGCCCGCAAAAGCAGGCTCCATGACCGGACGTGCGCGGGCTTATACGGATCAAGGCCCCGGAAGTCAATTATAGGAGCGCAGATTCCTTGAAATCAGGCAAATTCGCGCCAATCGGCCGCGGCAACGTGCTTTGGCGGCAATGCTCGCCGGAATGTGCGCAACCTTAAATATAGATTGAGGATATTCTAAAATATATGGAAAGTATAGTTAGGAATGCCGTACGTTTAGATTAAAAATACTTCAATATAACGTTAATGATTTTAGCCGATATCTAGCTCTATGTCGTAAAACCCATCGATTTATGGGGGATGGGATCTGCGCCGGAGGGGTATTGTGAAAATTCGCGGCAAAATAAATCTGCTTGTATCTGTCATGGCCGGGGCGGCGCTTCTGATTGGCGCCACTGCCCTCTATGCGTTGCATCAATATGACCAGAAATTACAGAGCTATGAGCATACGGCGAGCCGCGCTTACATGGGCGAGCGCCTGAATCGCTACGTGACCGCAGTGGTCATGGAGGCGCGCGGCATCTATGCCGCTGCCGCGGCAAAGGATTCCAAACCCTTTGCCGATGGGCTGATGGCCGATCTCGACGAAATCGACAAGGTGCTGACGAGCTGGGCGCCTCTGGTGCCGGAGATGCAGAAGCCCGAATTCGCAAAGCTGCAGGCCCGCGCCCAGGAGTTCCGCGTCTTTCGCACGGAAACGGCCAGGCTCGGCGTGACCGATGGCCCGGACGCCGCCGGCAAGCAGGGCAACAACGAGGCGAACCGCGCCAACCGCAAGGCTTTCCAGGCCGAGATCGATGCGATCGTCCAGACCGACAAGGCGGAGCTGGCGAAAGCCGAAGCCGAGATTGCAGCTTTTCATAGCAACGTCCTGTGGGTCGTCCTCGGCATCATGATTGCCGGTATCGTGGCGGGCGTCGGCCTCGGAGCCTATATCGGAACCGTCCACCTGAGCCGCCCGATCCGCAAGGTGACGGATGCGATAAAGAATGTCGCCAACGGCCAGTTCGATATCGAGGTGCCGTTTGCCGGCCGCCGGGACGAAATCGGCGAGATGGCCGCGGCCGTCGACGTCTTCAAGGAAAACGGCAATGCCGTGCGCCGCATGAATGCCGAAGAAACAGCCATGCGCGCCAAGAGCGACGAGCTTCAATCGAGCATGTCTCTCGCAGTTTCTGCCGCGGCAGCCGGCGATTTCAGCCAGCGCATCGAGAAGGACTACGGTGACGTCAATCTCAACCGCTTCGCGCGCAACGTCAACGAGCTCCTGATCAGCGTCGACACGGGAATCGGCGAGGTCCGCCGCGTCATTGCAAGCCTGGCTGACGGAGATCTGACCCAGGCGATGAAGGGCGAATTCCAGGGCGCCTTTGCCGAGCTGCAGCAGAACGTCAATACGACGCTTGCGACGCTGAAGAGCACCATGAGCGAGGTACGCGCGACCACTGGTTCGATCAACTCCAACACCAACGAGCTCCGCCACGCCAGCGACGACCTCTCCAAGCGCACCGAACAGCAGGCGGCCGCCCTGGAAGAGACCTCGGCGGCGCTCGATCAGATCACCTCCGTCGTGCAGAATTCCACGGAGCGGGCGCGCGAAGCCAGTGTCATGGTCAGCGAAGCCAAGGACGATGCGGCCCGTTCCGGCACGGTCGTGCGTAACGCTATCGACGCCATGGGACGCATCGAGCAGGCATCGGGCGAGATCAGCCAGATCATCGGTGTGATCGACGATATCGCCTTCCAGACCAATCTTCTGGCATTGAATGCGGGCGTCGAGGCCGCACGTGCCGGCGAGGCAGGCAAGGGCTTCGCAGTAGTTGCCCAGGAGGTACGCGAGCTTGCGCAGCGCTCCGCAACAGCTGCCAAGGATATCAAGGCCTTGATCGGCAAGTCCGGTGGCGAGGTGCAGATCGGCGTCAAGCTTGTGCAGGCGACCGGCGAGGCGCTGTCGTCCATCGAAGCGCGTGTCCTCAAGATCAACGACCACATACACTCGATCGCAACGGCGGCGCGCGAGCAGGCAACTGGCCTGTCCGAGGTCAACAACGCCGTCAACCAGATGGACGAAGTCACACAGCGCAACGCCGCCATGGTCGAGGAAACCTCGGCCGCGACCCATCGATTGGCAGCCGAGGCGGATGGCCTTGTCCACCTCGTTTCGCGCTTCAAGGTCGACGCAGCCAATGTTTCCGCTCCCGTTCCAGCGCGCCCCGAGACGCATCGCCCGGCTGCTTCGCCGGCCCGGCGCATGATCGACAGAGTCGCGACTGCATTTGGCGGAGGAGCGCTTGCTCCGGCTGCCGCTGCGCAGGGCTGGGAAGAGTTCTGATCCTGCCGATCTGATCTCACCAATATGAGGCTGGTTGCGGCGCTTGGGCATCGTTGCCGGCCTTGGTCTTGTGCCAAAATCCGGAGCCGATTGGAAAAAAGCCGACAATCGCCTATTATCTAGTTTCGATCAGGTCGCATCAGATCGCTTTGCGGCGAAGCGGGACAATTGAAATGGACAGTGGGCAGGATAAGGGTGCCGTAAAGGACGGCAAGGTTGAAAAACGCCGCCTGTCCCAGCTTTGCCGTCCCACAGGCATTTTCGGCGGCCTCTCCGGCAAGCTTCTCATTCTCACCGTCGTTTTCATTTCGTTGGCGGAAGTGCTGATCTTCGTGCCGTCGGTCGCCAACATGCGGCTGCGATGGCTGGAGGATCGGCTGAACACCGCCGCCGCCGCCGCCATCGTCATCGACGGCCTGCAGCCGGCCGAGTTGCCGCGTGCTCTGCAAAAGGAGACGCTGATGGCGACTGGCACGCGGGCCATCGTCCTGCGCAAGGACGGCACGTCGCGCCTGCTGGCGACGGTCGAGATGCCAGCCTCTGTCGATGAGAAATACGATCTCAGCGACGTGTCGCAGCTCACCGCCATCAAGGATGCGCTCGATACGCTGCTGTTCGGCGGCAATCGCATCATCCGCGTGTTCGGCCCCGTCGGCGGCGATGCCAACACCGGTATCGAGGTTGTGCTGAAGGATACACGTCTCCGCAATGCGATGCTTGCCTATTCGACCAGCGTCTTCTTCGTGTCCATTCTCATCTCGCTGTTCACCGCAACACTGATCTTCTTTGCGATCAACCGCATGATGATTCGTCCCATCCGCCGGCTGACGGACAGCATGCAGGCCTATTCCGATGATCCGGAGGATCCCGGCCGCGTTCTCGTTCCCGACAAGGGCGGCGATGAGCTTGCTGTTGCCGGACGCCATTTGGCCTCGATGCAATCGCAGCTGCAGAAGACGCTGAAGCAACAGAAAAATCTTGCCGCCCTCGGCCTTGCCGTGTCGAAGATCAACCATGACATGCGCAATATTCTCTCGGCCGCGCAGCTGATGTCGGACCGCCTGGTCGATGTCGATGACCCGATGGTCAAGCGCTTCGCCCCGAAGCTGCTGCGCACCATCGATCGTGCCGTCGGCTATACGACCGAAGTTCTTTCCTTTGGCCAGACCTCCGAATCGGCGCCGCGCCGGCGCAAGATTCGCATATTCGAGCTTGTCGAGGAGGTCCGCGATATTCTGGCGATCGATCCGGATAGCGGCATCGAGTTCATCGAACAGCTCAGCCCTGACCTGGAGGTCGATGCCGACAGCGAGCAGCTGTTCCGCGTCATTCATAATCTTTGCCGCAACGCCCATCAGGCGCTGATCGCTTTCGGCGAGGCGGAGCCCGACAGCGTCAGGCGGATCACGGTTTCGGCGCATCGAATCGGCAGTGTCGTCAGCATTACCGTCGACGATACGGGGCCGGGCATGCCGCAAAAGGCGCGAGAGAACCTGTTCACGGCTTTCCGTGGTTCAGCCCGCTCGGGCGGCACCGGCCTTGGCCTGGCAATCGCCCGTGAACTCGTCCTTGCCCATGGCGGCACCATTGCGCTCGTCGAAAAACCGGCGGCCGGCACGCAGTTTCGCATCGAAATTCCCGACCGCCCGGTATCCCTCGATGACTATCGCAGCAGAAGCCTCCAAGAAAACTGATTGTTTTCAGCTGCTTGGCGTCAATATGCACGAAAATCGCGATCTTTTTCAGAAATCCACTTGCATTCCCTCAAGGGAGGCTTTAGAGAACCGCCCACGCCAACGGTTTCTTCCGTTTCGGCCACGCACCCGTAGCTCAGCTGGATAGAGCACCAGACTACGAATCTGGGGGTCAGGAGTTCGAATCTCTTCGGGTGCGCCATTTTTTCACTATTCCAGAACAAGCTTGGCATCTTCTTATCTAAAGCGTATCGCGATCCTTGAGATTCGCTTCTCGCGCGTTGGGTCTTTGATATTGCGCAGTCGCTGCAGCAAAGCCGCCGAACACTTCTGCGCGACATGTCTTAGCTTCGACCTGCGCAAGCATTCGCAATAGCCTGTGATGTCCATGCCGCTGCGCGGTCGGCGCTGTCAGCGATGTTGCGCCGCCTGAATATCTGCCTGCTTCTTTGCCTTAACGAATTCTGGGCTGTATGTCCTCCTTTGCCGCGATGGTCCGCAGGGCGGTGCGCAATATCTGATAGGCTTGCTCTCCCAACAGCTCACGATATTGCCGTTCGATCCCGTCGTTAAATTCGTGAACGATTTGCATCACCTGCCGCGCCTCCGGCCTGGCGGTGACGAGCTTGGCGCGCCTGTCCGTAGGAACCGGCACCCGCTTGACATAGCCAAGACGTTCCAGGTCATCGATCAGTTCGCCCATTGCGGCCTTGCCCATGCCCGCCCTTTCGGCAAGTAGGCTGGCTCTGGTTCCTTCTTCATCAATATTGGCAAAGACTGCGCCATGCTTCGGTCTGATGGCTGGATGACCGCGCTCGTGCAGTGTCTGGATGAGCGCCTGTGCGGAAGCCTGGTAGGCGTAGAGCAGAAGTGATTGCGTGTAGGGTGTTACCATATTTCCAAATAAGTCCGGTTGCCATATAGTATGGTATTCATACTAAAGGAGGGAGATCCTATGGGGCTAGTCGCACCTCCTGTTACGGTTCGACGTGTTTAACCTAACAGGAGAAAGGGCGATGCTCGAGGAAAATGACGCCGTAACTGATGCACCGATTGGCGCGGACATTTTCGTGT